>DAIDJQ010000170.1 GCA_027451305.1 Cellulomonas sp.
GAGCGCGGCCACCCGGTCCTGCTGTACTTCTCCGAGGGCGCCGGCTGCCAGTCCTGCATCGTCCAGCAGGCGCAGGACGAGAAGGAACCCGGCTTCGCCGCCGCCGGCATCACGGTCTGGCCGATCGTCATGGACAAGGCCTCCGACATCACGCAGGCCGCCGCCGCCGTCGGGGCCAAGACCCCGTTCCTGCTCGACGACGGCACCGTCTCCAAGGAGTACGGCTCCCTCGGCACCGGCATGCACGCCGACCTGCCCGGGCACGGCTTCGTCCTCGTCGACGCCAGCGGCAACCAGGTCTGGAAGGGCGACTACCCCTCCATGTGGATCGACCCCAAGGACCTGCTCAGCATCGTCAAGGGCAAGCTCGGCCTGTAGGCCGCGGCTGACTATGCGACCGATCCTGTTCTCCTTCCTGGGCATCCATGTCCAGTCCTACGGGCTCAGCAAGGCCCTGGCCGCGTTGCTCGCCGCGTGGCTGCTGGGCCGCACCTTCCGGCGGGCCGGACTCAAGGACGACGACGCCTACTCCCTCGTCATCTGGGCGACGATCTGGGGCTTCGTCGGCGGGAAGATCTACTTCCTGCTCGAGCACACCGACCAGCTCTCGTGGCACCACCTGGGTGGCGCCGGCTTCACCTGGTACGGCGGGTTGGTCGGCGGGGTCGCCGCGTTCCTGGTCATCATCCGGCGGCGACATCTGCCGGCGGCGTTCGTCCTGGACGCGGCCGCCATCCCCCTGACCCTGGCCTACGGGGTCGGGCGGATCGGATGCTGGCTGGCCGGCGACGGCACCTACGGCAAGCCGACCTCGCTGCCTTGGGGTGAGGCGTTCCCCAACGGAGTGGTGCCCACCGACGTACCGGTGCACCCGACGCCGCTCTACGAGTTCCTCGCCGCCCTCGTCATCGCGGCGGTCCTGTGGGCACTCCAGCGCCGCACCCGTCCGCCGCTCGAGATCCTTGGCGCCTATCTGATCCTCTCGGGGATCTCACGGTTCCTCGTCGAGATCCTGCGGATCAACACGCCCGCGCTGTTCGGGCTGACCCAGCCGCAGCTGTGGGGCCTGGCCAGCGTCATCACCGGCGCCGCGATCATCGTGAACGGCCGTCGGCGAGCACGCCGCACCGTGCCGGCCGACGCGACGATGCCGCCCCCACAGGCCGAGACCCTGGTCGAGGCCTGATCAACTCTCGGACGAGGTCAGCGAGCAGGTCCTGGGCTTCGGCTCCTACGAGACCGCCTGGGCCTGGCTGCACAAGCTGCGTCGGGTCATGGTCCGCCCCGAGCGTGACCTGCTGGCCGACGTCGTCGAGCTGGACGAGACCCTCGTCGGCGGACGCGCCAAGCCCGCCTCGAGCGTGGTCATCACCAAGGTGCCGGCCATGGTCGCGTTGGAGACCCCGCCCGGGCACGAGCTGGGACGCATCCAGCTGGCCCGCGCCGACGCGCGCAACTCCGGCCAGCTGATCGACTTCGCCCACCAGGTCATCGCCCCGGGCACCCTGATCCGCACCGACGGCGCCCGCAACCTGCGCCAGCTCGCCGGGCAGGGCTACACCCACGAGTACCGGGTGATGCCGACCTCGCCCGAGCCGGCCCACGAGTACCTGCCCGGCGTGCACCTGGTCGCCTCACTGCTCAGACAATGGGTCGCCGGCACCCTGCACCACGGCATCTCCCGCCGCCAGCTCGACTGCTACCTCGACGAGTTCACCTTCCGGTTCAACCGGCGCACCTCACGCTCCCGCGGCCTGCTGTTCTACCGGCTCCTCAACAAGCCGTCGCCAGCGACCCGCACCCACTGGCCACCCTCATCGGCGGCACCGAGAACCCAAACCCCTGATCAGGGCACTGGACTGTCCGCGCGAGCGCCTTGGATGCTCGGGCTTGGACTTTGGGTCAGCGGAGACTGTATGGTCAACGGGTGCTGACGATTGCTTCGCGTGTTGAGGTGATGAACCGGTTGGGTCGGGCGATGGCCGATCCGACGCGGTCGCGGATCTTGCTGTCCCTGCTGGATGGTCCGGGGTACCCCGGCGAGCTTGCGGCGACGCTGGGGTTGACGCGGTCGAACGTGTCGAACCATCTGACATGTCTGCGCGACTGCGGAATCGTGGTGGCCGAGCCGCAGGGGCGGCGCACGCGGTACGAGATCTCCGAGCCGCGCCTGGCTCAGGCGTTGGCGATGCTGATCGAGGTGACGCTTGCCGTTGATGAGGACGCGGCTTGCATCGCCTCGGCGTGCCCGAACCGGGGATGTGCCGGGCAGTGCCTGGCATGAGCGCGCCCACCACGAACCGGCGGGCGGTCCTGCACCGTCGCGTGAGGTGGATCGTCGCGATCACCATCACGTACAACGTGATCGAAGCAGTCGTCGCGATCGTTGCGGGCAGGCATGCCTCCTCGACGGCGCTGATCGGGTTCGGACTGGACTCGGTGATCGAAGTCGCCTCCGCGGCGGCCGTGGCGTGGCAGTTCACGCGCAAGGACCCCGAACGATGGGAGAAGGTCACCGTCAAGGCCATCGCCATCGCGTTCTTCGCCCTCGCCGCCTACGTGACCGTCGAAGCGATCGTGAACCTGGCCGGCTCTGGCCACGTCGACCGCAGCCCCCTCGGCATCGGCATCGCCACCGCGAGCTTGCTGGTCATGCCGGCCCTGGCCTGGTGGGAGTCTCACACCGGAGGCGAGCTCGGCTCGCGCTCCGTGCAGGCTGACGCCAAGCAGCTGTTGCTGTGCATCTACCTGTCCGGCACGGTGCTGATCGGACTGCTGGCCAACTCCCTCTTCGGATGGCAGTGGGCCGACTCGGTCGCCGCACTCATCGTCGGCGCCCTGGCTGTGCGCGAAGGCCTGGAGGCCTGGGGCGGCGAGCTCGAGACGCCGCTCGAGGTCCTCGAGGATCTCAACGACGACGACGCCGACATCGACCGGGAAGACCGCCCCTCATGAGGGGGGCCGACCACGACCACGCCGCCGGCGGCGGGGAGGACCACCGCAGCCGGCTGACGATCGCCTTCGCCATCACCGCCACCGTTCTGATCGCGGAGGTCGTCGGCGCGCTCCTGACGGGCTCGTTGGCGCTGCTGGTCGACGCCACGCACATGCTCACCGATACCGGCGGCCTGGCCCTGGCCCTGTTCGCCGCGCACCTTTCCTTGCGCGCCCCGACGTCGCAGCGCACCTGGGGCTACCGGCGTGCCGAGGTGCTCGCCGCACTCGCCCAGTCGGCCATCCTGCTCGCCATCGGTGTCTACGTCCTCATCGAAGGCATCGGACGGCTGTCCTCGCCACCCCAGATCGCATCGACCGAGCTCGTCGTCTTCGGCATCATCGGCCTCGTCGCGAACGTCGCGTCGATGCTGGTGCTCGCCTCGCGACGGTCCGCGAACTTCAACCTGCGCGCCGTGTTCCTCGAGGTCGCCAACGACGCCCTCGGCTCCCTCGCGGTGATCGTCGCCGCCATCGTGATCGCCACGACCGGGTGGCAGCGCGCGGACGCGATCGCCGGCCTGTTCATCGGCCTTCTCATCCTGCCCCGCGCCGCCAAGATCCTGTGGGAGACCACCTCGGTCCTCCTGGAGTCCACACCACCCGGCCTCGACCTGGACGCGGTGCGGGCCCACCTGCGCGATCTGGAGCACGTGCGCGAGGTCCACGACGTCCACGCCTCCTTGATCGCCACCGGGCTGCCAGTCTTGTCCGCCCACGTCGTCGTCGAGAGCGAGTGCTTCGAGGACGGGCACGCCGGACGCATACTCGACGAGCTCCAGGAGTGCGTCGCCACCCACTTCGCCATCGCCGTCGAGCACTCGACCTTCCAGATCGAGCCCGCCGCCCACCCCGACCACGAACACTCAAGCCACGCCTGACCTAGGCGTGGCCCGAATGCAGCGACTGGGCCGTCAGCGAGCACGGGTGTGCGCCGCAAACGAGGATCAGCCGACCCGTCCGAGTGAAACCGCAGCCGAACTGCCCACCACCGGCGAAGAGATGCCAACACGTCCCTTCGCCGCCGCGTCGACGGTTCGCTGACACGACGGTCGACGCGGCGGTCCAGGCACCCCCACAGCTGCTCCGACCTGCGCGATCACCTGATCGGACAGGCCGACCCGAGCCCGTTGATGCTCGGCCGATGCACCACTGGGCTGACGACGCCCTCCTGCGGTTCCTGCCCCCTGCGAACCACGGTCGAGGGCGTTGTCGGTGTAAGCGGCTCCTGTGAGCAAGACCCGTACCCCTTCACCGCTCACGCCGCCCAGCCCCCTCACGCTCCCCGCGCCT
>DAIDJQ010000171.1 GCA_027451305.1 Cellulomonas sp.
TTCCTGGTCGGCGGCCTGCGTGCCGGCACGGCCGACGCGCCGGTCCCCGCCGGCGCGGTGGTGGACGTGCTGCCGCCGTTCGCGGGCGGCTGACCGGAGGCCCGGGCGCGGGCAGCATCCCCGCCCGCTCGCGCCGTGACGCACGCGCCACCGCGCTCCTGCGGGCCGGCGCCTGCCGTTCAGCCGCCGATCGCGCTGCCGGGACCGTTCAGCCGCCGATCGCGTTCATCCCGCGCGCCGGCTGCAGGAAGCCGGGGTCGTTGATGCCGTGGCCCGGCAGCTTGCCGCGCACGCACGCGCGCAGCACCGCGTCGACCTCGTCGTCCGTCCCCCCGCCGCGCAGCACGGCGGCCACGTCCAGCTCGGAGGTGGCGAACAGGCAGCTGCGCAGCTGGCCGTCGGCCGTGAGCCGCAGCCGGTCGCAGGTGCCGCAGAACGGCGCGGTGACCGCTGCGATCACCCCGACGCTCTGGTCGGTCCCGTCCAGCCGGAAGGTCTCGGCGGGTGCACCACCCCGTCCCGGTACGGGGGTCAGCGACCACCGGGCCGCGAGCGCGTCGAGGATCTCCTCGCGGGTCACCATCCGGGCTCGGTCCCAGGTGTGCCCCGCGTCCAGCGGCATCTGCTCGATGAACCGCATCTGCGCGCCGTGGGCCAGCGCGAACGCCACGAGCTCCGCGAGCTCGTCGTCGTTCACGCCGCGCATCGCCACCGCGTTGAGCTTGAGCGGTCGCAGCGGCGAGGCGGCCGCCGCGGCGATGCCCGCCAGCACGTCGTCCAGCCTGTCGCGCCGGGTGAGGGCTCGGAACCGGTCGGCCCGCAGCGTGTCGAGGCTGATGTTCAGCCGGTGCAGGCCCGCCGCCACCAGGTCGTCGAGCACCTCGGCGAGCCGGATGCCGTTGGTGGTCATCGCCACCTGCACCGGCCGGCCGCCCGGCCCGCGCAGCGCCGACAGGCGTCGCACCAGGTCCACCAGGTCGGGGCGGAGCAGCGGCTCCCCGCCGGTCAGCCGGAACGTGGTGATCCCGTCCTGCGCGCAGACGCGGGCCACCCGGACGATCTCGTCCGCCGTGAGGATGCTCGGCCCGGCCAGCCACGCCATGCCCTCGGCCGGCATGCAGTAGGTGCACCGCAGGGAGCACCGGTCCGTCAGCGAGATGCGCAGGTCGCGGTGGACGCGGCCGAAGGTGTCCACGAGCGGGTCGCCACGGCGCCCGGGCACCGCTCGTGCCCCCTCGAAGGCCGGCCGGGGGCGGCCGATCGTCACCGGCAGCGCGGTCCGCAGGGGGCCGACCACGTCAGATCCCCACCCAGCTGGCGCGGCCGTCGGCCTCGCTCTGCCGCTTCCACACGGGCAGCTCGGACTTGATCCGCTCCACCAGCTCCCGGGACACCTCGTACGCCTGGGCCCGGTGCGCCGTCGCCACGCAGGCGACCAGCGCGAGGTCGCCCACCGCCAGCGCACCGGTCCGGTGGCTCACGGCGACCCGGGCGCCGGTCGCCTCGGCCCGGTCGGCGAGCTCGGTCAGGACGCGCCCCGCGTCCGGGTGGGCGCTGTACTCGATGCCCGTCACCCGGCCTGCGGCGTCCGGGTCGTGGTCGCGGACCTGGCCGACGAACGTCACCACCGCGCCGCACGCCGGGTCGGCGACCGCCGCGAGGTGCTCGGCGAGGTCCAGCGGGCTGCTCGTCACCCGGGCGAGCGCGGCCATCAGTGGTCGCCGCCACGCAGCTGGTCGAGCACGTGCGGTACCAGGGGCACGAGCACCTCCAGCGACTCGCGGACGGCGGCAGGTGACCCGGGCAGGTTCACCACGAACGAGTGTCCGGCCACCCCTGCGACCCCGCGAGACAGCGCGGCGGTCGGGGTGCTGCGCAGGCCGCGCGCCCGGACCAGCTCGGCGACGCCGGGCAGCTCACGGTCGAGCACCGTCCTGGTGCCCTCGGGGGTCCGGTCCCGCGGACCCACCCCCGTCCCGCCCAGGGTCAGCACGACGTCGGCACCGTCGGCGAGGGCCGCCGCGAGGGCAGCGCGGACCGGCTCCTCGCCGTCGGGCACCACTCTCGGCTCGTCGACGCGCCACCCGGCGGCCGTCAGCACCTCGGCGGCCGCGGGCCCGGACAGGTCGGGCCGCTCGCCGGCGGCGGACCGGTCGGACACCGTCACCAGCACCACGCGCGGTCGCGCGCCGGGGTGACCCGTGCGCACGGCGGCGTCCGTCGGGTCCGGTCGCGGCATCCGGTCAATATAACGGACGATGGTAGTTTCTAAAGCGTGACGGCCCTCGACGACGCGAGCACCGGCGCGGCGCTGGCGTCGCCCGCCCGGCGCAGGGTGCTGGACGCGGTGCGCGACGCACCGCAGCCGCCGACCGCCCAGCAGCTCGCAGCCGGGCTGGACCTGCACGTCACCACCGTCCGGTTCCACCTGGACCAGCTGGAGCAGGCCCGCCTGGTGGAGCGGGCACCGGCCCTCGCGCGCCGGCGCGGCCGGCCGAGCGTGCACTACCGCCCGCTGGGGCTCGCGGCGGACCAGGCACGGGACCAGATGATCGAGGCGCTCGCCGAGGCCCTCGCGGCGAGCGGCACCTCGGCACGAGGGGAGTCGGCCGCCGCGGGTCGCCGCTGGGCCGACTCGCTCCCGGTGCCGGAGGGCGCCGCCGACGCCGCCGTCGTGCAGGCGTTCGGCCGGCTGGGCTTCGACCCGGAGCTCGTGGACGACGAGATCCGGCTGCGGGCGTGCCCGTTCCGGCAGGCGGCCGCGCGCTACCCGCAGGTGGTGTGCCAGGTGCACGGCGGGCTCGCCCAGCGGCTCGCCGAGCAGGCCGCCGGCGACGGCGTGCAGGTGCGGCTGACGCCGTTCGTGGAACCCGACCTGTGCGTCCTCACGCTGCGCCGGCCCGCACCCTGACCCGTGCGGTCAGACCGACCGCACCCGCACAGCACCCCGGCCCGCACCCCGGAGCCGTCCTCACCCCGATCCCGACGAGAGGCGCTTCCCGTGCACCGTGACCCCGCAGCAACGCCCGCTGACGACTGGGACCCCCGCTCCCCCGCGGTGCTGGACCACCAGGTCGCCGCCTACGACGCGATGCGGGCCCGCTGCCCCGTCGCGCACAGCGAGTACCTCGGCTGGTCGCTGTTCCGGCACGCGGACGTGCTGCGCGTGGTCGAGGACCCGGGCACGTTCTCCAGCGTGGTGTCCGCGCACCTCAACGTCCCCAACGGGATGGACCCGCCCGAGCACACGGCGTTCCGCGAGCTGGTCGACCGGTACTTCACCACCGAGCTGGTCGAGGCCTTCGAGCCCGAGTGCCGCCAGGTGGTCCGCGAGCTGCTCGTCGGGCTGCCGAAGGACGGCGGCAGCTGGGCGGTCGCCGACTTCGCCGAGGCGTTCGCGCTGCGGGCGCAGTCGGCCTACCTCGGCTGGCCCGACCGGCTGCACGAGCCGCTGCGCGCGTGGACCGCCCGCAACCGCGAGGCGACCCTGGCGCGGGACCGCGCCGCGATGGCAGACCTGGCCGAGGACTTCGACGGGTACATCGGCCAGCTGCTCGACGAGCGGCGCGCACTGGGCCCGGCGGCACCGGACGACCTGACGACCCGGCTGCTCACCGAGCGGGTGGACGGCCGGCCCCTGTCGCGGCCGGAGCTGGTGTCGATCGTGCGCAACTGGACGGTCGGCGAGCTGAGCACGATCGCCGCGTCGGTGGGCATCGTCGTGCACCTGCTGGCCACCCGTCCCCAGGTCCAGCAGGACCTGCGGAGCGACCCCACCCTCGTCCCCGCGGCGATGGACGAGATGCTGCGGCTGCACCCCCCGCTGATCGCCAACCGCCGGGTGGTGACGCGACCCACCGAGCTGGGCGGCCACGCGTTCGAGGCGGGCGACCGCCTGACCGTGATGTGGGCCTCCGCCGACCGGGACGAGACCGTGTTCGCAGATCCCGACGAGCTGCGGCTCGACCGGCCGCCGGCCGACAACCTCCTGTACGGCGCCGGCATCCACGTGTGCCCCGGCGCGCCGCTGGCCCGCCTCGAGCTGCGGGTGGTCACCGAGGAGCTGCTGGCCGCGACGCAGTGGGTCGAGCCCGACCCGGAGGTGGAGCCGCAGCGCGCCGCCTACCCGGGCAGCGGGTTCGTGCAGCTCTCGGTGCGGGTGCGCTGACGTGCGGGTGCGCTGAGGTCCGCGCACCGCGCTCGGCGGATGTGGCGCCGCCGTCGTCGGGAGTCTCGATTTACCGGAGTAATGTCCTCCTTATTCCGGGCTGCCGGCACGGCTGCCCTCGTCCGGACCGGGTCCTCCGGCACCGGCGCGACGTCCCCGAGGAGCACCACGTGAGCGAGCCCATCGAGATCCTTCCCAGCGCTCCGGCCCCGGCCGCCGGCTCGTGCGGCTGCGGCGGCCACGACGACGCCACCCCGGTGCTCGACGTGCGCACCATCCCGCACGCCATCCGGCACGCCGCCGTGTTCGGCGCCTTCGACGCGATCGCCCCCGGCGGCTCGATGGTCATCGTCGCGCCGCACGCCCCGCTGCCGATGCTCGCCCAGCTCTCCGAGCGTGCGCCGATCGAGACGGAGTTCCTCGTCGAGGGCCCCACCGAGTGGCACGTGCGGCTCACCCGGCTGGCCCCCGCAGCCGTCTGAGCCGGGGCGGGCGCCGGGCCGGCCGGCCCCCCGAGCCGGCCCGGCGCCCGCAGTCCGGGCCCGCCGACGTTGCACGTCCCCCGGCACGTCCCCTTGCCGGCCTTCCTGCCGGCCCCCTCGAGGTGCACATGAGCGGTGTGGTCCGGACCAAGCGGGTCTACGACGACCCGGCACCCGAGGACGGCTACCGGGTGCTGGTGGACCGGCTGTGGCCCCGCGGGGTCAGCCACGAGCGGGCCGCCGTCGGCACCTGGCTCAAGGAGGTCGCGCCGAGCACCGAGCTGCGGACCTGGTGGGACCACGACCCGGCCCGCCTCGAGGCGTTCGCGGCCCGGTACCGGGCCGAGCTCGACGGCAACCCGGCGGTCGACGAGCTCCGCTGGCTCCTGCACCGGCATCCGGTGGTCACGCTCGTCTACGCCGCCCGTGACCGGCACCTCAACCAGGCCGAGGTGCTGCGCGCCTACCTCGCGGCGCGCCCGGCCGGCGCGCCGCCGACCACCTGACCGCGGCGCCCGGCTAGCCCTGCTGGGAGCCCTGCCCCGGGCCCGGCTGCGCGGCCCGGTCCGCCTCGGCAGCCTGCAGCCTCGTCAGGATCTGCTGGATCGCCTCGTCCTGGGCCATCAGGTGCACCTGGATCTGCTTGGCCTCCTCCAGCACCGCGGACGCGTCGTTGTAGGTGGCCAGCGACCGCTCGTCGGCCGCGGCCGCCTGCACGTTCTGCCCGACGATGATGATCGGCAGCAGGACGAGCTGGAGGAACGTCTGCGCGATCCACGCGACGATGATGATCGTGTTGCCGGTCTTGAACGCCGCCGGGGCGCTGACCAGGGTCAGCAGCGTGAACAGGTAGGCGGTCCACATGGTGCCGACGATCAGCGTGATGCGCAGACCGACCCGTGCGTTGAACCGGCCGACCATCCCGCTGCCGTGCACCTTGGCCGCGGACGCGGCGACCTTGGGCGGGCCGGTCTCCCGGCGCCGCGCGACGTGCGGGTGCTGGACGTACTCGAAGAGGTCGGGCATGGAGGGAGTATCCCGGCGGTTCGCGGCGCGGACGCGCAGGCAGGCCGGGTCCGGGCGTGCGAAGGTCGGACACGGCGACCACCGGTGGTCGTCCGCCGCGAGGAGGAGCTGCCATGCAGGGTTCGACGCCCGCACCGTCGACGCCGGGAACGACCCCGCGGCCGGGCACGGCCGGCTGGATGCGACCGCTCGGGCGCACCGG
>DAIDJQ010000172.1 GCA_027451305.1 Cellulomonas sp.
GCAGACGAGACGGTGCCGAGCAGCCGCTCGGCGAACCCGCCGCCGCCGCGGGTACCCACCACCACCAGCCCCACCTCGCGGGACTCGTCCACGAGGACGGCCGCGGCGTCACCGACCGCCACGTGGCCCGTCACCGGCACCCCCGCACCGGCCACCCGCTCGGCCGCCTCGGCCACCACCGCCTCGGCGCCGGCGCGGATCGCCGAGTCGTCCAGCGCGGCGTACCCGCCGTCCAACGACGCCGCCGCGAACGAGGGCAACGCGTAGCTGCACACGAGCCGCAGCCCCCACTGCCGCACCTGCGCCTCCTGTGCCGCCCAGTCCAGGGCGTGCAGCGCAGCGTCCGATCCGTCCAGGCCGACCAGGATGACGTTCTCATGCGACATGACCGCACCTCCTGGTCACATCGTGGCACGGCCTTGACGAAACGCTGGGGTGAAGCGGGAACGCGCTTCAGGGCGCCGTCAGGCAGCCAGGTACCGGCTCCACACCGGCTCCGCCCGGACGGCCGCGGCGCCGAACGCCACCGACCACCGCGGTGCTCGCGGCGTGAACCGCAGCTCCCAGCCGATCTCGTGCAGCAGGTGGTCCGCCTTGCGGTGGTTGCAGCGGACGCAGGCCGCCACGACGTTGCTCCACTCGTGCCGACCGCCCCGGGAGCGCGGCAGGACGTGGTCCACGGTGTCGGCCCCGCCGCCGCAGTACGCGCAGCGGTGGTCGTCGCGCTGCAGCACCGTGCGCCGGGTGGGCGGCACCGGACGGCGGGTGGGCACGTGCACGTAGCGCGTGAGCGACAGCACCACCGGCAGCGGCATCGCGGCCCGCTCGGAGTGCAGCAGCCGACCCTCGGACTCCAGGACGATCGCCTTGCCCGTCATCACCAGCACGACCGCGCGGTGCAGGCTCACCACGCAGAGCGGTTCTCCGCTCGCGTTGAGCAGCAGCGCGCGCGGTGCGGTCGCTGCGGTGCCGAGGGCGCCCGCAGGCTGCGGGGCGGTCGAGGGCACGTCCTGGGTGGGTCCGGTCGTCAGCACGGCGTTCTCCTGACCTCAGCGGTCGGGCCGGCTGGCTGCCGGTCCATGACTTCAGGCAACTCGCGTGGTGCGGACCCAGGGTAACCGCCTCGGCTGACGCCGAACGTGCGACGAGGCCCCGACCGGAGTGGTCGAGGCCTCGTCGAGGAGCAGGAGCCGCCGTGCGGCTCGCCGTGCGGAACCGGGTCAGGACACCCGGATGAAGATCGGGGCGCTCTGCCAGATGGCGTGGAACTGGACCGATCCGCCCGGGCGGGGCGCGTCGATCTCCATGTTGCCGCCGGCGTAGATCGCGATGTGCCCCGGCGAGTAGATCAGGTCACCGGGCTGGGCGTTCGCCCGCGAGACGACGGTGCCCGCGGCCCGCTGCTCGTCGGCGGTGCGCGGCAGGCTGATGCCGAGCTGCGCGTACACGTACTGGACGAAGCCCGAGCAGTCGAACCCCGAGGGCGTCGTACCGCCGTAGACGTACGGGACGCCCACGTAGCGTGCCGCGATCTGCAGCACGGCGCTGCCGGCGACGCTCGGCGGTGCCGCGACACGGGCGGCGGCGCGGGAGGTGACCGTGGCGGTCCGGGTGGCCGCCTTGGCGACCGCCTTCACGGCGACAGCCTTCACGGCGACAGCCGGCTGGACGGCGGTGACGTCCGGGATGTCGACGGTCCAGGTCGCGTCCATCGGGGCGGTCACGACGGGCGCGGCATCGAGGGCGGCGCGGGCCGCGTCGGTGAGGGCTGCGGTGTCCACGGAGGCGAGGCCGGACGCGTCGTTGGAGGCGGCCATCGCGGGGGCGGCGCCGAGGACGGAGACGACGAGGCCCGATGATGCAGCAACCACCGCGGTCCGACGGCCGACGACGGCCATCTGCGCGGTGGCGGTGGAGGCGAACTGGGTCAGGGGGGTGGACGGACGGCGTGCGGCCCGGTGGCGGGCGCGAACGGTGCTCTGCGACAACAGGTGTGCCTCTCCTGGCGCCTACGAGGTCAGCTGTCGGGTTCGGGTGGGAGAACACCCGGCCGCGCGCACGATCCGAAGACCGTCCGCCCGGCTTCACCCCAAGGACACCGTCACCGGTGCCCACGATTTGGGTCCCCCGCCCCTGCCGGCGAGTTGTACGGAACCTCGTGGCGGCGGCAGGGTTCGGCGTTCCGCTCGAGGACTTTCCAGAGGAGGGTTCCGGGAAGCAGGACGAACGTACCCGACGCCCTCGCCGATTGTCACGCTCCGGTCACGGCCATCTCGTGAAGGTCTTGGACGGATGACCGGGTCCACCGCAGCCAAGTAGGACCAAGGTCACGCTCGGCTCGGACGGGCGCGGCGGGACGTCAGACGACCGTGACGAAGATGTGCCGCGCGACGTCGTCGGGCAGGTCCAGCACCACACCCGACCCCGGGACACCCACCGTCACCAGGCCTTCTCCACGCTCGACCGCGACCAGCGCCCCCGGGGTGACACCCGCGTCCGCGAGCCGCGCGAGCAGCTCGACGTCCACCTGCAGCGGCTCCGCGATCCGGGCCACCACGGCCTGCGGCATCGTCGTCGGGGCGCCCTCCCCCACGAGCGGGGTGACGCCGTCGAGGAACGCCGACGCGCCAACCGGCTCGCCGATCTCGACCAGCCCGGGGATGGGGTTGCCGTACGGGTCGGACCGCGGGTGGTCCAGCAGGGCCGCCAGCCGGCGCTCCACCTGCTCGCTGATCACGTGCTCCCAGCGGCACGCCTCCTCGTGCAGGTGCGGCCAGTCCAGCCCGATGACGTCCGTGAGGAGCCGCTCCGCCAGCCGGTGCTTGCGCATCACCCGCACGGCACGCGCCATGCCGGGCTCGGTCAGCTCGAGGTGCCGGTCGCCGCTGAGCACCACGAGGCCGTCGCGCTCCATCCGGGCGACGGTCTGCGACACCGTGGGTCCGGAGTGCCCCAGACGCTCGGCGATCCGGGCCCGCAGCGGCGGGATCCCTTCCTCGACGAGCTCGTAGATCGTCTTGAGGTACATCTCGGTGGTGTCGATCAGGTCGGTCACGGCACGCCTCCCCATGCGTCGTCGGGCCGCGCGCCCGCGTGACCAGGGTAGTTGGTCGGCCCGACGAGCCGGGGGCGGGAGCCCCTATCCTCGGCCTCGTGGCCACGGCTCCCGACCTGCGCATCCCTGCCGACCTGCTGCCCCGGGACGGACGGTTCGGCTGCGGGCCGTCCAAGGTCCGACCGGAGCAGGTGAGCGCCCTCGCCGAGGTCGGCGGGACGCTGCTCGGCACCTCCCACCGGCAGAAGCCGGTCCGCGCGCTCGTCGGGCGCGTCCGTGCGGGCCTCACGGCGCTGTTCGACGCGCCGGACGGGTACGAGGTGGTGCTCGGCAACGGCGGCACCAACGCGTTCTGGGCGATGGCCACCTGCTGCCTCGTGGACCACCGCAGCGCGCACGCCGCGTTCGGGGAGTTCGGCGCGAAGTTCGTCACGTCCACGTCACGGGCCCCGTTCCTGGCCGAGCCGCACGTGGTGAGCGCCGAGCCCGGGTCCGTCGCGGTGCCCGGTTACGTCGACGGGGTCGACGTCTACGCCTGGCCGCACAACGAGACCTCCACCGGCGCCATGGCCCCGGTGCGCCGGGTGGCCGGGTCGCGGGACCAGGGTGCGCTGGTGCTGGTGGACGCGACGTCCGGCGCGGGGGCGCTGCCGGTCGACGTGGGCCAGACCGACGCCTACTACTTCGCACCGCAGAAGGTGTTCGCCTCGGACGGCGGCCTGTGGCTCGCGGTGGTCTCCCCCGCGGCCGTCGAGCGCGCGGCGCGGATCGAGGCCGGCGACCGGTGGGTGCCGGAGTTCCTGTCGTTCAGCGCGGCGGTGACCAACTCCCGGCAGGACCAGACGCTGAACACCCCGGCCGTCGCGACGCTGGTGCTGCTCGCCGAGCAGCTGGACTGGATGCTGGCCCAGGGTGGCCTCGAGTGGGCCGCACGCCGCAGCGCCACGTCGGCCGGGCACCTCTACTCGTGGGCGGAGTCCCGGGACTGGGCGTCCCCGTTCGTGGCCGACGACGCCGCGAGGTCCACCGTGGTGGGCACGGTGGACCTCGCGGCCGAGGTGGAGGCGGACACGGTGGCGGCGGTGCTCCGGGCCCACGGGATCGTGGACACGGAGCCTTACCGACGCCTCGGCCGCAACCAGCTGCGGATCGGCATGTTCCCGGCGGTGGACCCGGAGGACGTCCTGGCCCTCACCGCCTGCATCGACTACGTGGTGGAGCGCCTCGTCTGACGTCCGCGGCGGATCGCCGAGCGGATCACCAGCAGCAGCGTGCCGAGCAGCACCAGGCCGGCACCTCCGATGGCGTACGGCCCGACGTTCGAGCCGGTAGCGGCCAGCACGGCCGACTGCACGGACGAGGCGGGCGTGACGTCCTCGGCTGCGAGCACCGCGGAGTTCACGGGGTCACAGGCACCGCCGAAGTCCGGGTAGCTGACGGTCGCCGTCGTCGACGGGTTGACCTCGAAGACGACCTGCACGGGCTGGCGCGCCCAGTCGAACGCGTCACCGCGCGTCCAGGTGCCGTCCGGCTGCTGGGTCCAGCCCGGCCAGTCGATCGCGTGGCCCTGCGCGTCCAGCACCGTTCCCGGCCACAGCAGGGTGCCGCTCAGCGGCTGGTTCGTCAGCACCACGTTCGTCCCGCCGGGGTGCACCCAGGTGATCGTCGCGGTGGTGAAGGTGGTGCCCATCGCCTGGAGCGAGTACTGCAGCAACGGCACGTTGTCGGTGCAGACCGGCGTGACCTGCGCGACCAGCTGGCAGACGCCCGGAGCGGCATAGCCCGGTCGGTCGGTCGGGCACGGGGTCGGGAGAGGTGAGGGCGTCATCGGCAGGGAGCTCGCCGCCGCAGGTCCGGCGATGAACAGCCCGACGAGGAGCGCCATCAGCGCGATGAGTCCGCGTCGTACATGCGTGGTCATGTGGACCGCCCTGGCTCGACTATGGGTCTTAACCGGACAATCCTCGCGCAACGGACATGTTTTCGGGGAGTCGAACTGCCCCCCGACCGGGTGATTTGTCCGGCTTGAGATGATGAGGTGGTCGGCGGCCGGCGTCAGGAGCCCGGGCAGGACGCGGTGACGAAGGACGACGAGGAGACGGTGGGCGTCGCCCACACCTGGACCTTCCCGTTCCGGACCGGGACCTGGACCCGGTATGTGGCGCTCTGGCCCGGCGCGAGCACGCTGGTCACCACCTGCACCTGACGCCCCGACTGCTCCGCGCCGAGGCCCGAGACCACGGAGTCGGCGCCGAGGCGCAGGGACTGGAGGGGCGCCCCCTGGGCCGCGTACACGCTCAGGTCCGTCACGAGGGTGCCGGGAGCGAAGCCGGTGGCCCTGCCGGCGGTCTCGCGCGGCCAGGACGCGACGTCGGCCGGCGGGCTGTAGGTCAGGTCCAGCCGGACGTCCGCGGTCGGCGTCGGACCGGTGCACTGCAGGTCCTCCACCGTCACCTTCGTCGTGAGGTAGTAGTCGAGCTTCCCCGCGGTCCCGTCGTTGAGGAACACGCCGGTGACGTCGGCGTACGGCCCGCTCAGGAACGCGGCACCGAGGGTGCGGGTCGCCAGCCGCTGCTCCTCCTCGGGGTGCGCGGACCAGACCCGCACGCGCCCGTCGGACGCCGCCTTCGCCATGGCGTCGACCAGACGAGCCGGGTCGCCGTGCCCGCTGACGACCGCGCCGAAGATCGCCGTGGCCGCCTCACCGAAGTACTTGTCGGCAGCCGCGGCGCCCATCTGGTTGACGTAGGGGTCCCGCAGCAGGGCTGCGACGGCGGACCGCTGGTCGAGCAGGCCCGCAGAGGTCTGCACGCCGCCGACCGCGCCGAGCAGGTAGGACACCGCGACGGGGTCGGTGGCGACCACCCCGTCCACCTGACCGCCGAAGGCGGCGGTCCAGTGGGCGGCGATCAGCGCGGCCGACCGTGGGAAGTCCGGGGTGAGCACCGCGTCCTGCAGGAAGCGACCCAGCCTGCTGGTGTCGATGGCGAGCTCGGCGTCCGTGAGCGGGAGCACCGGCTGGGCCGGCGTCGTGAAGTCGGCGTTCGACTTGTGGTCGACGAGCCGCACCACGCCGTGGTCCACCTGGATCTCCGCGACGGCGCCGACGATGCCGCCGGCGCTGCGCAGCTCGGCGGAGTTCAACGCCACCACCAGGTAGGTGCGGGGCCCGTCTGCTCCCAGCATCGGCGGCAGCAAGGCTGCGAGCTGGGAGCCGTTGTCCAGGAGGGAGGTGACCTTCTGGAGGAGCTTCTGGACGGTCCCGACGGGGCCGGCGAGGCGGTGGACCAGGTGCCGGGTGTCGATGGCCTGCACCTGGGCGGTCGCCGTCGCCGACACCTGGGCGGCGCGCGTCAGCTCGGGCTCCACGTCGACGAACGGCGTGAGGTTCACGCGACCGTTGCTCAGCAGGGTGTCCCGGGCGTTGAGCACGCCCTCGGCTCGGTCGAGCACCGGGACGGCAGACACCAGCACGTCGTCGAGCGACACGGTGACCACCCGGACGGCCTTGAGCTGGCTCCCCGCCCACGGCAGGTGCTCCGCGGTGCGCCACACGGGGTCGGTGACGGCCGTGCGTGCCCGCGCCAGGTCGTGCTGCACCTTCGGCAGGGCAGTGCTGACGGCAGCGACCTCCGACGCGCTCAGCTGGGACGTCGCGCCGGGGAGCGCCCGCTGCGCATCGGCCAGGGCCGTGCCCGCCTGGTACACGCGCAGGGCGAGCCAGCCTCCGGCCAGGACGAGCACGGCGACGAGGCCGAGCAGCGCCAGCAGCACGCGGCGCGGCCAGGGAGAGCGCTCGTCGTCCACGGTGCGATCGTGACATATCGGGCGGGAGGCTCCGTGGCGCGCGGGCCGAGTTCACCCCGGTGCGCCACCGGTTCACCCGTTCGCCTCGACGCCCGGGCAGCACGCCGTTGACGACGGAGGCGGCGCCCCCCCGACAGCGACGGACCGGCTGCGGCCGCAGCGACGGCGCGGCAGCCCGCCGGTCAGGCAGCGGTGCCGACGACCTCCGTGCGACGCTCGGACGGGACGGCGCCCAGGTGGTGCACCACCAGGTGCGGCCGGCCGTGCGCGTGGTACCGCACCTGGACCCGCCAGGCGCGTGCTGCCCAGACCGCGGCACCGGCGGACACCAGCAGGGCCGTGATCGAGCCGATGCCGATGGACCAGCGGGCGCCGAACTGCTGCGCGATCCAGCCGACCACCGGCGAGCCGATCGGCGTCGCCCCCATGAACACCATCATGTACAGGGACATCACCCGGCCACGGACCGCGGCCGGGGTGCTCATCTGGATGGCCGCGTTGGCCGCCGTCATCATGGTCAGCGACGCGAGTCCCACCGGGATGCAGGCGATCGCGAACGACGTGTAGGTGGGCATCAGGGCCAGC
>DAIDJQ010000173.1 GCA_027451305.1 Cellulomonas sp.
CGCACGGCAACGGGTTGCCGTGCGTTGCCCTACGTGCCTCGGCAGGGCATGGGGCAACAGACGGCAACCGCTTGCTCCTGCACGAGCGCACCGCCCTTACTTGCTCCGGACGGCGCACCGCCACCAGCACCTGCGCCCCCCCGTCACCACGTCGCGGAGCCTCCGCACGACCCATGGCTGACGTGCTTCGACCAGAAGCAGAACCCGACGACGACGTCACGATCTCGACCTGACGTGCCCCCTGCGGGACGGCCGCGATCGCGGCGCCACCGGTGACGCTGCGAGTCACTGACAGCACAGCAGGACGACGCTCCAGAACGCCCCTCGGCCGCAGCGCCCGAGCCGCGACCGCCTTCTCGCGAGAGCACGACCCGTGCGGTCTCGCGATCGGACGCCGCGAACTCATCAATGTCGATGAACCCCCGGGTCGCTGGCCCCGGCAGTCATGAGGAGAGAAGAATGAGACCACGTCCACAGGTGACGATCGCCGCTGTCGCGACGGCGGCGACGCTCGTGCTCGCCGGGTGCTCCGGCGCCAGCACGGCGGCCGGAGGTTCGGCCGCGTCGGGCTCCGCGACCAAGGGCGGGACGCTGACGATCGCCACCGTTGTCGACGTCAAGTCGTTCGACCCGGCGCAGGCGCACATCGGCCACTACGTCCAGTACGACCAGCCCGTCTACGACACGCTGATCCGCCGCAAGCCGGACAACACGCTGGTCCCGATGCTCGCGACGACGTGGGCGTACAACGCCGACAAGACGGTCCTGACGCTCACCCTGCGCAGCGGCGTCACGTTCAGCGACGGGACCACGCTCGACGCGAACGCGGTCAAGGTCAACCTCGACAGGTTCCGCACGGGCAACGGCCCGGACGCCTCGACCGTCGCGCTCATCAGCGACGTCACGGCCAAGGACCCCACCACGGTCGTCATCACGCTCAAGGCGCCGGACCCCTCGCTCCTCCTCGACCTCGCGACGCAGGACAGCTTCATCGCGAGCCCGAAGGCGATCGACGGCGGGAAGATCGCGACCGCACCGGTCGGCAGCGGTCCGTACACCCTCGACGCCGCTGCCACGGTGCCTGGGTCCACCTACACGTTCGTCAAGCGCACGGGCTACTGGGACCCGTCGCTCCAGGTGTACGACACCATCGTCCTCAAGCCCATCACGGACACCAAGGCGACCCTGAACGCGCTGCTCTCCGGCCAGGTGGACGCGGCCAACATCGCGGTGAAGGACGCGGCCCAGGCCGCGTCCGCTGGGCTCACGGAGTACAAGTACGGCACCGACTGGCAGGGGCTGCTCATCTTCGACCGGAACGGTACGACCGTCCCGGCGCTGAAGGACGTGCGGGTGCGCCAGGCGATCAACTACGCGTTGGACAAGGCCACGATCCTCAAGCAGGTCAACCTGAACCTCGGCACGGTCACGAGCCAGGTCTTCGGGCCGGCGACGACGGCCTACCAGAAGTCGCTGGACGGCGCCTACCCGTACGACCCCGCGAAGGCCAAGGACCTGATGGCGCAGGCCGGGTTCGCGAGCGGGTTCTCGGTGTCCATGCCGACCGTCGCCGGTTTCATGGACCCCGCGCTCACCGCCGGCATCGGTCAGAACCTCAAGGACATCGGCATCACCGTGAACTGGCAGAACGTCTCCGGCTCCGACTTCATCGGCGACCTCGTCAAGGGCAAGTTCCCGATGGCGTGGTTCTCGCTGTTCCAGGGTTCGCCGTGGACGGCGAGCAACCAGATCCTCACGCCCAACGCCACGTACAACCCGAACCACACGACGGACCCGAAGGTCGAGTCGCTCATCGCCACGATCCAGACCGGCACCGACGCCGAGCAGGCGAGCGCCGCGACGGAGCTGAACTCGTACATCACGAGCCAGGCGTGGTTCGCCCCGTTGTACCGGCCGGACTTCACGTTCTTCACGGACAAGAAGACGACCACCCAGGCGCAGGCCATGCAGGCGGTCCCGTCGATCTACGGCTACGCGCCGGCCTCCTAGTCGCGGCGGGTCCCCGGCTCACCCGAGCCGGGGACCCGTACCCCGTCCCCGCTCGCCCGACAACGGAGCAGACATGGTTGCCTTCGTCTTCCGCCGGATCGTCTCCGGCATCGTGGTGCTCGTCGTCGTCTCGACGTTGACCTTCTTCCTGCTGTACTTCTCGGCGACGAGCGTCGCCCGGAACATCCTGGGCGAGACCGCCACGCAGGCGCAGGTGCACCAGAAGGAGATCGAGCTCGGTCTCGACCAGTCGTTGGTCTCGCGCTACCTGTCATGGTTCGACCACGCGCTGCACGGGAACTTCGGCGTGTCGTGGTTCACGAGCCAGCCCGTCGTCGCAAGCATCCTCGAACGCATCCCGACGACGTTGACCATCGTGGTCGTGACGATCGTCGTCATCGCGATCCTGTCGACGCTGATCGGGGTGGTCGCTGCCGTTCGCCGCGGCTGGGTGGACCGGGTGCTCCAGGTGGTCTCGATCGCAGGCGCGTCCGTCCCGCAGTTCATCGTCGCGATCATCGTCGTGACGTTCCTCGCGATCCGCTGGCACGTCTTCCCCGCCACGGGATACGTCGACCCGTCGCAGAGCCTGTCGGGGTGGGCCGGCTCGATCGTCCTGCCGGTGACCGCACTGGCGATCAGCGGGATCTCGTCGACGGCGCAACAGGTGCGCAGCGCGATGATCAGCGTCCTGAGTCAGGACTACGTGCGGACCTTGCGGAGCCGAGGCCTGCCACCCCGCGAGATCCTGTTCCGCCACGTCCTGCGCGCGGCGGCGCCGGCCGGGCTCACCGTGCTGTCGCTGCAGTTCATCGCGCTGCTCGGCGGCGTGGTCGTCGTCGAGCAGATCTTCGCGCTCCCGGGGATGGGCTACCTCGCGCTGCAGTCGACGCTCCAGGGCGACATGCCCGTCCTGATGGGGGTCATCGTCTACATCGTCCTGATCGTGGTTCTCGTGAACCTGCTCGTCGACATCGCCGTCGGCCTGCTGAACCCGAAGGCGCGTGTCGCATGACCGACGCAACCGCACGTCCCGAGCCGGTCGCGACCCCTGCGGGGGTCGCGCGACCCGGGGTGGTCGCACGCCTCGTGCACAACCCCCTCGGACTCGCCGCGCTGGTCGTCCTGGGGATCGTCCTCGTCGTCGGCATCATCGGCCCGTGGGTGACGCCGTTCGACCCGAACCATGCGTCGCTCGCCGACGCGCTCCTGAAGCCCGGTACGGGCGGGCACCTGCTGGGTACCGACACCGCCGGCCGCGACATCTTCAGCCGGCTCGTCGTCGGTGCGCGCAGCACCCTCGTCGCGGCCGCGCTGGCAGCAGCGGTCGCCCTCGTGATCGGTCTTCCCACCGGGCTGCTCGCCGGCTTCTTCGGGAGCTGGTTCGACTCCGTGGCGAGCTGGTCCACCAACGTCCTGATGTCGCTGCCGGCGATCATCAT
Organism: Cellulomonas sp.; assembly: GCA_027451305.1. The sequence continues at coordinate 3,453 of DAIDJQ010000173.1, forward strand.
CCTGCTCGCCGCGAGCGCGGCGCTCGGCAAGAGCGTGTGGATCTCGATGACGATCTTCGGCGTCCTGATGTCTCCCGGCGTCTTCCGTCTCACTCGAACGTCGGTCCAGGCGGTCCGCAACGAGCTCTACGTCGACGCCGCACGCGTGGCAGGGCTGAGCAACGCGAGCATCATCGGCAAGCACATCCTCTTCGTGGTCCGCGCCCCGCTGATCATCCAGACGGCCGTCATCAGCGGCATCGCCATCTCGATCCAGGCCACCCTGGAGTTCCTCGGTCTGGGTGACGTCCTCGTCCCCACGTGGGGCGTGATGCTCAACGAGGGCTTCATCAACATCTTCAACGCGCCGACCCTCGTGATCTGGCCCGGGATCGCGATCTCCCTGACGATCGGCTCGTTCGTCGTCCTGGGCAACGCCCTCCGCGACGCCTTGGAGGACAAGCCCAGGGCGGCGAAGACCAAGCGCATCGCGCGCACCTCGGCGCCGTCCGCCCGCGCGGTGGCTGCCGCGCCGACCCCCTCCGCCCACCTGCTGACGGTCTCCGGCCTCGGGGTCGGGTACCCGCAGGCGGGCGGCCGGATCACGACCGTCGTCTCGGACGTCTCGTTCCACGTCGACCGCGGCGAGGTGCTCGGCATCGTCGGCGAGTCCGGCTCGGGCAAGACGCAGACCGCGTTCTCCATCCTCGGTCTGCTGCCCGACGAGGCGGAGATCACGCACGGCAGCGTCGTCTTCGACGGCACCACGCTCGTGTCCGCAGACGGCGGCCGCCTCTCGCAGGGGCGCCTCGCGGCGTTCCGTGGCAAGCGCATCGCCTACATCCCGCAGGAGCCGATGAGCAACCTCGACCCCAACTTCACCATCGGGCACCAGCTGGTGCGGCCGATGGTCAAGGTCCTCGGGCTGTCGAAGAGCGACGCCAGGACGCGTGCCCTCGAGCTCTTGTCCGTCGTGGGCATCACCAACCCGAGACGAACCTTCGACGCCTACCCGCACGAGGTCTCGGGAGGCATGGCGCAGCGGGTGCTGATCGCCGGCGCGGTCAGCTGCAACCCGGACCTGCTCATCGCCGACGAGCCGACCACCGCGCTGGACGTGACCGTCCAGGCCGAGGTGCTCGACCTGCTCCGCGACATCCAGGCGAGGTCCTCCATGGGCGTCGTCCTGGTCACGCACAACTTCGGCGTCGTGGCCGACCTCTGCGACCGCGTCGTGGTGATGCAGAACGGCCGACTCGTCGAGGCCGGAGCCGTCCGGGACATCCTTCGCAACCCGCAGGAGCCCTACACGAAGGCACTCCTCGGAGCGATGCTCGAGGGCAAGCCCCCGATGACGATGCTCACCACGGGCGCGTCCGTCGGCACCCGCAGCCGCCGCGAGGACCTCACAGCGAAGTCAGGTGCATGATGACCAGCCCCATCGAGACCGCCGCCCGCACCGACGAGCGACTGCTCCGTGTACGGGACCTCGTGGTGCAGTACCCCGGCAAGGGCTTTCGCGCTGCACCGTTCCGCGCCCTCGACCACGTGTCGATCGAGATCGGTCGTGGCGAGACGCTCGGCCTGGTCGGCGAGTCCGGCTCGGGCAAGACCACCCTCGGTCGCGCGATCCTCGGGCTCGCTCCGGTCAGCGACGGATCCGTCACCTTCGAGGGCAAGGACATCAGCCACGCGAGCCGGCAGGCCCGCCGTGGGCTGAGCCGCGACCTGCAGGTCGTCTTCCAGGACCCCTACACGTCGCTCAACCCGTCCATGACCATCGGCAACATCCTCGCCGAGCCTCTGACGGTCCAGGGGCGCAGCGGGGCACAGGCCCGCACGCGTGTGCGTGAGGTCCTCGACGAGGTCGGCATGCCGCAGGACACGGTCGGTCGGCTCCCGCGGGAGTTCAGCGGCGGCCAGCGGCAGCGCATCGCCATCGCGCGAGCTCTCACGCTGTCGCCCAAGCTCATCGTCTGCGACGAACCGGTGAGCGCTCTCGACCTGTCCACGCAGGCCAAGGTCCTCGACCTCTTCCTGGAGATCCAACGAGACACCGGCGTCTCGTACCTGTTCGTCTCGCACGACCTGGACGTCGTGCGACACATCAGCCATCGCGTCGCCGTGATGTACCACGGCGAGATCGTCGAGCAGGGGGCTGCGGCGCAGGTCACGAGCGAGCCCGAGCACCCGTACACGCAGCGGCTGCTGCTCGCCTCGCCCGTACCGGACCCGGACCGTCAGGAGCAGCGTCGGGCCAACCGGATCCGGCTGATCGAGGAGCAGGCCGAGCAGCACCGTCAGGCCGGGGCCGTTGCCTGACGGCCCCGTGGCACCCCAGGCAGACGTCATGGGAACGAGAAGCGAAGGAATGGACGGACGGATGACAGGCACGGTCAGGCTCGGCATCATCGGGCTGGGAACCCAGGGTTCGACGTACGCGAGGTTCATCGCCGACGGGCTCGTACCGAACATGGTGATCGGCGCGATCGCCGACATCGACGAGGCCACGCGTGAACGGGCCGCGACCGCCTACCCGGGCGTGCCGGTGTTCGACGACTACGTCGCCCTTCTCGACAGCGGCACGGTGGACGCCGTCGTCACCACGGTGCCGCACTACCTGCACCCCGAGATCGGCATCGCGGCGCTGACGCGCGACATCCACGCCCTGGTGGAGAAGCCGGCCGGCGTGTACACCAAGCAGGTCGCGGAGCTGAACGCGTTCGCAGCGACGCGCCCGGACCTCACCTTCGGCATCATGTTCAACCAGCGCAACAACCCGCTGTACCGACGGCTCAAGGAGATCGTCGACGCCGGTGAGATCGGCACCATCCGGCACACCAGCTGGATCATCACCACCTGGTGGCGCCCGCAGGGCTACTACGACCAGAGCGAGTGGCGCGCCACCTGGGGCGGCGAAGGCGGCGGGGTCCTCGTCAACCAGGCGCCCCACCAGCTCGACCTCTGGCAGTGGATCTGCGGCGTCCCCGAGAAGGTCTTCGCCAAGGTGTCCTTCGGGTTCCGGCGTGACATCGCCGTCGAGGACGAGGTGACTGCGCTGGTCGACTTCGGCCACGGGGTCACCGGGGTGTTCGCCACCGCGACGCACGACCTGACCGGGACCGACCGCCTCGAGATCCTCGGCGACCTCGGGAAGATCGTCGTCGACGGCAGCAGGACCGCGACGGTCACCCGGCTGACGAAGCCGGAGCGCGAGCTCAGCGAGAGCATGGACATGAGTGACGTCATGCAGCTGTTCGCCGGAAAGCTCGACGCGGACGACCTCTACTCGTCCGAGGTCATCGAGCTCGACTCGGCGTGGGGTGCACAGCACGCCGGCGTGCTGGAGAACTTCGCGGCGAACATCCT
>DAIDJQ010000174.1 GCA_027451305.1 Cellulomonas sp.
CCCGGGATCCAGCCCGCCCGGACCGTGTCGCCGAGGAACGCAGCGCCCACCAGGCCCGGCACCACCACCTCCACCACGGACACGGTGGCGGCCGCGAGGCCGACCGACCCGCGCTCGAGCGCGCGCACGTACGCGACCACGGCGATCACCCCGCAGCCGACGACGACCACGGCCATCGGCTGCAGCACCACGTGCAGCAGACCGCCGTCCGTGCGGGCGCCGCGCGCGCCGATCGCCACCCCGGCGTACCCGAGCGCGCTGACCAGGCCGAGCAGCCAGGCGGGTCCCCGGGCGTAGGTCCCCGCCAGCAGCACGGCGAGCGCGCCGGCACCGACCAGCGTCGCGGTGAGGAAGACGCCGTGAGCCTGGATGGGCGGCTGGTCACCGGACGCCGCAGCCAGCACCACCAGCGAGAGCACCACCGCGACGGCGGCCGCCAGGTCGATGCGGCGCAGCGGCGCCCCCAGCACGGGACGGGCGAGCAGCACCACGACGACCACCGACGCCGCGATCACCGTCTCCACCGCGAACAGCGGAAGCCTGGCGAACGCCAGCAGGGAGAGCAGGAAGCAGGCGCCGTCGAGGGCGAGACCGCCCAGCACCAACGGGTTGCCGAAGGCGGCCATGCCGTGCGCCCGGCGGGTGCCGACCGCCTGCATGACCGTCGCCACGCCGTACCCCACGCTCGCGCCGATGGCGGCCAGCAGCCCGAGGATCATGCGCCCGGCCGGCCCAGGAAGCGGCCGATCACCGGGATCTCGGTCACGCCCTCGGCGCCTGCCATCACCAGCGCCTGCGTGCCGACGAACTCCGCCGCGTCCAGCACCACGTAGCGCGGCTGCCAGGCCGGCCCGAACTTCTCGTTGAAGCTGGCCAGCGAGCTCATCTGGGTCTGCTGCGACAGCCGCTGCAGCATCGGACGGACCAGGTCCTCCCACCGCGAGTCGGTGCGGCCGCCCAGCACGTCGCGCATCACCGCGAAGTTCAGGCCCACCGCCCGCTGGCCCCGCGCCGCCACCTCCTGGATGGTGCGCACCACCGTGAAGTCGATCAGCCCGTTCGGCAGGTCGTGCACGTCCAGCCTGCGCCGCATCACGTCCAGCGACCAGCCGTCGATGCCGGGCGCCGGAGCCCACTGGCAGAACGCGTCCACCCGGCCCTCCGGCGAGGTGGTGACCGACATCATCAGGCCCTCGTCGTGCGGGTCGAACAGGCGGGACAACGTCATGGAGTACCCGCGCTCCACCTCACCCCGCCGGGACTGCTCGGCGACCTCCTCGATCTGCTCCCGCAGCTGCCGGTCGAGCGTCGTCGGATCGAGGAAGACGGTGGTGTAGCCCGCCTTGGCGACCCGGTTCACGGCCTGCCGCAGCGACTTGCGCGCGTGGCCCTCGAGGCTGAAGCCGGGGCAGTCGACGATCGCCTCGTCGCCGAGGTAGACGCCGCGCAGCCCGCTGGCCTCGTACACCGACAGCCACCGGCTGGACGCGCCGAGCACCGCGAGCGACCAGCCCCAGTCCGCCGCGAAGTCGAGGAACTCGGCCCAGGTGTCGGCGCGCTCGGCGGGCGGACCGATCGGGTCGGGCGAGACGAGGCAGACGCCGCCTCGCACCGAGTAGGCCACCACGGACTCCCCGACGAAGAACCAGTCCTTGTCGTCCCGCAGCGCGAAGAAGTCCAGCGTGCCGGACCCCCACCGCTCGACCACCCGCCGGGCGCGCTCGCGCTCGGCGAGGTGCGCCGCGGGGTGCGGGCGGCGCGGGCGGCGCGGCGACATGACGAACCAGATCAGCGCGCCGAGGAAGACGACCACCAGCCCCAGCTCGACGTCGCCCGCGAGGTCCCGCAGGGCGGGCCGGCTGGCCGGCTCGTCCCGCATCACGAGCCGGAAGAACACCTCGATGCCGATGGTGAGCGCCAGCCACACTCCGGCGAGCGCCGCGACGCGCCACGCCTCCCGCCGCGTCACCCGGACGGGGAACGAGCGGCGGTGCAGCGCGAGCCAGATCGCCGCGCCCAGCACCAGCACCGTCGGGATCACGTCGACCCGGTGCACCAGGTGCAGCACGGCCGAGACGGCCAGCACGCCGAGCGTGCCGGCCCACGCGATCGAGTGCCCGCGCCGCAGCCCGCGCGAGGTGCCGATCATCACCACCGCGGCGCCGAGCAGGGACGGCCGCGCGATGTGCGGCCGCGCGTTCCAGGCCACCTGGCCGAGCACCTGCACCGGCTGCCACAGGTGCGGGTGGGCGGCGGAGAGCAGGGTGATCACCGCGAGCGCGAGGATCGCGCGGGAGGCGACGGTCCGCACCCGCACCTGCCGCCGGTGCCAGGCCAGCGCCTGCATCGGGTCGCCCGCGGCCTGCTCGGGGCCTGCCGCCGTCGCCGTCACCACATGCGCCAGTGTCGCACCGACGGCCCGGCCGCATGGTGGAGCATCGAGCCGTGAGGTTCGACGCCGACCCCGTGCTGCCCCCCGCGGTGCTGCACGAGCTGGGCCAGGGCGGCGACCTCCTGGGCTCGTGGTGGACGGTCGCGGGGCTGGCTGCACTGACCGCCGGGCTCGTCGTCCTCGCCGTGCGGCGGCACCGGCACGCACCGCCGCGGCGCGCGTGGCCGGCCTGGTCGGGAGCGTCCGTCGCCCTCGTGCTGACCCTCGCCCTGGCGACCAACGTGGTGGTGGGCTACATGCCGAGCGTGGCGGCCGCCCGGGTGGCGCTGGCCGGGTGGGGCATCGGGCACGCGCAGGCGCTGCCGCACGGGATCCCGGTGGCCAGCTCGGGATCGACGGCCACCGGGGCCACCCGGCCGATGACGATCCCGGCCCCGCCCGAGCTGCGCATGGGCACCTCTCCCAGCTGGGTCTACACGCCGCCGGGGTACGCGGACGGAGCCGACCGGTACCCGGTGGTGTACCTGGTGCACGGCAGCCCCGGGCACGCCGGCGACTGGTTCGCCGCGGGCGACGTGGGGCACGCGATGGACACGCTGCTGGCGCACGGCCTGGTGCAGCCGATGATCGTGGTCTCGGTGGACGTGAACGGCACCGGCCCGGGCGCCCGCGACACGGAGTGCCTCGACTCCACCACCGGCGGCGCGCTGGTGGAGACGTACCTCACCACCGTGGTGGTCCCGTACGTCGACACCCACCTGCGCACGGTGCCGAACCGCACGGGGCGGGCCGTCGGCGGCTTCTCCTCGGGCGGCTTCTGCGCTCTCGACCAGGGGCTGCGCCACACCGGGCTCTACGCGGCGCTGCTGGCGATGGCCCCGTACGGCGACCCCGGGTCCGGCGGGCGGGCGATGCTCGCGACCGCAGCCGAGCGGCGGGCGCACGACGTGACGGCGTACGCCGCGTCGGTACCGCTGCCGCACCCGGTCGCCGTGTTCGTCGCCGTGGCCGGCGCGGACCGCGGCGCGAGCTCGCGCGAGGCCCGCACCGTGGCCGCGGCCCTGCAGGCGCGCGGGCAGGACGTGGTGCTGCACGTCGCGCACGGCGACGTGCACACCTGGACGATGGCCCGCGCAACCCTCCCCTATGCCCTGGTGTTCGCCTCCCACCACCTGAACACAGCCTGAGACCCCGCAGCGAACGCACAGGAACCGTGCGCACCATGGGCGCGTGAACCCCGGCCGGGACCCGTTCGAGGTGAGCCCGGCGCCGCCCCCGATCACCCGGCTCGCCGACCCGCCGCGGGTGCTGCGAGCCCGTTGGCCGCTGGCCGTGGGGGCAGCACTCGCCGCTGCGGGGACGTTCGCCGCCCGCCGTCCCGGCGAGCCTCGGACCCCGTGGCTGGTCGCCGCGGGCGGGGCCCTCGCACTGACGGCGGCGCTCGGTGTCAACCGCTTCATCGGGTACGTGCCGGCACCCTCGGCGGTCGGCATGTACACCGCCGGCTGGAGCGCACGGCTGCGTCGGCGCACGGCCTCGCCCGGGGACCTGCGCACCTGGCGGGACGCGGGCCCCGGCACCGGCCGGGTCCTCGCGGCCCGGGTCCCCACGTCCCGCGCGCTGCGGCTGCCGGGCTCGATCACGTGGGTGTGGACCCCGCCCGGGTACGACGACGACCCCGACCGCCGCTACCCGCTCCTGGTGCTGCTGCACGGCACGCCCGGGTCGTCGGCCGACTGGTTCGCCGCCGCGGAGCTGCCGCGGATCCTGGACTCCCTGGTGGCGTCGGGTGCCATCCCCCCGATGGTGGCCGTGGCCCCCGACCTCAACGGCACCGGGCTGTCCTGGCTGGACACCGAGAGCCTGGACTCCACCACCGGCGGCGCCCAGGTGGAGACGTTCCTGTGGGACGTCCTCCTGCCGTGGGTGGAGCAGCGGCTGCGGGTCAGCACCGACCGCCGTCGGCGCATCCTGGCGGGGTTCTCCGCCGGCGGGTTCGCCACGCTCGACCAGGGGTTGCGGCACCCCGAGCTGTTCGCCACGCTGCTGACCTTCGAGCCGTACGGCGATCCGGGCATGGGCGGCCGGCTGATGCTGCGGACCCGCGAGGAGTGGGCGGTGCACGACGTCTCGTCGTACGTCGGGACCGTGCCGCTGCCGCCGGACCTGGGGGTGTTCGTCGACCTCGCGGGTCATGCGCGTGGGCGGACCAACGGCCATGCCGCACGGGCGATCGCGGGGGTGCTGCGCGCCCGCGGCGCCCAGGTGCTGGTACGCACCGAGCCGCACCACGACCACACGTGGGTGATGGTGCGGCACGGGCTGCCGCACGCGCTGACGTTCGCCGCGTCCCGGCTGCCGGCCGACGATCGGCGGCCGCCCGTGCGCGGCGTGCCAACACCCCGGAGCGCCCCGGAGGCTCCGACGTCGCGAGACGTCCGGCCGCCCGCGTCGCCGCGCGGCACGACGGACGCCGCGTAGCGCCGGAGCGGCCCGACGAGGGCGCCGCTGGTCGGCTGCAGCCCGAGCGCGCGGAGCGGGCGCGGACCGGCGGCTAGAGGCCGAGCGTCCGGCGCAGGTTGCGCACCGCCTCACGGCCGGCCCGGTTGGCGCCGACCGTCGACGCGCTCGGTCCGTAGCCGACCAGCTGCACACGCGGGTCCGCGACCACCTGCGTGCCGTCCATCACGATGCCGCCACCAGGAGCGCGCAGCCCCAACGGCGCCAGGTGGTCGAGGGCCGCGCGGAAGCCGGTGGCCCACAGCAGCGTGCGCGCCGGCACGTGCGCCGGGCCGGTCACCCAGCCGCGAGCGGCGTCGGCGGCGGGGTGGTCCCACTGCACGCCGTCCGGCACGATCCGGTCGAACATCGGGCGCGCGCGCAGCACCCCCTGCTCGATGCCGGCACGGTAGGCAGGCGTCAGGGGCAGGCCGGTGACGCTCACCACGCTGGCCGGCGGCAGCCCGGCGCGCGTCCGGGCGTCCACCAGCGCCACCGACTCCCGGCCGTGCTCCGGCGTGAGCTCCTCGTCGATCCACTGCGGCGGGCGGCGGGTCACCCAGGTGGTGCGGGTCAGCGGGGCGATCAGCAGCAGCAGCTGCACCGCCGACGTGCCGCCGCCGACCACCACCACCGGTCCGTCCGCGAGCTCCTGCGGCGTGCGGAAGTCGTGGGTGTGCAGCTGCCGCCCGGCGAACGTGTACCGGCCGGGGTACGCGGGCCAGAACGGCTTCTGCCAGGTGCCCGTGGCGTTCACGAGCCCGCGCGAGCGCCAGACGACCGCCTCCTCGGGCCCGTCCAGGCTGCGGCTGTGCATCAGCAGCCGGCCCGCGCCGTCGTCGGCCACCCGGTCCACCCGCACCGGACGCTGCACGTGCAGGTCGTACGCGTCCTCGTACTGCGCGAAGTAGTACGGCACCGCCAGCGCCGCCGGCTCCGACTCGTCGCTCACGTGCAGCGGCATGCCCGGCAGCTCGTGCACCCGGTGGGCGGCAGCCATGGTGAGCGCGGGCCAGCGGTGCTGCCACGCACCACCGGCCTGCGGGTTGTCGTCGAGCACCACGAACGTCGCGGCCGCCTGCTCCCAGCCGCGTGCACCGACGGCGACGAGCCCCGCGCGGCGCAGGTGGTACGCGGCGGAAAGCCCGGCCTGGCCGGCTCCGACCACCACCACGTCCACGTCGACGGTCCGGGGTCCGGCAGCCGCCCGGGGTCGCCGCGACCGGCGCGACCCGGGCTGCGGTGCGGCGGTCCGGTCCATGGCCCGACCACGGTAACCCAGCCTCCTGGACGGCTCCCGTGCAGGGCCGTGCCAGGCCCGCCACCGGGCGGCGACCGGTGCCGGGCTGCCGCCGCGAGAGCGGCCGTGATGTGATCGGGCCATGCACCCCGAACAGCTGAGCGGCCCGCTGCCGACGGGCGCCGCCGCCCGGGTCCGCGCGCTCGCCGCCCGCGCGGAGCAGGCCGACGGCGTCGCACCGTTGTCCGAGGAGCCCCTGCTGCGGCTGACCGACCCCGCGGCACCGGTGCGGCACCTGCTGGTCCGCGAGCCGGGAGCGCCCGACGTGCTCGGCTACGCCCAGGTCGGCCTGGACGATCCCGCGGCGGCCGTGGTGGAGCTCGTCGTCGACCCGGCGTCCCGCCGGCACGGCGTGGGTCGGGAGCTGCTCGCCTCCGCCGCCCGGGTGGCCGGCGGACCGCCGCTCGTCTGGGCGCACGGCGACCTGCCGGCCGCACGAGCCCTGGCTGCGGCCGCCGGCCTGGTACCCGTGGAGCGCCTGTGGCGCATGCGCGCGGACCTGGCCCGCCGGCCCGCGGTGCCGGTGCTGCCGGGCGGCGTCGTCGCGCGCGCGTTCGATCCCGGTCACGACGAGGACGCCCTCGTCCGCCTGAACGCCCGCGCCTTCGCCGACCACCCCGACCAGGGCCGCTGGACCCGCCACGACGTGCTGACCCGGGAGGCCGAGCCCTGGTTCGACGCGGCCGGCCTGCTGCTGCTCGAGCGCGCAGGGGCGCCGGTCGCCTTCGTCTGGACCAAGGTGCACCCCGCCGGCGAGCTCGAGGACGGGCCGGTCGGTGAGCTGTACGTGGTCGGGGTCGACCCGGACGCCCAGGGCGGCGGCCTCGGCGGGGCGCTCACCGCGCTGGGCCTGGACCTGCTGGCGTCACGCGGTCTGCAGGTCGCGGTGCTGTGGACGTCCGGGGACAACGAGCGGGCGGTCCGGGCCTACCGCCGGGCAGGCTTCGCACGCGTCGCGGTCGACGTCCGGTACGGCCCGCCGGACCGCACCGGACCCGACGCGACCGAGGGTGCCACGATGGGCGCATGACCGACGCGACCACCCTCCAGAACTCCTTGGCGGCGACGATCGCCGAGCACCTGGACACCTCGGCCATGCCCGTCATCCCCATCAGCGCCGAACCGCTGCCGGACGGGCGCTTCCTCGACCGTGAGCTGTCCTGGCTGGCCTTCAACCAGCGGGTGCTCGAGCTGGCCGAGGACCCGACCGTGCCGCTGCTGGAGCGGGTGCGGTTCCTGGCGATCTTCGCGTCCAACCTCGACGAGTTCTTCATGGTGCGGGTGGCGGGCCTGAAGCGGCGCATCGCCACCGGCATCGCCGTCACCGCCGCGTCCGGCCTGTCACCGCGGCAGGTGCTGGAGGCGATCAGCGAGCGCGGGCACCAGCTGATGACCCGGCACGCCCAAGTGTTCGTCCAGCAGGTGCAGCCCGCGCTGGCGGCGGAGGGCATCACGATCGTCCGCTGGGACGACCTGGGCGACGCCGAGCAGGACCGGCTGCACAAGTACTTCCGCCGGCAGATCTTCCCGGTGCTGACCCCGCTCGCCGTGGACCCGGCCCACCCGTTCCCGTACATCTCGGGCCTGTCGCTCAACCTGGCCGTCTCGGTGGTGAACCCGACCAGCGGCAAGGAGCACTTCGCCCGCGTCAAGGTGCCCCCGCTGCTGCCCCGGTACGTCGCGGTGGACGCCTCCGGGCGGCCCAGCGCACCGGACCTGCAGACGGCCACGCTGGAGAAGGGTCCCACCAGCTTCGTGCCGGTCGAGGACGTGATCGCGCAGCACCTGGACTACCTGTTCCCCGGGATGGAGATCCAGGAGTTCCACACCTTCCGCGTCACCCGCAACGAGGACCTCGAGGTGGAGGAGGACGACGCGGAGAACCTGCTCAAGGCGATGGAGAAGGAGCTGCTGCGGCGGCGCTTCGGCCCGCCGGTGCGCCTCGAGCTCGCCGAGGGCACCAGCGCCCGGGTGCGCAAGCTGCTGGTCCGCGAGCTGGCGATGGCGGACGAGGACGTCTACGAGCTGCCGGCGCCGCTGGACGCGACGGGCCTGAACCTGATCGCGGACCTGGACCGGTCCGCGCTGCACTACCCGACGTACGTGCCGACCACCCACCGCCACCTCGCCGAGGTGGAGAGCGCGACGCCGACGGACATCTTCGCGGCGATCCGCGCCCGCGACGTCCTGCTGCACCACCCGTACGACTCGTTCTCCACCAGCGTGCAGGCGTTCCTGGAGCAGGCGGCGGCCGACCCGCAGGTGCTGGCGATCAAGCAGACCCTGTACCGCACGTCCGGCGACTCCCCGATCGTCGACGCCCTGATCGACGCCGCCGAGGCGGGCAAGCAGGTGCTGGCCCTGGTCGAGATCAAGGCCCGGTTCGACGAGCAGAACAACATCTCCTGGGCCCGCAAGCTCGAGCAGGCCGGTGTGCACGTGGTGTACGGCATCGTCGGGCTGAAGACGCACTGCAAGCTGTCGCTGGTGGTGCGGCAGGAGTCGGACGGCCTGCGCCGCTACAGCCACGTCGGCACGGGCAACTACCACCCCAAGACGGCCCGGATGTACACCGACCTCGGGCTGCTCACCTGCGACCCCGAGGTGGGGCAGGACCTGACCCGCCTGTTCAACCAGCTCTCCGGGTACGCCCCGAAGTCGCGGTTCCACCGGCTGCTGGTGGCACCGCGGTCGGTCCGCGCGGGTCTGGTCGAACGGATCGAGCGGGAGGCGGCAGCCGCCCGCGCCGGCCGCACGGCGTGGATCAAGATCAAGGTCAACTCGATGGTCGACGAGGCGACGATCGACGCCCTCTACCGGGCCTCCAACGCGGGCGTGGCCGTGGACATCAGCGTCCGCGGCATCTGCGCGCTGCGGCCGGGGGTTCCCGGCCTGTCGGAGAACATCCGGGTCCGCTCGATCCTAGGCCGGTTCCTGGAGCACTCGCGGGTCTTCGCGTTCGCGCACGCCGACGGCACCCCGGAGGACGGGTTCGACTTCGCCGGCCCCGAGGTGTTCATCGGCTCGGCAGACCTGATGCACTGCAACCTCGACCGTCGCGTCGAGGCCCTGGTCCGCGTGGCCGACCCGGACCACGTCGCCGAGCTGGTGGGCCTGATCGCGCTGTCCATGGACGACGGCATCTCCTCCTGGCACCTGACCGCGGACGGCACCTGGGAGCGGCACGCCACGGGCCCGGACGGGCCGCTCGCGGACATGCAGGCCGTGCTCATCGCCCGGCAGCGGCGCCGCCCCGGGCTCGGCCGGTGAGCACAGGCGCCGGGCCGGCCGTCGTCGAGGCGGCCGGCGCACTCGTGTGGCGCGTGCGCCGCGGCACCCTGCAGCTGGCTCTGGTGCACCGGCCGCGGTACCGGGACTGGTCCTGGCCCAAGGGCAAGCTGGAGCCCGACGAGACGGCTGTCGAGGCGGCCGCCCGGGAGGTGGCCGAGGAGATCGCCCAGGACGTGGTGCTCGGCATGCCGCTGCCGTCGCAGGAGTACAAGCTGCGCGACGGGCGCATCAAGCACGTGCAGTACTGGGCGGCGCAGGTCGCCGGCCGGGCCGACGCGCCCGCCGTGCACGCCCGCCAGCCCGTGCCGCCGGCGGCCCGCACCGAGATCAACGACGTGCGCTGGTTCGACGTGGGCGACGCCGCCCGGCAGCTGACGCGGTCCTCGAACATGGTGCCGCTGGACGCGTTGGTGGACGCCTACGCCAAGCGCAGGCTGGACACCCGCGCGCTGGTGGTGGTGCGGCACGGCTCGGCCCGCAAGCGGGCCGGGTGGACCGGCACGGAGGCGAACCGCCCTCTCACCCCGGACGGCCTTCGCCAGGCCGACGCGCTCGTCCCCCTGCTCTCGGCCTTCGGGGTCACCGGGATCGTCTCCAGCGAGTGGCTGCGCTGCGCCGCGACCGTGCAGCCGTACGCGCAGGCCGCCGGCATCCCGGTGCGCACCTCCACGGCGCTCACCGAGCTCGGCCACCACGTCAGCCCCGGCCTGGTGGCTGCCGAGGTGGCCGACCTGGTGCGCGGCCGCCACGACGTGGCGCTGTGCACGCACCGTCCGGTGCTGGCCACCGTGATGGACGTCATCGCCGAGCACGCCCGTCGGCCGGTCGCGGACGAGCTGCCGACGGCGGACCCGTTCCTGCACCCCGGGGAGGTCCTCGTGGCGCACGTCGCGGAGACCGCGCCGGGGCCGCGGGTGGTGGCCACGGAGCGGCACCGGGGGCTGTGACAGCAGCGGCGCGGACTCAGCCGATCAGCGGGCGGAGCAGGACGTAGCAGAGGGCCGCCACAGCAGCGGCGGCCGGGATGGTCAGCACCCAGGCCGTGGCGATGTTGCCGGCCACGCCCCAGCGCACGGCTGACATCCGCTTGGTGGCGCCGACGCCCATGATCGCCGAGGTGATCGTGTGCGTGGTGGACACAGGGGCGTGCAGCCCGACCGCGCTCAGGTACAGCAGCGCGGCGGCCACCGACTCCGCGACGAACCCCCGTGCCGGGTCGAGCTCGATGATGCGCCGGCCGAGCGTCCGCATGATGCGCCACCCGCCCGAGTACGTGCCCGCCGAGATGGCCGCCGCCGCGGCGAGCTTGACCCAGACGGGGATGCCCGTGTGCGGGTTGGCCCACCCCACGCTGATCAGCGCGATGTAGATCACGCCCATCGTCTTCTGGGCGTCCTGCAGACCGTGACCGAGCGCCATCGCGGCCGCCGAGACGGTCTGGGCCAGCCGGAACCGGCGCAGGGTGCGGGCCGGCGGCCGGCGCCGCACCAGCCACAGCACCCCGACCATGACCAGGAAGCCGAGCACGATGCCCAGCACGGGCGAGACGACCATCGGCAGGACGACCTTGTTCACCACGGCCTTGCCGTAGATGCCGAAGCCCGCGGCCAGCCCCGCACCGACGAGCCCGCCGATGATCGAGTGCGTCGACGACGACGGCAGCCCCAGCCGCCAGGTGATCAGGTTCCACGTGATCGCCCCGATCAGCGCGCAGACCACCACCACGAGGGCGGCGTGCGAGGAGGCGCCGCTGAGGTCGACGATCGACTTGGCGATCGTCTCCGCCACGCCCGTGCCGAGCAGCGCGCCGGCGAAGTTCATCACCGCGGCCATGATCAGCGCGACGCGCGGCGTGAGCGCGCGGGTGGAGACGGACGTGGCGATGGCGTTCGCCGCGTCGTGGAAGCCGTTGGTGAAGTCGAACCCCAGGGCGAGCGCGACGACGACGACGACGAGCGCGACCTCCACCGGAGCTCAGGACTCCTTGACGGCGATGGTCTCGACGGTGCTGGCCACCCGCTCGAACGCGTCGGCGGCGTCCTCGAGCCTCTCGACGATCTCCTTCAGCTTCATCAGCAGGATCGGGTCGGAGATCTCCTCGAACATCTGCGCCAGCAGCTTGCGGTGGGCCTTGTCCGCCTGGTTCTCGAGGCGGTTGACCTCCACCCAGTACTCCGACAGCGAGCTCATGGAGCGCAGCCGGGGCATCGCGTCCGCGGTCAGCTCGGCCGCGCGCTGCAGCGCCTGCACCTGGTCGGCGACGCGCGGCGGCAGCCAGTCGATCTTGTACAGGACGACGAGGTCCGCGGCCTCCTCCATCAGGTCCATGCAGTCGTCGAGGCTGGCGGCGAGCATGTAGATGTCGTCACGGTCGAACGGGGTGATGAACGTCTTGTTCAGCTGCTGCATGATCGTGTGCGTGGCCTCGTCGGCCTGGTGCTCCGCCTCGGCGAGACGCTTGCCGATCTCCTTGCGGGCCGCCCGGTCGGCGCCGAGCATCTCGGCGAGCAGGTTCGCCCCGGTGACGAGGTGCTGGGCCTGTGCGGCGAAGAGGTCGAAGTACGAGTTCTCGCGCGGTGTCAGGCGCAGACGCACGGCAGGCTCCGGTCGAGGAACGGGGTGCCCGGGCGAGCCGCTCGGACGCCGACAGCCTAACGGCACGCAGATGGCGGGTGGACGGCGCATGACGTGCCGGTGACGGCGCCGTGCAGCCGCGCCGCGCGGCGGCCGACCGGCACGAGAACGCCGAGGCGGTAGGTGCGTCGGGCCGCAGAGCGCCTCTCGGCGCGTGGCCGCTCGAAGCGGCGAAAAGTGGAGCCCGGGGCTACCGCGGCCCGACGCCCGTCCAGTGTAAGCACGCCCGATCGGAGGGCCACCGGCGGTCCGTCGCCGCACGGCGCCGGCCGCCGCGACCGAGCGCGGCACCCACGTCAGTCGAGCGTGCCGGCCCGCCAGGAGCGGGCCGCGTCGGCGAGCTCCTCGGCTGTCCTGACCAGGGCGGACGCACCCTGCGTCTGCCGGGCGGCAGCCGACGGGTCGGCCAGGTCGAGGTGGTCGGCGTCGAGCGCAGCGCCCGCGGCGAGCACGCGGCAGAACGCGGCCGCCCGCTCCAGCGCCACCGCGAGGTCGCCGGAGTACACCCCGCCGAGCACCTCGTCGGCCGCGCGGCGCACGTCCTGCGGGCCGGGCGGGGTCACCACGCCGGCCACGACGTCCTGGACCGGGGCCACGACCATCCCCTGGCGGTACCGGTCCGCAACGGTC
Organism: Cellulomonas sp.; assembly: GCA_027451305.1. The sequence goes on from DAIDJQ010000174.1 coordinate 12,747, forward strand.
TGCGGGTCGCGACGCACCCACTCGCGGAGCAGGTAGAGCCGCCACAACGCCCCCGGCAGCGTGCCGGCGGGGCTGTGCGACCAGAGGTCCGCGACGACGTCGAGCCCCTCGTCCTCCACCAGGGCGGTCAGCCGGGCGAGCACCGTGGGGTCGTCGCTGGCGCGGCCACGGTGCACCAGCACCTGGGCGGTGGCGTGCGCCACCTCGTCGCGCAGCCGGGGGTCCGACGCGTCGGGCAGCCCGTCCGTCGACGACGGGTCCACCAGCACCGGACGGTGGTGGCGCGCCCCTCCGCGCCCGGGCCCGCCGCCGGCGCCCGTGGGCTCGCCGGGCGAGGGGGCACCCGTCCCGGGCTCGTCGGACATGCGGCCGATCATCTCCCGCGGCACCGGCACGGACCAACCGCCCGGCCCCTGAGCACCGCTCCGGCCGGGGACGCGCCCGTCGCTCGTCCTCGGCCCGTTCAGCCCATCCAGGTGGTGCGCCGGCGAGCCACCTTGGCCAGCGCCGCCACCCGGGCGTCGTCCAGCACGGTCGGCATCCGCCGGAACACCGCGGGGACCTCGCTGCGCGGCACGGCCAGCGGGTCGCTCGGGCTGACGGCGACGTCCAGGTCGAGCTCGCCCTGCAGCACCAGGACCCCCCGCACGTGGATCTGCGCGCAACCGGCCGCCATCAGCCGGTCCTGGGTGCGTGTCGCCTCGAGCCGGCAGTCCCGCAGATAGCTGACCGGCCGGCCGGACACGGTCACCGCTCGCCCGCGAGCGCGCACACGCTCCCCCGGGTGCCGACGCTCGGTGACGGTGAACAGTCCCCCGGGGCCGATCAGCAGGTGCTCGAGCAGGCTCCCCTGGCGCCCGAGCGGGACGTCGTGGACCGCCTCCCAGCCCTCCTCGGCCAGCCTGTCCAGGCGCTGGGTCACGGAGCTGCCGCGCTGCGCACCGGCGCCGGTCGCGTGCACGCTCGCACCCAGCCACTCCTCGACGGCGGCATCGAGCCGCCGGAGGTCCTCCTGGGCCCGGAGGGTCGCGGTGGGCAGCACGAGCTCGGTCACGTCGGCCCGCAGGAACTCCTGCGCGGCCCGGCGCAGCTCGGCCTCCATGGCGGGGTCGACCGCGACCACCTCGCCGGACTGCAGGTCGACCGAGCCGAGCGGGCGGCCGCTGTCCTGGGTCACGTAG
>DAIDJQ010000175.1 GCA_027451305.1 Cellulomonas sp.
GTTCGTCGACGCGCTCGTCGCGATCCGTGCCGAGATCGACGAGGTCGCGGCCGGCCGCTGGCCCCTGGAGGACTCTCCGCTGCGCAACGCCCCGCACACCGCGCAGTCCCTGGTGGCCGACGAGTGGACGCACCCCTACCCACGCGAGACCGCCGCCTACGGCGTCCCGGGCCTGCGCCACGGCAAGTACTGGCCTCCCGTCCGCCGTATCGACGGCGCCCGCGGCGACCGTCAGCTCGTCTGCTCCTGCCCGCCCGTCGAGGCCTTCGAGGACTGATCACCATGACCACCAGCACCCCTGACCGCCTGTCCCCGCTGCACGAGGAGCACGTGGCGCTCGGCGCCAGCCTCACGTCGTTCGCCGGCTGGCAGATGCCGTTGCGCTACAGCTCCGACCTGGCCGAGCACGTGGCGGTCCGCACGGCCGCGGGGCTGTTCGACCTGTCGCACATGGCGGAGATCGCCGTGACCGGCCCCGACGCCGGTGCGTTCCTCGACCGGGCGCTCGTGGGCCAGGCCTCGGCGATCCGCCTGCTCGGAGCGAAGTACACGATGATCTGCGCGCCGGACGGCGGTGTGGTCGACGACCTCGTCGTCTACCACCTGGACGCCGACAGGTTCCTGGTGGTGGCCAACGCCTCCAACCACGACCCGGTCCTGGCCGCCCTGCAGGAGCGCGCCGCCGGCCTGGACGTCACGGTGGACGACCAGTCGGCGACCACCGCGCTGGTCGCCGTGCAGGGGCCGCGCGCCCTCGAGATCGTCCTGGCGGCAGGCGTCGAGCTGCCCGACGACGAGATCACCGGGCTCAGGTACTACGCCTGCCTGCCCTTCACCTACGCCGGGCGCCCCGCTCTGCTGGCCCGCACCGGGTACACCGGCGAGGACGGCTTCGAGTTCTACGTGGCGGCCGAGGACGCCCCGACGCTGTGGCGGCGGCTGCTGGAGGTCGGCACCCCGCTCGGCCTGGTGCCCGCCGGGCTCGCGGCCCGCGACAGCCTCCGGCTGGAGGCCGGCATGCCGCTGTACGGCAACGAGCTGGACCGCACCACCACCCCGCACGACGCGGGTCTGGGTCGCGTGGTGGCCCTCGGCAAGACCGGTCCCGACGGCGAGCCGGTGCCCTTCGTCGGGCGCGAGGCGCTCGAGGCGCGGGCCGCCTCCGAGCCGACCCGGGTGCTGGTGGGGCTGGCCGGTCTGGGCCGGCGCGCCGCTCGGCACGGGTACCCCGTGCTGGCGGGACCGTCCGGCACTGCGGCGGCCGACCAGGTGGTCGGCACCGTGACGTCCGGCGCGCCCTCGCCGACGCTCGGCCACCCGATCGCGATGGCCTACGTCCACCCGTCGGCCGCGGCGGTCGGCACGGAGCTGGCCGTCGACGTCCGGGGTCGCCGTGAGCCGGTGCGCGTGGTGGCGCTGCCCTTCTACCGCCGTCCCCGCTGACCCGGGGCGACATCCGCTCGTCCCGGACGTCCCGCCGAGAGGCCTTCGCCGCTACGGTCGGCATCGAGCCTCGTCGTCCAGCCCGGAACACCGCCCGCACCATCCGAGGAGAAACCGCCATGGCCGCCGTCGTACCGCCCGCCCACCTGCAGTACACCGTCGAGCACGAGTGGCTCGAGAACGGCTCTCCCGCGACCGTCGGGATCACCGCGGTGGCGGCCGACGCTCTCGGCGACATCGTCTACCTCGAGCTGCCGACGGTCGGCGACGAGGTGTCCGCCGGGGCGGTGATCGGTGAGGTCGAGTCGACGAAGTCGGTCTCCGAGCTGTTCTCCCCCGTCAGCGGCACGGTGGTCGAGGTCAACCAGGCTGCCGTCGACGACCCGTCACTGGTCAACTCGGACCCGTACGGAGCCGGCTGGCTGCTGCGCGTCGAGGTCACGGGCACCGGCACGCTGCTCTCCGCCGAGGAGTACGCCGGCCTGAACCCGGCCTGAACCCGGCCTTGTGCCGGCCCGACGCCGCGTGAACCCGGCCAACCCGCACGGGCGGAGGGGCCTGGTCGTCCTGCCCGGTGATCTGCAAGAATCAGCCACCGCGATGTGGGCGATTTGTCTCGTTTTCATAACGGACATCACCCACGAAATCTCGAATCGGTAACGCTAGGACGAACGTCCCTTGCGCCTTTCGGGTGAATCGTGGGTGCTATCGCCTAGCTAAGTATCTCGCTCGGACCGTACGGGTCATTCTTGGCGCTACGCGTTCGGCGGCACGGGGGGGCCTGTGCAAGACGGGAGCAGGAAAGTGGCGTCATGGGGCGCCGCGGACGGGCTCTCATCCGGTACGCAGCAGCACGGCGGGACCCGGAGGGGCCGGGGACCGTAGGCAACCGGAGGACACGATGAGCATCTTGGAGACGGCTGGAACAACCAGCACGACGACCGCACCGGTCGAATCCCTCACTCGCCGGGAGCGAGTGGTCCTCGCAGAGCTTGCCGAAGACGTCACGCTCGAGGAGATCGCCACCCGGCTGTTCGTCACTCGCAACACGGTGAAGTCGCAGGTCCGGAGCGTCTACCGCAAGATCGGTGTCTCCACCCGGTCCGAGGCCGTCGCCTGGGCCGTCGCCCACGGCGTCCGCTGACGCACCGCCTCGACCTCGAGGCCCCCCCGACCGACCGGTCAGGTTCTGACCGGTCGGTTGTCGTCCCCGGACGTCGTCCGGCCGTCCTGACCCGGGTCCGGATGCGAGGAGCCGTTCGCGCGGCTGGCAGACTGGCACCCATGGCACCGAGCCTCGTCGTCGCCGCCGCGCTGGTGGACGACCTCGACGACCCGCAGCTCCTGCTCGCGGGCCGCCGAGCGACCCCGGCGAGCCTGGCAGGACGCTGGGAGTTCCCGGGCGGCAAGGTCGACCCCGGTGAGTCGCCCGAAGAGGCGCTCCACCGCGAGATCCGTGAGGAGCTCGGCGTCCGCGTGGGCCTGGGGCCCGAGCTCGTCGGGCCGGACGGCGGTACCTGGCGGCTGTCGGAGCACTACGAGATGCGGCTCTGGCTGGCCGAGGTCGCCTCAGGCGTCCCCGAACCCCTCGTCGAGCACGACGAGCTGCGCTGGCTGCCCGCCGGTCAGTGGCTCGACGTCCCGTGGCTGGACGCCGACATCCGGATCGTGACGGCACTGCTCGCGGCACTGGCCGCCGGCGGCCCGCTGGCGGCCACGGCCCTCTGACCGGATCGCGGGCACGCTTCCGACGCGCGCGCGCTGCCGGCTGGCGCCCCGCGCTCGGCTCGCGCGCAGACGGCTGACCTGCACGGCCAGACGGCCGAGGGCGTAGAACGCCGTTCGTCCGTCCGCCGCCCGTCGTTCACCTGCGCGCACCGGACGCGTCGCCTGGCCTCGGTAGACACCGTGGCGTGCCGACATCGCGTCGGCCCCCACTTCCTACCGAGGGACATCGATGCGCAAGCTGACCATGCTCGCTCCACTGACCGTCGCAGCTCTCGCGCTCAGCGCGTGCAGCTCCGCGGTCGCGGGCTCGACGGGCGCCACCGCGTCGTCGGGCTCGACCTCCGCCGTCGCCGCGACGAGCTGCGGGACCACCGTCCCCGAGATCGCCGCCGCCGCGAAGAAGGAGGGCGCGGTGAACCTCATCGCGCTGCCGGACACCTGGGCGAACTACGGCGGGATCCTCGACGCGTTCCGGAAGACGTACGGCATCACCGCGACCGTGGCGAACCCCGACGCGTCGTCGGCGGACGAGATCACCGCGATCAAGACGCTGCGCGGTCAGGCCGGGATGCCGGAGCTGGTGGACGTCGGCGCCTCCTTCACGCAGCAGATGATCGACGACGGGTACGCGCAGACGTACAAGCCGACCGTCTGGGACCAGATCCCGGACAACCTGAAGGACCCGGCGGGCCACTGGGTCGCGGCCTACTACGGTGTGATGTCGATCGGCGTGAACACGAAGCTGGTCAAGAACGCCCCCAAGACGTTCGCCGACCTGAAGGACCCGCAGTACAAGGGTCAGGTCGCGCTCAACGGCGACCCGCGTGAGGCCGGGGCGGCGTTCGCCGCGGTGATGGCCGCGTCGCTCGCGAACGGCGGCAGCTTCGACAACATCCTCCCCGGGATCCAGTACTTCTCCGACCTGAAGAAGTCCGGCAACCTCACGATGACCAAGGTCACCAAGGCCACGCTGCTGTCCGGCGAGGTGCCGATCGCGCTCGACTGGACGTACAACTTCCCGGCCCTGAAGCCGCTGATGCAGAGCGCCGGCTTCGACCTGCAGGTGACCGTCCCGCAGGACGGCGTCTACGGCGGGTACTACGCCCAGTCCGTGGTCACGCAGGCGCAGCACCCGTGCGCCGCCGAGCTGTTCATGGAGCACCTCGTCGGCGACGCCGGTGCGCTCGGCTACCTGCAGGGCGGCGCCATCCCGGCGCGTTACGCCACGCTGGTCAAGGAGGGCAAGGTCGACTCGGCCCTGGCAGCCAACCTGCCGGACCCGGCGACCATCGCGAAGATCGCCTTCCCGACGCAGCAGCAGATCGACGCCGCGAAGGCCACCCTGGCCGCCCAGTGGGGCCCGATGGTCGCGGACAAGTGACCGGTACGGACCTGGTGGCCGACCCCGGCGCCCGCGCGACGAGCGCAGGCGCCGGGGCGGTCGCCGCCCGGCCGGGGACGGCGGGGACGGCCGAGGCCGGCCGAACGGGGACGGTCGCGGGAGCACGCGGCTGGCCCGGGTCCGGGACGGCCGGGCGAGCGGCCGGGTGGCTGCGGCTGCGCAGGCCGGATGGCGCGACGGTGGCGATGGTGCCGTTCCTGGCCTTCGTCGGCGTGTTCCTGGTGTGGCCGATGACCGCGGTGCTGGTGCACACGTTCACGCCCGGTGGACAGCTCGGCTTCGGCGCTCTGACCAGGGCGATCTCCGGCCCGTACCGGTCGGCGTTCACCAGCTCGCTGATGCTGGCGGGCGCCTCGGCGGTGCTCGGCGGGGTGCTCGGGCTGGCGCTGGCGCTCGCGCTGCGCGGGCTGGAGCGGCCGGCGTGGATCAGGCCGACGGTGGACGCCTGGAGCTCGGTGGCCTCGCAGCTCGGCGGCGTGCCGCTGGCGTTCGCGTTCGTCGCCGCGCTCGGCACGCAGGGCGTGCTCACCAAGGCGCTGGCGGCGGTGGGAGTCGACGTCGTCGGGTCCGGGTTCTCGCTCTCGACGCTGGCGGGCATGACGTTCGTCTACCTGTACTTCGAGATCCCGTTGATGTTCCTCGTCGTCGTCCCGGCCGTCGGGGGTCTGCGCACCACCTGGCGCGAGGCCGCCGAGCTGATGGGGGCCGGACCGGTGCGCTACTGGGCGACCGTCGGCGGGCCGATCCTCGCGCCGTCCGTGCTCGGCGGGATGCTGCTGCTGTTCATCAACGCGTTCAGCGCCTACGCCACGGCGTACGTGCTGAACTCGAGCGGGCAGCTGGTGCCGCTGGCGATCCGGTTCGTGCTGCAGGGCAACGTCATCACGGGCGAGCAGGACCTCGGCTTCGCCCTGGTGACCTGGACCGTCGCGCTGATGGGCGCCGGGCTGGTGCTGATGCACCTGCTGCAGCGCCGGGCCGCCCGCTGGAGCCGAGCATGAGCCGGCGCCGTGGCGGGATCGAGGCGGTGCGCTGGACCTTCCTCGTGGTGCTCGGGCTGTACTTCGTGGTGCCGCAGCTGGCGATGGCACGGTTCGCGTTCCAGAACGTGCCGGTGGTGCTGCTGAACGCGCACACGCTGCTCTCCCGGTGGTCGGCGGCATCGCTCCTGGCGGCGCTGCGGGAGCCCGCACTGTGGCAGGCGACCCGGACCAGCGTGATCCTGGCGGTGCTGACCCTGGCGCTCGACCTGGCGCTGCTGCTGCCGCTGGCGATCCTTGCCGAGATCCGCGCACCCCGGCTGCGGCCCGTGCTCAGCGCCGTGACCCTGCTGCCGTGGGTGATCCCGCCGATCGCCCTGGTGGTCGGCGTCGCGGCGACGTTCCGGACGGTGGCGCCGGGCTTCCTGACCAGTCCGCTCAGCCTGGTGCCGTTCTACGCGGTGTGGGCCATGCCGTTCACCTACCGGGCGCTGGACTCCGGGCTCCGCGCGATCAACGCCCGCACGCTGGTGGAGGCCGCGCGCAGCCTGGGCGCCTCGCTGCCGACCGTGCTGCTGCGGGTGCTCGTGCCCAACCTCAGCGCCTCGCTGGTCGCGGCGAGCGGGCTGACGGCCGCGCTCGTGCTCGGCGAGTTCGCCTTCGCGTCGCTGCTGCTCAAGACGACCCTCCCCACCTACCTGGTCGACTACCAGCGCGACGCCCCGCAGGCCGGGATGGCGCTCGCGCTCGCCGTCATGGTGCTGACCGCCGCCGCCCTGGGTGCCGTGGTGCACCTGCTGCGCCGTCGCGGCCTGGGCATCAGCACCACCGGCTTCTGACCTGGCTCTGACAGAGGAGACCCCATGGCCACGATCGAGATGATCGGCGTCCGCAAGACCTTCGGCACCACCGTCGCCCTCGCCGACCTGCACCTGCGGGTGGAGTCCGGCGAGATGGTGTGCCTGCTCGGCCCGTCGGGCTGCGGCAAGACGACCGCGCTGCGGCTGCTCGCCGGCTTCGAGCAGCCCGAGACCGGGCGGATCCTGGTGGACGGCGAGGACGTCACCCGCGTCTCTCCCCGGCACCGCCGGTTCGGGATGGTGTTCCAGGACTACAGCCTGTTCCCCAACCTCACCGGCCGGCAGAACATCGCCTTCGGGCTGAAGATCCGCCGCAAGGGCGCCGCCGAGACCGCCGCGACGGTGGAGCGGCTCCTGGCGGTGACCCGGTTGGAGAAGCACGCCGACAAGTACCCGCACCAGATGTCCGGCGGCCAGCGCCAGCGCGTGGCGCTGGCCCGGGCGATCGCCACCGAGCCGCGGCTGCTGCTGCTCGACGAGCCGCTGTCCGCCCTGGACGCGCAGGTGCGCGAGCACCTGCGGGACGAGATCCGCCGGCTGCAGCGGGAGGTGGGCGTGACGACGGTGTTCGTCACGCACGACCAGCACGAGGCGATGGCCGTCGCCGACCGGGTGGCGGTGATGCGCGACGGGGTGCTCGAGCAGATCGACCCGCCGCGGGTGCTGTACAGCCGGCCTGCGTCGGCGTTCGTCGCCGGGTTCGTCGGGACGGTGAACCGGCTGACCGCGCGGCGCGCGCCCGACGGCGGGTGGTCGGTGCTGGGTTCGCCGGTGGAGGTGGCGCGCGGGGCGGCGACGGCCGGGGCCGTCGGCTCGACGGCGGGCAGGGCCTCGGCCGCGGACCACGAGGACGACCAGGTCGACGACCTGCCGGCACCGCGCGCCGTGGTGCGGCCCGAGCAGCTGCAGGTGGAGCGTGGCGTGGCCGGCGCCGGTTCGACGCCGGCCGGGCCGCAGGTGGCACGGCTCGTGGCGCTGTCGTTCCTCGGGGCGTTCACCAGGGCGGTCGTCGAGCACCCGGTCGAGGGGCTGGTGACGGCCGACGTCCTGGGGACGGCTGCCGACGGGCTGCGTGTCGGCGACGCGGTGACCGTCGGGGTACGGCCGGGAGCGGGCGCCGTCGTCCTGCAGTGACGCCCGCCGGGGACCGTCGTCTGCCGACCCGCAGCAGGCGCCCGCGTCCGGCCGCCGCCCTCGCGCGCGGCTGAGCGGTCGGGTGCTCCGCCCCGGCCGCGCCTAGGGTCGCGGGATGGGACTGAGCCGTACGCAGCTGATGTTCGTCGCCCTGCACAAGCAGGTCTACCGGGCCACCGGCGGGCGGCTGCTGGGGCGGTTCGGGCACCTGGAGCAGGTGCTGCTCACGACCACCGGCCGCATCAGCGGACAGCTGCGCACCACCCCGCTGGCGGCGACGCCCGACGGCGACCGGCTGGTGCTGGTCGCCTCGAACAACGGTGGTGACGCGCACCCGGCGTGGTACCTCAACCTGGTGGCGAACCCGCAGGTCAGCGTGCAGCGAGGGGGGACGGTGGCCGCGATGACCGCGCGGACAGCCGAGGGGGTCGAGCGGGATCGGCTGTGGGACCTCGTCGTGCGGAACAACCCGGGCTACGCGCGGTACGCCGAGCGGACCACGCGGCGGATCCCGGTGGTGGTGTGCGAGCCGCCGACCGACGGTCGCTGACCCCGCCGCGCACCCGGTTCACCGTCCGCGAACGGGCTGGCACTCTCCGGTGCCGAGTGCTAATCCTGAGGTGTAGCCAACCGGTGGGTCACCCGCTCGCCGGTTGCACGCACCGGGTCGCGGAAGGTCCGCGAACCCCGACACGGGAGGTGAGCGCACATGGCTACGCGTTACGACCCCTTCCAGGAGATGGACCGTCTGCTCGGCCAGATGTTCGCATCGGAACGTGCTTCCGCCAGCATGCCGATGGACCTGTACCGCAGCGGTGACCACTACGTCCTGCACGTCGACCTGCCGGGCGCAGACCCGGGCAGCATCGACGTCAGCGTCGACGACCGCACCCTGACCGTCCGCGCACAGCGTTCCGCCCACACCGAGCAGGACGTGCAGTGGCTGGCCAAGGAGCGTCCGGTCGGCACCTACGCCCGGCAGCTGACCGTCGGCCGCGGGCTCGCGCTGGACAAGATCTCCGCGACCTACACGGACGGCGTGCTGACGCTGACCATCCCGGTCTCCGAGGAGGCCAAGCCGCGCCGCATCGAGGTGCAGCACGGCGCCGTCGAGCCGACGACGATCACCGCCTAGGCGTCCCGGCCGACCGGCCGACCGGCTGACCGCCGACCGGCTGACCGCAGGGCCGCCGCTCCGAGCGGCACGACGCCCCGGAACCCGTACGGGTCCGGGGCGTCGTCGTGCCCGGTGCGCGGCTCTGCTCAGCCACGCACCGGGAGCGCGGTCGCGATGCGGTCCACCGCCTCGCTCAGCAGGGCCGGCGAGGTGCCGAGGTTCAGCCGGGCGAACCCGGTGCCCTCGGCTCCGAAGGCCGGTCCGGTCACGGTCGCCACGCGGGCGTGCTCGAGCAGGTACGCGGCAGGGTCGGTGCCGGCCGGCACGGCGTCGCGGAGGTCGAGCCACGCCAGGTAGGTCCCGTCGCCGGGTGTCCAGCGGACGGACGGCAGGCGGGTCGCGAGCAGCGAGCCGAGCAGCCGCACGTTCTCGCCCAGGGCGTCGAGCAGCCCGTCGAGCCAGGGACCGCCTGCGCGGAACGCCGCCTGGTGCGCGATCGAGGCGACGTGGCTGATGCCGTCGGTGACGGGGGAGGCGAGGCGGGCCAGGTCCGCCACGGCGTCCGGTCCGGGCACGGCGAGCGCCGCCTTGAACCCTGCCAGGTTGAACGCCTTCGAGGCGGAGTGCAGGGCGATGGCGTCCGGGATCACCGTGGTGGTGGGGACGAAGGCCGGCCGGGTCCCGTCGGCCCGAGTCGGCAGGATCGCCGCGTGGATCTCGTCGGCCACCACCCGGACGCCGTAGGAGCGGGCCAGGTCTCCGGCGGCTCGCAGCTCGTCTGCCGTGTGCAGCACCCCCGTCGGGTTGTGCGGCTGGCACAGCAGCAGCACCGCCGCGCGGCCGTCGCGGCGGGCCTCGGCCAGCGCCCGGTCCAGGGTCGCAGGGTCCAGGCGGCCGCCGGCGGTGAGCGGTGCCGCGACCACCCGCCGGTCGGCGTGCTCGAGGTGGTGCCGGAACGGCGGGTACACCGGCGGTGTGATCACCACGGCGTCGCCCGGGGCGGTGAACAGCCGCACCGCCTCGACCACGCCGCGCATCACGTCCGGGACCGTGCGGGTGACGGCCGGGTCGACCGCCCAGCCGAACCGCTCCGCCGCGAACCCCGCGAACGCCTCCGCGTAGGCCTGGCCGTGCTCGTACCCCGTGTCGCCGGACCGCACCGCCTGGTCGACGGCGTCCGCGACCGCACGCGGCGGCACCACGTCCATCTCCGCGACGAACATCGGCAGCACGTCCTGGCCGTAGGCCCGCCACTTCTCGCTGGTGCGGGCCGCCAGCACGTCCAGCGGCACGTCGAACGGGCCGCCGTCGGCGACCGGGGAGGCGTCACCGCCCGTGTGCGGCGCACGCAACCGGTCCCGGTCGCGCCTGCGCTCCTCGGGCTCCGGCGCGCGCGTCGGACAGTCGGTCTCCACGGTCACCGGCGGGCTCAGAGCGTCGCGCGCACGGTGCGCGTCGCCGCGAGGATGTGCTCGAGCGAGGGGTTGACCTCGTCGTACCGGCGGGTCTTCAGGCCGCAGTCGGGGTTGACCCACAGCTGGCCCGGGTCGATGGCGTGCACGGCCTCGGACAGCAGCTCGGTGACCTCCGCCTCGCTCGGCACGCGCGGCGAGTGGATGTCGTACACGCCGGGGCCGATGCCCCGCGGGTAGCCGGCCGCGGCGATGTCGGTCAGGATCTCCATCTTCGAGCGGGCCGCCTCGATGCTGGTCACGTCCGCGTCCAGCCCGTCGATGGCCCCGAAGATCTGGCCGAACTCCGAGTAGCACAGGTGGGTGTGGATCTGGGTGTCCGGACGCACGCCGGAGGTGGCCAGCCGGAAGGACCGGACCGACCAGTCGAGGTAGGCGGCGTGGTCCTTCTCGCGCAGCGGGAGCAGCTCGCGCAGCGCGGGCTCGTCCACCTGCACGATCGCGATGCCGGCGGCCTCGAGGTCGGCGATCTCGTCGCGCAGCGCGAGGGCCACCTGGTTGGCGGTGTCCGCCAGCGGCTGGTCGTCGCGGACGAACGACCAGGCCAGGATCGTCACCGGCCCGGTGAGCATGCCCTTGACCGGCTTGTCGGTCAGCGACTGCGTGTACGCGGTCCACGGCACGGTGATCGGCGCCGGCCGGGACACGTCGCCCCACAGGATCGACGGGCGCGTGCAGCGCGAGCCGTACGACTGCACCCAGCCGTTCGCCGTCACCGTGAACCCGTCGAGGTGCTCGGCGAAGTACTGCACCATGTCGTTGCGCTCGGGCTCGCCGTGCACCAGCACGTCCAGGCCGATCCGCTCCTGGAGCTCGACGACGCGGCCGATCTCGGCGCGCATCTCGTCCTCGTACTGCGCAGCCGTGATGTGCCCGGCACCGAACGCCGCACGGGCGGCCCGGATCTCCGGGGTCTGGGGGAACGAGCCGATGGTCGTCGTCGGCAGCGCCGGCAGGTGCAGCCGCTCGTCCTGGGCGGCGCGACGCTCGTCGAACGAGCCGCGGTGGAACTGCTCGTCGGTCAGCTGCGCCACCCGCTCGCGTACCTCCGGACGGACCACACCGGCGGCCGTGGCACGGGCCGCGCGCGCGTCCGCGGCGGCACGCAGCGCGTCGTGGATCGCCTCGCGGCCCTCGGTCAGGCCCTCGGCCAGCGTGACCACCTCGGCCACCTTCTGGTCGGCGAAGGCCAGCCAGGACGCGAGCGTCGGGTCGAGGTTCGGCTCGTCGGCGACGTCGTGAGGCACGTGGAACAGGGAGGTCGAGGTGCCGACCGCCACCGCCGCGGCACCGAGCGTCTCCAGCTGCTCGAGCTTCGAGAGGGCGGCGTCCAGGTCGGCACGCCAGATGTTGTGGCCGTCGACCACGCCGCCGACCAGGGTCTTCACCTCGAGCCCGGGGACGGCGCCGGTCGGCAGGCCGCCACGGACCAGGTCGAGGGCGATGCCGTCGATCGCCGTGCGGGCCAGCACCGGCAGGGCGGCACCGAGGTCGCCGTACGGCGCCGCGACCAGCAGCGCGGGCCGGTCGGCGGCGTCGCCGAGCACCCGGTACGCCTCCTCGGCGGCTGCGAGCAGCCGCTCGGTGGGCACCCCCGTCGACTCGGACACCAGAGCCGGCTCGTCCAGCTGCACCCACGTCGCGCCGGCCGCGTGCAGCGCCGCCAGCAGCTGCACGTACACCGGCAGCACGTCGGCGAGCCGGTCGATCGGCGCGAAGCCCTCCGGGGCGTCCTCCGTCGGCTTGGCCAGCGCGAGGAACGTGACGGGCCCGACGAGCACCGGACGGGTCAGCACACCGTCTGCCAGGGCCTCCGCGAACTCCTGCACGGGCCGGTCGCCGGACAGCCGGAACCGGGTGTCAGGCCCGATCTCCGGGACCAGGTAGTGGTAGTTCGAGTCGAACCACTTGGTCATCTCGAGCGGCAGGTCGTCGCCACGGCCGCGAGCCACCGTCGAGTAGCCGGCCAGGTCGAGGCGCCCGTCGGCGTCCTGCAGGTCGGCGAACCGCGCGGGGACCGCGCCGAGCACCACCGCGGCGTCGAGGACGTGGTCGTAGAACGAGAAGGCGCTGGGGATGGCTGGCACGTCGGTCCGCAGGCCGAGCTCCGCCAGGCGGGTGCCGGTGCGTCGGCGCAGGTCGGTGGCGACCTGCTCGAGCTCCGCGGCGGTGGACCGACCGGCCCAGAACGACTCGAGCGCCTTCTTCAGCTCCCGGTGCGGGCCGATCCGGGGGTAGCCGAGGATCGTGCCGGTGGGGAAGGCGGTGCGCTGCGTCATGCGTCTGTCCTCGCGGTGGTGGTGGCGGTGGGGCGGCCGACGAGGTCGGCCCCTTCCAGCAGGTCGAGTGCGGCCTCGTGCTTGTTGAACGTGTAGAGGTGGACGCCCGGTGCCCCGCCGTCGAGGACCCGGTTGACCAGGTCGACGCCGAACCGGGTGCCGCGACGGCGGCGCTCGGCCTCGTCGTCGGCCGCGTCCAGCAGTGCGAGCAGGTCGGGCGGGACCGGGACGCCGGTCAGCTCCTGCGTGCGCAGCAGCCGGGCGGGGTCGGTGGCCGGGATGATGCCCGGCACGATCGGGATGACCACGCCGGCCCGACGAGCCTCACCGACCAGCTCCAGGTAGGAGTTGGCGTCGTAGAACACCTGCGTGATGGCGAAGTCGGCACCGGCCCGCTGCTTGGCCAGCAGCGCCTGGATGTCCTGCTCGCGCGAGCTGCCGGTGACGCGGTTGCCGCGAGGGAAGGCCGCCACGGCGATCGACAGCGGCTTCACCCGTGCGCGGACGGCCTGTGCCGGGCTCTGCTCGCAGCGCTCCTGCTCGATCTCGCGCAGCAGCTCCACCAGGGCGCTCGCGGTGGTCAGGCCGTGCGGGTGCGGGTGCCAGCCGGCCTCTCCCTCGGGCGGGTCGCCGCGCAGGGCGAGGAACGAGCGGACGCCCTCGTCGAGGAACTCCCGCACGATCGTCGAGATCTCCTCGCGGGAGGCGCCGACGCAGGTCAGGTGCGCGATCGGCGTCAGCGTCGTCTCGCGCAGCATGCGGCTGACCAGTGCTCGGCTGGTGACGCGCGTGCGTCCCGACGAGCCGTAGGTGACCGACACGAAGTCGGGGCGCACCGCCTCCAGGTGGCGGATCGTGTCCCAGAGCTTGGGGGCTGCGTCGGGGTTGCGCGGCGGGAACAGCTCGAAGGAGATCGTGGGCCGATCCACCGGCGCGGGACGGGTGCGGACACGGGCGGGGGACGTCTCGCGGCTGCCGGCCGGCGCGGTCGGCAGCGCCTCGGCCAGCGGTGCGCGACGGTCGGCGTCGCGGTCGGGGGCGGTCACCGGGGCGTCGGTCATCGTCGGCACGGCGTGCTGCCGGAGCCGGTCCCGGGTGCACGGGCGGCAGGTGCGGACATGGTCACTCCATCGCTCCCGGCGGAAGCACCCACACCCTCCATCGGCTGGAGGGGGGTTGCTGCGGCGTCGACGAACCGGGTCTCTCGGCCGCTCTGGATGGTGCGGTGGACGATACCCGCCGTCTCGCACTCCGGTCACTACTGACCGATCAGTGAGACGGCGGACCGCCCGCCCGCGAGATGAGGTCAGTCGCGGCGGCGACTCGTGAGGCCTTCCGACCTGGTGCCGGCACGTCCGCCGGGGGCCGCGGCGCCGTCGAGGGGTGCAGCGGTGACGGCTTCCAGGCCTTGGCGCACGGCGACCAGCAGGGCCGCGTCGAGCGGGGCAGCACGCGGCACGGGGGCGCGCGGAACCTCCAGGGCGTCGTCGTCCGTTCGTGCCACGGCCGCAGATGTTAGCCCGTGGGACGTCGGATGCCGAGGGCCTGCGGGTCCCCGGTTCAGGCGCCCACGTCGACGACCAGGAGACCTACGCCGACGTGCCGCCGGCGTCGCGCAGCACGGCCACCGGGCAGCCGGCGAGGTGGTCGTCCACCATCCCGCACGCCTGCATGCTCGCGTAGGCGGTGGTGGGACCGACGAACCGGAAGCCGAGGGACTTCAGCTCCCGTGCCAGGGCCGTGGACTCGGGGCTGGTGGCGGGTACGTCTGCCCAGGTCAGGGGCCTGGGGCGGGTTGCGTCCGGCGTCGGCACGTGCGACCACACGACCTCGTCCAGCGTGCGGCCGTGCTCGTGGAGGGCGCGTAGCGCGTGCGCGTTGGCGATGGTGGCCTCGACCTTGGCGCGGTTGCGGACGATGCCGGCGTCCGCCATCAGCCGCGCGACGTCGTCGTCCCCGAAGCCTGCGACCACCTCGGGGTCGAAGTCGGCGAACGCCGCGCGGAAGGCCGGTCTCTTGCGCAGCACCGTGACCCAGGACAGCCCGGACTGGAACCCCTCCAGCGCGAGGCGCTCGAACAGCGCGTGCTCGCCGTGCACCGGCACGCCCCACTCGTCGTCGTGGTACGCCGCCAGCAGGGGGTCGCCGTCACCGAAGCAGCGGCCGGTGCCGTCCGTGGATGCCATGGCAGCGAGTGTGCCCGCGACCACCGACGTCGGTGGCGCGGGTGCCGAGCCGAGACCGGCGCAGCGGCGGGGCCGTGGCCCGTGGGCGGCTGGAACGGCCGGAGCGACGACCCGGTGTCAGGCGGTCGTGGCCAGCGCCTTGCGGATGCGGGTGCTGGACACGGGGACCGGGGTGCCGAGCTGCTGGGCGAACAGGCTGACGCGCAGCTGCTCGAGCATCCAGCGGACCTCGTCGAGCACAGCCGCCCGGGTGGCGTCCAGGGCACGGCCGGCCGTGCGGGCCACCGCGTCGCGGTACAGGTCCTCGACCGCCCGCACCTGGGCGGCGAGCGCCTCGTCACGCTGCGGGTTCTCGACGGCCTTCGTCATCCGGTAGGCAGCCGCGCGCAGGTAGCGGGTCAGCTGCGGGAGCCGGTCGGCGCCGACCCGGGCGACGAACCCGTCGTGCACCAGCGCGGCGACCTGCTCGCGGACGTCGCGGGCCGTGCCCAGCAAGGCTAGGGACGACGACGAGCGGACCGCGGCCTGCACCTCGCGCCAGGCGGTGAGCGCGCCGACGAGGTCGCCGACGAGGCGGTGCACCTCGTCCTCCAGCCCGTCGCGCACCGCCGCACGCAGCGCCGC
>DAIDJQ010000176.1 GCA_027451305.1 Cellulomonas sp.
GGCCAACGTCGTCGACCTGGTGGAGCACCCCGCCCTGCCGAACCTGCCGGTGGCCCGGGCCGTCTGGAAGCCCCGCCCCGACTTCACCACCTCGGCGGAGGCGTGGCTGACCGCGGGAGGTGCGCACCACACGGTGCTGTCGACGGCGGCGGGCGTCGACGCCTTCGAGGTGTTCGCGACGATCGCCGGCACCGAGCTGCTCGTCATCGACGAGAGCACCACCGGCCGCGGGTTCCGCCAGGAGGCGAGGTTCAACGCAGCTTATTTCCGTCTCGCGCAGCGGATCTAGCTGTTACCCAAACGTGACACCCTGGGGATAGGGAAAGCGCGATGTGAGCGCTAACCTGGATCCCGAGAACACGTGATGCCGGAGGTGTACCTCTGCGCGTCGAAGTAATGAGTTGCAGCACCGAGCGGCTATATCTCCGTATAGTCGCGAATCTCAACGAGGAGATCGTCGATGCACGTGAAGCGCATTGCTGCCATTGCGGCGGCATTTACCCTGTCCCTGACGATGGCCGCGTGCAGCGGTGGCGGCGCCGGCACGAGCGCCGGCGGCGCGACCGCCTCCAGCACGGCCGGCGGCTCCACCACGGGTGACCTGATCGGCGTCGCGATGCCGACCAAGTCGTCCGAGCGCTGGATCAACGACGGCAACAACGTGAAGTCCCAGCTCGAGGCGCTCGGCTACAAGGTCGACCTCCAGTACGCCGAGGACGACATCCCGACGCAGGTCAACCAGATCGACACGATGATCACCAAGGGCGCCAAGGTGCTCATCATCGCCTCGATCGACGGCACCGCCCTGACCAGCCAGCTCGAGCAGGCCCACGCCAACGGCATCAAGGTCATCGCGTACGACCGCCTGATCCGCAACTCGGCCAACGTGGACTACTACACGACGTTCGACAACTTCAAGGTCGGCGTGCAGCAGGCCACCTCGCTGCTGACGGGCCTCGGCGTCCTCGACGCCAGCGGCAAGGACACCGGCAAGACGGGCCCGCTCAACATCGAGCTGTTCGCCGGCTCGCCGGACGACAACAACGCGACGTTCTTCTACAACGGCGCGATGAGCGTCCTCAAGCCGTACATCGACAAGAAGGTGCTGGTCGTGAAGTCCGGCCAGACCGACTTCAAGACCATCGCGACGCTGCGGTGGGACCCGGCCACGGCGCAGTCCCGCATGGAGAACGTGCTGACGTCCACCTACTCGGACGGCTCCAAGGTCGCCGGCGTGCTGTCGCCGTACGACGGTCTGTCGATCGGCATCCTCGGCGCCCTCAAGGGTGTCGGCTACGGGACGGCCAGCCAGCCGTACCCGATCGTGACCGGCCAGGACGCCGAGGCCGCCTCGGTCAAGTCGATCATCAAGGGCGAGCAGTACTCGACCATCTACAAGGACACGCGCGAGCTGGCGAAGGTCACCGTCGCGATGACCGACGCGCTCCTCAAGGGGCAGCAGCCGAAGACCAACGACACCACGTCGTACGACAACGGCGTCAAGGTGGTCCCGTCCTACCTGCTCGAGTCGCAGATCATCACGAAGGACAACTACAAGAAGATCCTCGTCGACGGCGGCTACTACACCGAGGCGCAGCTGAGCTGACGTCCGGTACCCACCATCGCAGCGCGGTGCCCCGCCGGTACGTCCGGCGGGGCGCCGCCCCGAGACAGCAGGATCGGTTGGGGACATGAGCGACGACATCCTCCAGATGCGCGGCATCACCAAGACGTTCCCGGGCGTGAAGGCCCTGCAGGACGTCACCCTCACGGTCGCGCGAGGCGAGATCCACGCGATCTGCGGAGAGAACGGCGCCGGTAAGTCGACGCTGATGAAGGTGCTCTCGGGCGTCTACCCGTACGGGGACTACGAGGGCGAGATCTACCTCGACGGCGAGCTGTGCCAGTTCGGCAGCATCCGGGCCAGCGAGGACCGCGGCATCGCGATCATCCACCAGGAGCTCGCGCTCAACCCGCTGCTCTCCATCGCGGAGAACATCTTCGTGGGCAACGAGCTCTCGGCACGTGGCTTCATCGACTGGAACAGGACCAACGCCGAGGCCACCAAGCTGATGCGGCGCGTCGGGCTCGCCGAGAACCCGACCACCCGGATCGCAGACATCGGCGTCGGCAAGCAGCAGCTGGTGGAGATCGCCAAGGCGCTCTCCAAGGAGGTCAGGCTCCTCATCCTCGACGAGCCGACGTCCGCGCTGAACGACGCGGACTCCGAGCACCTGCTCAACCTGCTCCGGCAGCTCAGGGAGCAGGGGATCACCTCGATCATGATCTCCCACAAGCTGAACGAGATCGCGGCCATCGCCGACTCGACCACCGTGATCCGCGACGGCAAGACCATCGAGACGCTCGACATGAAGCGCGACGAGGTCACCGAGGACCGGATCATCCGAGGCATGGTCGGCCGCGACCTGGAGCACCGCTTCCCGGAGCGGGTCCCGAGCGTCGGCGAGGAGATCTTCCGGATCGAGGACTGGACCGTGCACCACCCGATCCAGCACGAGCGGGTCGTCGTCGACCACGCCGGGCTGACGGTGCGCCGGGGCGAGATCGTCGGGCTCGCGGGCCTGATGGGTGCCGGACGCACGGAGCTCGCGATGAGCGTCTTCGGGCGGTCGTACGGCGCGGACATCTCGGGTCGTGTCTTCAAGGACGGCCGCGAGGTGCGGCTGCACACCATCCCGGATGCGATCTCGGCGGGCATCGCCTACGCGACCGAGGACCGCAAGCGGTACGGCCTGAACCTCATCGAGACGATCAAGCGGAACATCTCCGCCGCGTCCCTCGCCAAGGTCTCCCGGCATGGCTGGGTGAACGAGAACGAGGAGACGAAGGTCGCGCAGGAGTACCGCGTCTCGATGAACATCAAGGCGCCCTCGGTGCTGGCGCTGACCGGCAAGCTGTCCGGCGGCAACCAGCAGAAGGTCGTGCTCAGCAAGTGGATCTTCGCCGATCCCGACGTGCTGATCCTCGACGAGCCGACCCGCGGCATCGACGTGGGCGCCAAGTACGAGATCTACACGATCATCAACCGCCTCGCGGACGCCGGGAAGGCCGTGCTGTTCATCTCGTCCGAGCTGCCCGAGCTGCTCGGCATGTGTGACCGCATCTACGCGATGAGCGCCGGGCGCATCACCGGCGTGGTCCCGCGCGAGCAGGCGACCCAGGAAAGCCTCATGCAACTCATGACCAAGGTAAAGGACTGACGCCGATGGGCGCTCTCGCACCGGTGAAGGACTTCTTCACCAAGAATCTCCGTCAGAGCGGTATCTACCTCGCGTTCGTGGCGATCATCGTCCTGTTCACGATCCTGACCGACGGCATCCTGATCACGCCGCAGAACGTCACCAACATCGTCGTCCAGAACTCCTACATCCTCATTCTGGCGATCGGCATGGTCATCGTGATCATCGCCGGCCACATCGACCTGTCCGTCGGCTCGGTGGTCGCGTTCACCGGCGCCGTGGCCGGTGTGGTCACGGTGCGGCACGGGCTGCCGTGGTGGGTCGGCGTGCTGGCGGCGATCATCGTCGGGGCGCTGGTGGGCGCGTGGCAGGGCTACTGGGTGGCGTTCGTCGGCATCCCGGCGTTCATCGTCACCCTGGCCGGCATGCTGCTGTTCCGTGGCGCCACCATGGTCACGCTGGGCAACACCCAGATCTCGCCGTTCCCGGATGCGTTCCGCAACATCGCCTCGGGGTTCATCAACGGCTGGTTCGGCGGGAACGGGTTCGACGTCTTCACGCTCGTGATCGGCGCTGTCGGCGTGGTCGGCTACGCGGTCAGCCAGTGGCGCAAGCGTCGTGCCCGCATCGCCTACCTGCAGGACGTCGAGTCCATGCCCCTCTTCGTCGGCCAGATCGTGCTGATGGGGGCGATCGTCATGGCGTTCGCGTGGGAGCTGGCGAACTACAAGGGCCTGCCGGTGGTGCTCATCATCCTGGCGGCGCTGATCCTGGTGTACTCGGCGGTCGCGAAGAGCAGCGTCTTCGGGCGCCACGTCTACATGATCGGTGGCAACCTCAACGCCGCGACGCTGTCCGGCATCAAGGTCAAGTGGGTCAACTTCTGGATCTTCGTCAACATGGGGGTCCTGTCCGCGCTGGCCGGCATCGTCTTCACCGCCCGGCTGAACCTGGCGAACCCGAAGGCGGGCACCGGGTTCGAGCTCGACGCGATCGCGGCAGCCTTCATCGGCGGTGCGGCGGTCACCGGTGGTGTCGGCACGGTGGTCGGCACCATCGCCGGTGGTCTGATCATCGGTGTCATGAACAACGGCATGTCGATCATGGGCGTCGGCATCGACTACCAGCAGGCGATCAAGGGTCTCGTGCTGCTGCTGGCCGTCGCGTTCGACGTCTACAACAAGCGGCGCGCCGGCGTCAGCCGCTGACCCGTCCGGCCGCGGGCCGAGCCCGCCTCGCGACCGCAACCGACGACCCGCTCCCGTCCCGGGGGCGGGTCGTCGGCGTCGGTGGCGCGGTCGGGTTCCGGTGCGTCCGCGGCAGGACGCGGCGCGGTCCACGTCGGTGGCGGCACCTGCCGCACGCAGGTCGCGGGTCGCCCGGCGCCGGTTCACGCCGAGGCTCCTACGCTGGCGGAGTGGCAGGTGAGGCGGGTGCGGGCCGGGCGGGCGCCGGCATCCCCGAGGTGTCCGGAGCGGGACCGTCGGCCGACGCCGTCGTGACGGACGAGCCGGGTCGGCGCCGCGGCCGGCGCCCTGGCGCGTCGGGCACCCGGGGCGAGATCCTCGCGGCGGCTCGTGCGGAGCTCGCGCGGCGTGGGTACGACGGCGCGTCCGTCCGGGCGGTCGCCCGGAGCGCGGAGGTGGACCCGGCCCTGGTCCGGCACTACTTCGCGGACAAGGCGGAGCTCTTCGCGGCGGCGATGGTGCCGGACGGCCTCGACCCCGCCCGGCTGGTGCCCGCGATGCTGGCGGGCGATCTCGACACCCTGGGGGAGCGGCTCGCTCGCAGCGTGCTCGAGGTGTGGGAGGTCCGCGGCGGCGAGAGCTTCCGGGCGCTGTTCGCCGCGATCGCGTCGAGCGAGCCGCACCTGCGGGCGATGGCGGCCTTCCTCGGCAGGGAGGTCTTCGGGCGTCTGACGGCCGCGATCCCGTCGCCCGACGCGGAGCTGCGCATGGCGCTGGTGGCCTCCCAGGTGGCCGGGGTCCTGGTGGTGCGGCACGTGATGCGGCTGCCGGAGATCGCTGCGCTCTCCACGGCGGAGCTGGCTGCGCTGATCGCTCCCGCGCTGCAGTCCTATCTCACCGGACCGCTGCCCGAGCACGCTCACGCCGAGGCCGCCGTGCAGGCCCCGGCTGACGTGCAGGCCCCGGCCCACGCGAGGGTCCCCAGGACTTCGTCGGCGGCGGCCGGCCCGGACGACGACGTCCTTGCATCTCGATCGACGCGAGAGGAGTATTCCTCACATGAGGAATAAGGGCGGGGCGGACGCGACGGCCGCCGCCATCGAGATCAGGGGCTTGCGCGTGGTCCGCGGGTCCAACGTGGTGCTGGACGGGTTGGACCTGACGGTCCCGGGCGGTCAGGTGGTCGGCCTGCTGGGCCCGAGCGGCAGCGGGAAGACGACGCTGATGCGGGCCGTGGTCGGTGCCCAGCGCGTCGCCGGGGGCGAGGTCCGGGTGCTGGGGCTGCCGGCCGGCACCCCGTCGCTGCGACGGACGGTCGCGTACGTCACCCAGTCGCCGAGCGTGTACGCCGACCTCACGGTGCACGAGAACCTCCGGTACGCCGCCGCCCTGCTCGGTGCGCCGACGGGCGACGTCGCGCGGGTGCTCGACGAGGTGGACCTGACGGGCTTCGAGCCGCGGCTGACGGGCACGCTGTCCGGCGGCGAGCTGTCCCGGGTCTCCCTCGCCGTGGCCCTGCTCAACACCCCGGAGCTGCTGGTGCTCGACGAGCCGACGGTGGGCCTCGACCCCGTGCTGCGGCGGGACCTGTGGGCGCTGTTCGGCCGGCTGCGGGACGCCGGGAGGTCGCTGCTGGTGTCCAGCCACGTGATGGACGAGGCGGTGCGCTGCGACAGGCTGGTGCTGATGCGCAACGGCGCCGTGCTGGCCGACGGCTCGCTCGAGGAGCTCCTCGCGGAGACCGGGGCGACCGATGCGGAGACGGCCTTCCTCGCGCTCGTCGACCGGGCGAACGCCCAGGACCGGGGGACTGCCGCATGAGGCCTCGACTGACGCTGGCGACCACCGGCCGGGTGCTGCAGCAGCTGCGCCACGACCCGCGCACCATCGCCCTGGTGCTGATCCTGCCGTGCCTGCTGCTCGGCCTGATCGCCTGGATGTTCCACGGCACGCCCGTGATCGACCACTTCGGGCCGATGCTGGTGGGCCTGTTCCCGCTGATCGTCATGTTCCTGGTCACCAGCGTCGCGACGCTGCGCGAGCGGACGTCCGGCACCCTCGAGCGGCTGATGACCATGCCGATCGGGCGTGGCGACTTCGTGCTCGGCTACGCGATCGCGTTCGCGGTGCTGGCGCTGCTGCAGGCGCTCGTCGTCACCGGGTTCGCCATCTGGGTCTGCGGCATGGACGTGGCCGGGCCGGTCTGGCTGATGCTGGCCGTCGCGGTGCTCGACGCCGTGCTGGGGTGCGCCCTCGGGCTGGCGGCCTCCGCGGTGGCGCGCACCGAGTTCCAGGCCGTGCAGATGATGCCGGCGATCATTTTGCCGCAGCTGGTCACGGCGGGGCTGATGATGCCCCGGGACCAGATGCCGACGGCCCTCGAGTGGCTGTCGCGGGTGCTGCCGCTGACCTACGGCATCGAGGCGATGCAGCACATCGCCAAGGGTGGCGGCTGGGAGCAGGTCCGCGGCGACGTCGGCGTGATCGTGCTGTTCATCGTCGGCGCCCTCGCGCTGGGGGTCAGCACCCTGCGGCGCCGGACCGAGTAGGTCACCGCGACCGGGCAGGCCCGCGGACCGAGCAGCCCGCGGACCGAGCAGGCCTTCGGACCGAGGAGGCCTTCGGACCGGGCGGCCCCGCGGGCCGAGCAGGCCTTCGGACCGAGCTCGTCACGGGCCGCCGGGGACCCGACGCCGCTCGTCCGGCTCAGGCGGTCGCCTCCAGGCGGACCAGCTGCTCGGCGACGTCGTAGTCCGCCGCCGGCCAGTGCAGGTCGAGGTCCTCCAGCGCGTCGAGCACCAGCTGGGACACGGCCAGGCGGGCGAACCACTTGCGGTCCGCCGGCACCACGTGCCAGGGCGAGTCGGGGGTGGACGTCCGGTCGAGCACCAGCTGGTAGGCCTCCTGGTAGTCGGGCCACTTGGCCCGGGTGTCGACGTCGCCCGGGTTGAACTTCCAGTGCTTGTCGGACCGTTCCAGGCGCTCGTGCAGGCGGCGGTACTGCTCCTTGCGGGAGATCATCAGTGCCACCTTGATCACGCGTGTGCCGGCCCGGGCGAGCTCGGCCTCGAAGTCGACGATCTCGTCGTACCGCCTGTCCAGCTCGTCGCGCGGCACCAGCTCGTTCACCCGGGCGGCGAGCACGTCCTCGTAGTGCGAGCGGTCGAACACCCCGATCCGCCCGGCCGGCGGCAGCGCCCTCTTGATCCGCCAGAGGTAGTGGTGCCGGCGCTCCTCCTCCGTCGGGACGCCGAACGAGTGCAGCGCGACGCCCTGCGGGTCGACCATCCCCATGACGTGCCGCACGATGCCGCCCTTGCCCGCGGTGTCCAGGCCCTGCAGCACGAGCAGGATCGAGCGGGTGCCGCCGGTGCGTCCCTCGGCGAAGAGCCGCTCCTGCAGCTCGGACATCCGCTCGCCGATGGCGACGGTGATCGCGGCACCCGTCTTCTTGCCGTCGCCGAAACCGGGCGTGCCGTGGGTGTCGAAGTCGGCCAGCCGGAACCCGGGGTGCACCGCGAGCGCCTCCGCCGCCTTGGTCGACCAGCCGTCCGCCACCATCGCCGTCCCCTTCGCCGCAGTCGCTCGTCGTGTCCTCGCACGTCGTGGGGGGATCCTCGTCCTCCCTCCGGCCCGGCGCGACCGGTCCACCGGGGCGCACCGTGCCGGCGCACGGGCAGCGCACCCGTCCGTCCGTCGCCCCGCGCACCCGTCGGTCCGCCGCCCCGCACCACGCGCGCGGGCCCGCGCACCGCGGCCGGGCCGGGTGCGCCGGCCGGTGTGACGGACACCGGATCGACACGTGCGGTCCCGTGGTGCGACGGTGAACCCATGAGCACCCCGGCCCGCACCGCGACGGTCGCACGCGTGGTGTGGTCCACCGAGCTGCTCGCCTACGACTTCGGCCCCGGCCACCCCATGACGAGCGAACGGATCGACCTGACCATCGCGCTCGCGGCCGGGCTCGGTCTGCTGGACCAGCCGGACGTGGTGGTGGTGGGAGCCGAGCCGGCCTCCGACGAGCTGCTCGCCACCGTGCACGAGCCGGCGTACATCGCAGCCGTGCACGCCGCCGCCGAGCACGGGGTCCCGGACCTGGCGCGGGGGCTCGGCACGTCCGACGACCCGTTGTTCCCGCTGATGCACAGCGCGGCGGCCAGCGTGGTCACCGGTTCGGTGGACGCGGCCCTCGCGGTGTGGGCCGGCGACGTTCAGCACGCGGTCAACGTGGGCGGCGGCCTGCACCACGCGATGCCCGGGGCCGCGTCCGGCTTCTGCGTGTACAACGACGCCGCGCTCGCGATCCGCGCGCTGCTGGACGCCGGCGCGGGCCGCGTGGCGTACGTCGACATCGACGCGCACCACGGCGACGGCGTGCAGGCGGCGTTCTGGGACGAGCCGCGGGTGCTGACCATCTCGGTGCACGAGACCGGTCACGCGCTGTTCCCCGGCACCGGCTACCCGAGCGAGGTCGGCGGCCCGCACGCCGTGGGGACCGCGGTCAACGTCGCGCTGCCCTCCCGCACCGGTGACGCGGGCTGGTTGCGGGCGCTGGACGCCGTGGTGCCACCGGTGGTCCGCGAGTTCGCCCCTGACGTGCTGGTCACGCAGCACGGGTGCGACACGCACGTGGCGGACCCGCTGACCACGCTGCGCACCTCGGTGGACGGCCAGCGCCGGGCCGCGGAGCTGCTGCACGACCTCGCGCACGAGGTGGTGGGCGGCCGGTGGCTCGCCCTGGGCGGTGGCGGCTACGCGATGGCGGACGTGGTGCCGCGGGTGTGGTCGCACCTCATCGCGACCGCGGCGCACCGGGCGGTGGCACCCGAGACGCGGTTGCCCGAGGACTGGTTGACCATCGTGGAGGCCCGCCACGGGCGGTTGTCGACCCACCTCATGACCGACGGCCAGCCGGCGACGTTCCGTCCCTGGTCGGCGGGCTACGACCCGGCCGACGACGTGGACCGGGCGATCCGCGCCACCCGCGCGGAGGTGTTCCCGCACCTCGGGCTGGACGCGGACTTCAGCTGAGGTCCTCGCGCGGAAACCGTCACACCGGACCCTTCGGTCACCTCTTCCACACCCGTCCCACCAGCCACTACGCTGTGCGCCGAGCACCCGGCCACCCCGGGCTCGTCCCGCGGCGACACCCGGCCGCGACCCGCACCCAGGGCGCGTGCCCGAGAGAGAGCCGACATGAGCGAGCAGTCCGGCCGGGTCCGGTTCCTCACGGTGCTCGAGGTCGCCGAGGTGATGCGCGTGTCGAAGATGACCGTGTACCGCCTGCTGCACGCCGGCGAGCTGCCGGGGGTCCGGGTCGGCCGCTCGTTCCGCGTCCCGCAGGACGCGCTGGACGCCTACCTGCGGTCGTCCGCCACCGCTCCCGGGCAGGACGAGGGCACGGACGGGCGCGAGGAGCGTCGCTCTTCCTGAGCGGAGCGACGCCGCCCGGCGCGCCTGGTACCTGTCGCCCTGCTGCCCGTCGCGCCCCGCCGTGACGAGGGCGTAAGGTAGGCGACCGGACTTTCCTGCGTGGACGCCAGCATCTTTTCCGGCACGTCCGCCCGCGCCGATCGACCACCCCGAGGCCCCCCACGGGCCGACCGAAGCGAGTGAGGACCACATGGGCTCCGTCATCAAGAAGCGCCGCAAGCGGATGGCCAAGAAGAAGCACCGCAAGCTGCTGCGCAAGACGCGTCACCAGCGTCGCAACAAGAAGTGATCGACGGCGCCGCCCTGCGCGGTGGCGCCGCCCCACGACAGGCCCGGTCGTCGACCGGGCCTTCGTCGTGTTCGGGAGCTGGTCGCTAGAGCGCGCGCTCTAGCACGAAGTCGTCCTCGACCCGGCTGCCGACGACGAAGTGCTTCGTGCCCACCACGGCGAACCCGTGCCGGGCGTAGAACGCCCGGGCCCGCCCGTTGAGCTGGTTGACGCCCAGCCAGACGCCGGCCGCCCCCGTGGCGCCGGCCGCGTCGAGCGTCGCTGCCATAAGCCGGCCGGACAGGCCGGAGCCGTGGTGGTCGGGGTGCACGTAGCACTTCGACAGCTCGACCGTGGGGGACAGGGTCAGCGCCGTGCGGACGTCGGGGTCCGCGGGCTCGGTGTGCACCAGCATCGTGTAGCCGAGCAGGCCGCCGCGCCCGTCGTCCGCCACGAGCACCAGCCGGGCGGGGTCCGCGACGTACTCGGCGAACCGTTCCGCGGACAGGTGCCGGGAGAGGAAGGCCTGCTGGTCGGCCCAGGTCGAGCCCGGCGGGCAGGCCAGCGGGAACGTGACGGCGGCCAGCCGGGCGAGAGCCGTCGCGTCCGCGACACCGGCCCGGCGCACCCGGACGCCGTCCGCAGGGCTCCGCCCCGGGGTCGGCGCCTCGCCGGGCGTCACGGCCGGTCCGCCAGCGAACGGCGCACGGCACGCGCGACGAGCCCGACCACCCACGCGAGGCCGGCGAAGCTCGCGGCGTTGATCCCGCGGCGGGTGGCGCGGCGACGGGTGCGGAACTCGCGGACGGGCCAGCCCACCTCGGCGGCATGCCGGCGCAGGCGGCGGTCCGGGTTGATGGCGAACGGGTGCGCGACGAGGGACAGGATCGGCACGTCGTGGGCGGAGTCGCCGTAGGCGAAGGAGGCGCCGAGGTCGATGCCCTCGCGCTCGGCGAGCGCCCGCACGGCGGCCGCCTTCGCCTCCCCGTGCAGCAGGTCCCCCACGAGCCGGCCGGTGTAGTAGCCGTCCCGGTGCTCGGCGACGGTGCCGAGCGCCCCGGTGGCGTCCAGGCGGCGCGCGATCAGCTCGCCCACCTCCACGGGGGTGGCCGTCACCAGCCAGACGGCGTGCCCGGCGGCGACGTGCTCGTCGAGCAGCCGCCGGGTGCCGGGGTAGATCCGCAGGGTGAGCACCTCGTCGTAGACGTCCTCGGCGATCACCGCCACCTCGGCCACCGAGTGGCCGCGCATGATCGCCAGCGCTTCGGAGCGCAGCTCGTCGATCTGCTGCTTGTTCTCGCCGAACAGCAGGTACCGCGCCTGGTGCGCCGCGAACCGGACGATGTCGAACCGTCGGAAGAACCCGCGTCGGTACAGCCCGACCGCGAGGTGGAACGCGCTCGCGCCGCGGATGATCGTGTTGTCCACGTCGAAGAAGGCGCCGATGCGGGTGTGCGGGGCTGCCGCGGGGCCGACGACCGCCTCGCGGACCGCCGCACGGCCGGCACGCTCGTCCGCCGCCTCGTCCGGCGACACACCGCCGGCTGCACGCTGCACGGCCGCACCCTGGGCGGCGGCGGTCCCGGCCGGCGTGGCCCGCGCAGCCCTCGTCGGGGCCTCGGCCGGTGCGGTGGGAGGGGCCCCGTCGTCCGGCGCCGTCACGTCGGACGGTTCGGTCGTCGGGGCCACCCCGCCACTGTAGCCAGGCCGCCCGGCATCCCCGGCCGGGGCAGTGGCTCGGCCCGGGCGTGGGCGGCCGCCTACGGTTGTCCCGTGGGCCCGGTGCGCGTGGTGCTGTACGGGCGCGTCGGGTGCCATCTGTGCGTCGAGGCGCGGTCGGTGGTGGCGGACGTGTGCGCGCGGACGGGTACCGCGTGGACCGAGGTCGACGTGGACGACGAGCCGGCACCCGGTGGTCGGGACCTGGCCGAGGAGTACGGCGAGCTGGTGCCGGTGGTCGAGGTGGACGGCGTGCGGCACGCCTGGTGGCGCATCGACCCCGACCTGCTGCGCCGCGCGCTCGTCGGGCGCTGACGGGACGGTCTGACGGCTCGTCCGCGCGGCCCCTGGTGCCCGGCGCGGCCGAGCCCTAGCCTCGGCGCGTGACACCGGTGCGCGCCCGTCCGCAGGTGCCGCCGGCCACCGTCGCCCGGCTCCCCGCCTACCTGCGCACCCTCGACGCGGTGGCGGCCGAGGGGTGCCTGCTGACCTCGTCGGAGGAGCTGGCCACACGGACCGGGGTGCAGCCTGCGCTGCTGCGCAAGGACCTGTCGTTCCTCGGCACGTACGGCCGCCGGGGCGTGGGGTACGACGTGCCGCACCTGCGCGAGCAGATCGGGCGGGTGCTGGGGCTCGCGGTGCCGCAGCGCGTGGTGGTGGTCGGGGTCGGCAACCTCGGCCGGGCGCTGGCCGGGTACCCGGGGATCCCGCAGCGCGGGTTCACGCTGGTGGGGCTGGTGGACGTCGACCCGGGCGTGGTGGGCACCGTGGTGGCGGGCCTGCCGGTGCGGCACCTGGACACCCTGGCCGAGCTGGTGGCGGCGCAGGGCGCGACGATCGGCGTGATCACCACCCCGGCGGCGGCGGCGCAGCACGTGGCCGACCTGCTGGTCGCCGCCGGCATCAGCGGCATCCTCACGTTCGCGCCCGCGGTGCTGCGGGTGCCGGACGACGTGGACGTGCGGTCGGTGGACGTCGCCTCCGAGCTGCAGATCCTCGCGTTCCACGGTCGCGTCCACGCCCGGCGCCGGGCTGCCGAGGGCGAAGGGGCATGAGAAGGCCCGGCCCGCACGAGGCGGACCGGGCCTTCTCAGATCGCCCGAGCGGTGGCTCGGGGCCGATCGGCTGCCGGAGCGGGAGCTCAGGCCTGCTTGATCGCCGACGCGTCGAGGTCGATGCGCACCTTGTCGGCCACCAGCACGCCGCCGGCCTCGAGGGCCGCGTTCCAGACCAGGCCGAAGTCCTTGCGGGAGATCGTCGTGGTCGCCTCGGCACCGGCGCGGAGGTTGCCGAACGGGTCGGTCGCGGTGCCGTTGAACTCAGTGGCGAGCTCGATCGGCTGGGTCACGCCGTGGATGGTCAGGTCGCCGGCGATCACGAAGGTGCTCGCACCCGCCTGGCGGATCTCGGTGGAGACGAAGGTCCACTGGCCGAACTTCTCGACGTCGAAGAAGTCGCCGCTCTTGAGGTGGCCGTCGCGGTTGGCGTCGCCGGTGCTGACGGTGCTCGGGTCCAGGGTCGCGGTCAGCGTGGAGCTGGCGAGGGTCTCGCCGAGCACCAGCTCGCCGGACGTGACGGCCACGGTGCCGCGGACCTTGGAGATGCCGGCGTGGCGGACGGTGAAGCTCGCCTCGGTGTGCGACGGGTCGATGGCCCAGGTGCCGGCAGTCAGGCCCTGGGGAAGCGTGGTGGTGGAGCTGGTCATGGGGAGTCCTCCGTGGCCGTGCCCGGCCGCTTGGTTGAATGGACAACTGAGTCGTTGAACTTTCTACTACACTTGGGCACCGGATGCAAGAGGTGCACCGACAGGTGAGCGAGAAGTCGGCGTGGACAGCGCGCGACGGGAGAGGGGCGGGGGACGTGTCGACGAGCGGAGAGGTGACGGACCAGGGCACGCGATGGCTGTCCGACGGGCAGCAGGGGCACTGGCGCGCCTTCCGCGACGGCATCGCGCTGCTGATGGAGACCCTGGCCCGCGAGCTCGACGAGCAGTGCGGGCTCTCGCTGAACGAGTACGAGGTGATGGTGCGGTTGTCCGAGTCGCCGGGCCGCTCGCTGCGGATGTCCGAGCTGGCGGACGACATCGGCCACTCGCGCAGCCGCCTCACCCACACGATCGCGCGCATGGAGGCGGACGGCCTGGTGCAGCGCAGGGCCTGCAGGTCGGACCTGCGCGGCGTCGAGTGCACGCTGACGGAGGCCGGGTTCCAGCGTCTGGTCGACGCGGCACCCGGCCACGTCGCCAGCGTGCGGGCGCACCTGGTGGACGTGCTGACCGACGAGCAGCTGGCGGCCCTGGGCGAGGCGATGGCGGTCGTCGAGAACCGGCTGCGGGACTCGTCGGCACGCTGACAGCGCAGGCTGCGACACTGGGACCATGGTCGCAACCACGGTCCATCTGCTGCGCCACGGCGAGGTGCACAACCCCGAGGGGATCCTGTACGGGCGCCTGCCCGGCTACCACCTGTCCGCCGCCGGCGGTCGGATGGCGGAGGTGGTCGCGGACTACCTCGCCGGGGTCGAGGCC
>DAIDJQ010000177.1 GCA_027451305.1 Cellulomonas sp.
AGGGGGTTGGTCAACGGCGGTGCAGCCCGTTATGGTTCCGTGACCAGGGGCAGGGATCGTTGTCGCCACGCCGTGACCGGACGGCACGCAGGGACTCGGAGGTGTCGTGGGGTCGCATCGCGACAAGCCCGCCTCGCCTCGTCGTGCGCGCGCAGCGCGCGTCCCCGAGGCGCACGCGGCACCCCGCCGGCGCCACGGCGCCCGCCTGGCGGGGCGCATCGGCATCCTCGCGGCCCTCACCGGCATCACCGTGGTGCTCCCCGTCTCGCAGTCCGCGCTCGCGGCGGCCGGGGTCCCGCTCGCGTTCGCGACGCACGTGGCCCTACCCTCGACGCTCGACGCGCTGACCTCGGTGCCGCCCTCGCAGCAGACGCCCGCCTCGCTCCTGGCCATGCCCGGCGCACGGACGGCGCTCGACGTGTCGAGCGCGCAGCGGGTGTCTCGCTCGGTCGAGCGCAGCCCCCTGCCGGGGTGCGACGGCATCGCGCGCCCCGAGGGCAAGAACGGGCTGGTTCCGGCCGCCGATCTGTGCACGCTCTTCGACGGCCACACGCAGATGCGCGCCGACGCCGCCGTCGCGCTCGCAAACCTCAACGAGGCCTACGTCGCGAAGTTCGGCTCGGACATGTGCCTCGAGTCGGGCTACCGCACGCTCGCACAGCAGTACGCGGTCAAGGCCGAGCGGGGCAACCTCGCCGCGGTCCCCGGCACGAGCAACCACGGCTGGGGCCTGGCGGTCGACTTCTGCTCGCGCGAGACCTCCGGTGCGCGGTGGGCCTGGCTCAAGGAGAACGGACCGCTCTACGGCTTCCAGAACCCGCCCTGGGCGCAGATCGGCGGCGGTGGCCCCCACGAGCCCTGGCACTGGGAGTTCGTCAAGGGCGTCCAGGCCAACGGCGCCTGGTTGGGCTGATCAGCGCAGCTGCAGTCCCCAGGTGAGCGTGTGCGACGCGCCCGGGGCGAGCTCCACCAGGTCGTCACCGGTGCGGAACGCGTCCGCGACGCACGTCATGGGCTCGGCCGCCACCGCGGTGCGCCGGATGGCCTCGACCTCGTCGCCCGTGCAGACCTGCCACGCGCGCGCCGCGCCGTCGGCCCACATCGCCACCGTGGTGCCGTCCGGGCGGCCCAGGAGCAGCCAGGACAGGCCGTCGGCGTCACGGACCAGGTCGGTCCAGGCGTCGTCGTACGCGTGGCCCGCGAGGGCGACCGGCGTGCGCAGGTCGAAGCCGTTGGTCACCGGCTCGGTGCCGGTGGGCAGCAGGCGGTTGTCGACGGTGACGTGGCGTGCGGCGTCGACGCGCAGCGTGCAGGCGTCGAGCTCGGCCCCGGCGGTGGACAGCCACGGGTGGACGCCCGCGCCGTAGGGCGCGGTCGACGTGCCGCCGTTGGTCGCGGTGATCGTCGCGCGCAGGCCGGACTCGCCGAGCGAGAAGGCGGCGACGAGCC
The DNA here is from genome assembly GCA_027451305.1 of Cellulomonas sp. Next base: position 1,450 of record DAIDJQ010000177.1, read on the forward strand.
GCAGCGGCCACGGGTACCCCGTGGTGGGGACGATGGTGTGCGTGAGCTCGATCGACGTGCCGTCGTCGGACACGCCGGCGGTCTCCCAGCGCACGTGCGTGACGAGCCCGTGCAGCGCCGTCATGCGCGCCGGCTCGCTCACCGGCACCTGGTGCACCGTGCCGCCGTACTCGTACAGGCCGTTGGCCAGCCGGTTCGGCCACGGCGCGAGGACCATGCCGGAGAACGCGGGGGCCAGCTCGGCCTCGTCGTACGGCCGGACGACGTCCGCCCCGCCGACGCGGTAGGACCGGAGCGAGGCGCCGACCTCCGTGATCACGGCCTCCTGGCCGCCGGAGCGCAGGACGTACTGGCTGCCACTGGGGAGAGTCACAAGCCGACACCGTACCTGGACGTGTGACCGCTTCCGCACACCGGGGGTCCCGGGCGGTCACCCGATCGGGTGCGCAGCCGGGTGACGCGTGCGTGGCCCGGGTGAATCCGGTGGAGGACGAACCACGCGTTCCGTGCGAATGCCCTACCGTCCGGCCCATCGGGCTGCGGTGGCAGACGACAGACCGAGGGGTGGGGGCATGTCCTGGGACGGGGCGGCCCTCGTCGAGCGTGAGGTGCGCGAGCTCATCCGCCGGCGGGGGCTGGATCCGGCGCGCGACCCCGACGGGGTGCGGGCGCTGGTGTCGGCGGCGATCGCCGACTACGACGAGCGGTCGGTGCTGGGCGCCGTACCGCCGCTCGACGACGCCGCGGCGGTGCACAAGCAGGTGGTCGACGCGGTCGCCGGGCTCGGGCCGCTGCAGCGGTACCTCGACGACGAGACCGTCGAGGAGATCTGGATCAACTCGCCGTCCCAGGTGTTCGTGGCCCGCGGCGGCGTCGCCGAGCTCACCACGACGATCCTGTCCGAGACGCAGGTGCGCGACCTCGTGGAGCAGATGCTCAAGACCACCGGCCGGCGCCTGGACATGTCGAGCCCGTTCGTCGACGCGCAGCTGCCGGGGGGCGAGCGGCTGCACGTGGTCATCCCGGACGTGACCCGGCGCTGGGCCGTCAACATCCGCAAGCACGTGGTGCGCGCCACCAGCCTGGACGACCTCGTGGTGCTCGGGTCGATGCCGCCGCAGGCCGCCGCCTTCCTCGCCGCCGCCGTACGGGCCGGCCTCAACGTGCTCGTGTCGGGCGCCACCCAGGCCGGGAAGACCACGGCGCTCAACGCGATGGCGGGCGCGATCCCGGCGCGCGAGCGCGTCATCAGCTGCGAGGAGGTGTTCGAGCTCAGGAAGGCGGCCCTGGTGCATACTTGCCGATCGTGAGGGCGACGCGGAGACCAGAGGCGGTCATCTACGTGCGGCTCTCGTTCGACCGACGCGGCGATGAACTCGGTGTCGAGCGTCAGGAGGCCGAGTGCCGGGCGCTCGCGGAGCGCCTCGGGTTGACGGTGAGCAAGGTCTATCGGGACAACGACGTCTCCGCAACGACCGGGAAGCTCCGCCCAGGTTTCGAGGCGCTGCTGCGGGACCGGCCCGCGGTGGTGATCTGCTGGCATCAGGACCGGCTGCTCCGGATCTCGAAGGACCTGGAACGGGTGCTCGACGCAGGGTTCACGGTGTACCAGGCGACCGCAGAGAAGACGCCTCTCGACTTGGCCACGCCTACGGGTCGCGCGGTTGCTCGAACGATCACCGCCTGGGCGACCTATGAGGGTGAGCACAAGGCGGAACGTCAGCGGGCAGCGAACCGTCAGCGCGCAGCGATGGGGCTTCCGCCGGCCGGCGGGCCGCGGTTGTTCGGTTTTGAGAAGGATGGGATCACGCACCACCAGGTGGAGGCGCCGCTCGTCCGGAAGGCCGCAGAGGGGCTGCTGGCGGGGTCGTCGGTGCGCTCGCTGGCGCGGGCCTGGAATGAGGCTGGCTGCGTCACCTGGCGGGGGAATCCCTGGGACGCGTCCTCGGTGCGCCGTGTTCTGCAGAACCCGCGCATCGCAGGCCTCGCGAGGTACGACCACGCTGAGCTCCCGGGAGTGTCGACGGTCTGGGAGCCGATCGTCGACGAAGCCATGTGGCGGGCTGTCCAGGCGATCCTGGCCGACCCACGGAGGCGCAGGGTATGGGACCAGCATGCCCGCTATCTGCTGACCAGCATCGCGCTGTGCGGGCGCTGCCAAAGTGACGGCATCCTGGCCACGGTGGGGACCGCGCACACCCAGCACAAGGTGCGCATCTACAAGTGCGCCGAGAGGGCCGACCTGGCGAGGAAGGCCGCCGACATCGACGCGTTCGTCACTGAGGCGGTGCTCAGCCGGCTCGAGCATCCGGGCTTCGCTGCTGCCCTGGGCGGTGGGGGATCAGCGGACGAAGAGCCGGACTACGCGGCAGAGGCGGCAGGGATCAGAACCAGCCTCGATGAGCTGGCGACCGCGTTCGGGAGCGGCGCGATCAGCCTCACGCAGCTGACGACAGCTTCAGCGGTCCTCAACGAGCGGCTCGAGGCCGCGGAAGCGGCCATGAAGGGGCGCGCTGGCGACGTTCTCGGCGCTTTCGTGGGACGGGACCCCCACGAGGTGTGGCGAAGCCTAGAGCTGGTGCAGAAGCGGGCTGTCGTGCGTGCGGTGACCGCCAGGGTCGTTCTGTTGCCACCGAAGATGGGCCGACAACGACTCGACCCAGACAGCATCGTCATCGACTGGCGATAGCGGCTCGGACCGCTGCCACAACGTCCGGGTCCGGGGCAGGTGCTGAGCGGCCGCGGGCGCGAGCCTGGGCCAGGACATCAGCAGTCAGCACCGTCTCGCCCACCGGTGGCCGCTGTGTCGGGATGGTGAGCAGGCGCGGTGCTGTCCGCTGTCGCGGCGTTAGGGACTGTCGCAAAGCCCTCGCGGGCATGATTGTCGCTCTCCGGCCGAGGAACCGGCGGGTGTGTGTCTCGACGGACTCCACGATACCGATGCGTCTATACGGGGACCTCCAGAGGCAGGCAAGACGTCGGGCCGCAGTCAAGGAACGACGACCTCACGCCGAAGCAACCTCGTGACGATGACGACCCTGCTGCCGGTGATTGCATCCCTGCTGGCAGCTGGCCTCGGCGCCCTGGGGAGTGCCGGATGGACAGCCGACGCCCGACTGCTTCGACGGGCAGATCAAGCCCTCCAGTTGGCGGCGAAGACCCAGCGGCGGGACCTGCGGGTCAAGCTCCGGGACGCCGCACATGCAGACATCGAGGAGGCCCTGAAACGTCGCGGCGCGCTGCGCCCACTACTCGCGGTGGGCAGTGCGTCTATCGGAGCGACGCTCGCCGCGGTGTGGCTTATCCCGTGGTGGATCACTCAGCACCCCCAACAGGCCGCCGGATGGCTCGGCACCGTCTGGCTCGTGCTTCTCGCGTCCTACGGTCTCGGCGCGATCGTCGGCTGGGCCATGCTCGCAACGATGTGGATGGCCCGACACTCAGCCCTCAAGTAGAGCGAGCGAGGTCCACGGCCTCGGCCCGGGCCCGGCGTCCGCACCAACGCCAACCTGTATGCGGTGCTCCACTCCGACAAGCCCCAGGCTCGGGCGGCCGCGTGTTGAGCCTGGCTATCAACCGCGGATCAAGACAGGACCGGGGGTCGGCGGCCAGCCGTCGGCGCCGGGCACCACCGCGGTGCTCATCCGGCTGGCATATCCGCGCGGGAGAGCCCTGGTCGTGGCGACCTGGGCCCGCCACACACCGGCGAGGTCGGTGATCAGCCTGGCTGGCGGGCGGGCGCGAGCATCTCCACCGTGCACGTCCTCCGCTGTGCAAGGTCTGGACACGCGCTCTGAACCCGGCGCATGTGCACCCTAGGCATCTCTCACCTGCACGGATAGTCCTACGTCCATACGCGGGCCCTCGGGGTGCGACCTCCTGCGGCGTGCGCGCGCCGGCGTTTGCGGTTCTCTACAGTCTCTACGGTTCTTCACGGCCCCCGCGGTTGTCGCTGCACCGCTTGTTGGTCGCTGAACTGGCACACAGCGGGTTCATAGCCGCGTACCTTCGAGCCATGTCTGGCATGGGGGCGGGGCAGCCGGGTGGGGGCGTCGGGCGACGGGGTGGTCCCCGCAGGTGGCGAACCTCGCAGGTCGTGGGGCTGTCCGCCTTCGTCGTGGTGGCCCTGCTGGGGTTGACCAGCGGGCTGGGCGGGGTGCTGATCTGCGGTGGCCTGTACCTGATGGGTACGGGCTTGTATGCGGTGGCGCGGCATCGGTCGTGGCTGGGCAGCCTGAGCCGGACCACGGCGGTCGGTGTGCTGGCTGGTGGGCTGGTGGTGATGATGGTCGGCGGCGCGGTCGCCGGCACTCCACCCAGCAAGCCCGTCACGGCTACTGCCCCGTCGGCCACGGCGAGCTCGAGCGGCACGCCGCGGCCGTCGACGTCCCCGCCGGCCACACCCACGCCGACGCCGACGCCGACCGCGGCGAGCTTGGCGGATCAGGCCGCTGCGTTGCCGGCACCGGAGCTGGCGCCGCAGGTCGACGTCGCCGCCGCCGGCACCAACGCCGCTCCGCAGTCGGCACTGGCCACGGCGCTGCTGCTGCAGGTGAAGGGACGAGCTCCCAAGACCGGGTACAGCCGGGACCAGTTCGGCCCGGCGTGGCAGGACACCGACGGCAACGGCTGCGACCAGCGCAACGACGTGCTGGCCCGGGACCTGACCGCGATCACCCTGGAGGCTGGTTCGTGCGAGGTGCTGACCGGCACCCTGGCTGATCCGTACAGCGGCACGACGATCGCGTTCGTGCGCGGCGTAGAGACGTCCAGTGCGGTGCAGATCGACCACGTCGTGGCCCTGTCCGACGCCTGGCAGAAGGGCGCCCAGCAGTGGGACGCCGCCACGCGCGTGAAGTTCGCCAACGACCTGGTCAACCTGCTCGCGGTGGACGGGCCGTTGAACGTGCAGAAGGGCGACGGCGACGCGGCGACCTGGCTGCCGCCGCAGCGTGGCTACCGGTGCGTGTACGTGCTGCGGCAGGTGCGCGTGAAGGCGGCGTACGGGCTCTGGGTCACTGCCGCCGAGCGTGACGCGATGGGTCGGGAGCTCAACCGCTGCGTGGTCGCACCTGGGCACTGACGGGCGGACGGGACAGGGACAAGTGCCACCGTCGGACGTGGGTCACCGCCCGTGCAGGGGACGGGACAGGGACCGGCGCCACCGTCGGACGTGGGTCGCCGCCCGTGCAGCGGACGGCGCCGCCGCCGGACGGGGGCACCGCCCGGCCACCGTCACGGTGCG
>DAIDJQ010000178.1 GCA_027451305.1 Cellulomonas sp.
CTGCGCCGTGACCGTGATCGCGCCCGCGACGACCACGACGGCGACCGGCAGCCGCATGCAGGACAGGACCAGGGCGACGACGACGGCGACGGTCTGCCCTGCGGTGAGGGCGCCGAGCAGCCGTGCGCGCGCCCTGAACGGCCGGTCGTGGCCGTAGAGCGCCTGCATGGACCCGACCATCGTGTAGAGCGCCAGCTCCAGGTGCCCGAGGCTGGCGAGCAGGAAGAGCGGCACCCCGGCGGAGACGAGGAACGAGAAGGCGAACCGGTGCCAGATCGGCGAGCCCCTGCGCCAGACGAGCGCGGCCCGCCAGTCGAGCACGGGCTGTCCGGGGACCGAGGACTGCCGCGTGGGTCCGAAGACCGAGCGCCGGTCCGTCGACGCTCGGCCAGGGCTCCTCGTGGTGGTCACGAGGACAGCATATCGTTAACCTAGTTAAGTACTTGTGACCGGCTCGGCCGCCGGCTCGCCCTCGGCGTCCGCGGACGGCTGCGCGCGGGCGCTCGCGGCTCCGTCCACCATCCGGCCCAAGACCGTGCGCAGCACCGCCCTGTCCGCGTCGTCCAGCGCCGCGAACGCGCGCGCCTCGGCGGCGAAGTAGGTGCCGAGCAGGCCGGCCAGCAGGCCGGCGCCGTCCCCGGTGAGCAGCAGACGCTGCTTGCGGTGGTCGGACGCGTCCGGTTCACGCCGCAGCAGCCCGCCTGCGACCAGCACGTCGACGCGCTTCTTCATCCCGGCGCCGGTGAGCAGCATCGCGTCCGCGAGCTCGGCCTGGGTCAGCGCGGCGTGCTCCCCCGCGCGGTACAACGCGGCGAGCACGTCGAACTGGCCCGGGGTCAGACCGTGCTCGGCGAGCACCACCTCGCCGTTGGCGGACACGCCGTCCGCAGCCTGCCGGAGCAGGCCGACGAGCTCGACGACGTCCGCATCGTGACCTCGTGCGATCCACTGCTCCGCCCGTTGCCGCAGCGCGGTGGAGACTGCGCCGGCAGGGGTCGCGGCAGCGGGGCGTCGAGCGGCCGCGGGTCGTCGGTCCTGGTCCACCTCGCGACTCTCCCATGCCGTGGCGCGCACCCAGGCCAGGTCTTCACCGAATCTCGATGGTTGCGGTGGTCAACCCTTCTCGTCGCAGGCCGACACTGGTGGTCGGAGCGGCAGGTGTCTGGGTGCGGGCCGCGAGGACCACGGGGGTTGCGATGGCGGGACGGCAGGACGAGGGCGCCGGGGTTCCTCGGCACGCCGGTGCGGTGCTCGTCACGGTGCAGGGCGGGACAGCATGAGCGCCGCCGCACGGGTGACCGCGCCCGTTCCGGCGCCCGGTGACCGGGACGGCGCTCGACCGGGCCACCGGCGCACCTGGCTCATCGGCGCGCTCGTTGCCGCGGTCGCGCTGCTGGCAGGGTCGGTGGCGGGCACGGTCGCGTGGGCCCGTGCCGATCTCGCCGGCGCCTCGGCCGGCTCGACCGGCTCGGTCGGTACCGTGCCGCGGCTCGGCGGTGCCGGTTCGCACGGCGGGACGACGGCCGGTCGCATCTCGACCGCCGTGCCGGCCCTGCCCGGGACCACGGTGCAGGTCACCGCCATGGACATGGGGTCGATGATGGGCCGGGCGCGGATGCGCCTGGTGGTCGACCGGGCGAGCGTGCCGGCCGGAACGGTGTCGCTGGTGCTGCGCAACGCCGGGTTCAAGGCCCACGAGCTGGTGGTGCTGCCGCTGGCGGACGGCCAGCAACCGGGGACCCGCGCAGTCGGCGCCGACCAGAAGGTCGATGAGACGGGCAGCCTCGGTGAGGCCTCGCGCGCGGGTGCCGCCGGTGCCGGGGACGGCGTCGAGCCGGGCACGGCGGGCTGGGTCACCCTCGTCCTGCCTGCGGGCCGGTACGAGCTGGTCTGCAACCTGCCGGGGCACTACGCCGCCGGGATGTACGCCGAGCTCACCGTCGACTGACCGACCTCGCCCCAGGCTCGTCCGGCTGGGAGGCGTGCCGCCGTCGACGCGCGACTGCCCGGCGCGGGACGGCTGCCGTGCCAGGTACTGGCAGGTCCTGGTTGCCGCGGAGCGCTCCTCGTAGCGTCGGGGCGTCGGAAGGAGCAGGACCATGGCCCTCAGCGAGGCCGCACGACGCAACCACGACCAGCTGTTCGGCACCCGGGTCTCCACCCTCGCGCAGACCGACCCCGAGCTCGTCGAGTACTTCGACAGCTTCGCCTTCGACGAGGTCGTCGCCCACGACGACCTCGAGCCGCACCTGCGGCTGATGGTGCAGCTCGCCGCGTTGATCGCCGCTCAGGGCCTCGGTGAGTACCGCGAGGTGCTCGGCGCCGCCCTGACGGCGGGTCTGACCCCGGTGGAGGTCAAGGAGATCGTCTACCAGGCCGTCCCCTACGTCGGGATGGCCAAGGTGGTCGACTTCCTGCACGCGACCAACGACGTGCTCCGCGAGCGCGGTGTGGACCTGCCGTTGCCCGGCCAGTCCACCACGGACCCGCACACGCGGTTCGAGCAGGGGCTGGCCGTGCAGAAGCGGATCGTCGGCGCCGAGCGGATCGACGCCATGTACGCCGCGGCACCGCCCGACGAGCAGCACATCCAGCGCTGGCTGTCGGCCAACTGCTTCGGGGACCACTACACCCGCACCGGCCTGGACGTGGCCGCTCGCGAGCTGGCGACGTTCGCGATGCTGGTCTCGCTCGGCGGTGCGGACCCGCAGGTCAGGGGCCACGTCGCCGCCAACCTCAACGTCGGCAACGACCGGCGGCGGCTCATCGACGTGCTCACCCAGCTGCTGCCGTACATCGGCTACCCCCGCACCCTCAACGGCCTGCGCGCCGTCGACGAGGTCACCCTCCCCTGACCCCGAGGGCTCGCTGCTGCCCGGCGGGCTCGATGCGCAGCGTTGCCGGCCTCGCCGCCGGGCCGATGCTCGCCCGGGCAGGGGGGTCAGGCGCCGGCGGCGGTGACGACGGCGTCGGTGGCGAAGCCTGCGACGAGGCCGATCAGGAGGCCGATCGCGAGCAGGTCGGCACGCTTCGCCTTGGCCGCGACGCCGAGCAGCTGGGTGACCACGTAGAGGATGGAGCCGGCGGCCAGGGTGAGGAACAGCACGCTGACGGGCTCGCTGGTGAAGCCGTGGCCGACG
>DAIDJQ010000179.1 GCA_027451305.1 Cellulomonas sp.
GGTGTCCGGCTGCTCCACCTGCCAGCCGTCGACGAAGGTCTGCCGGAAGATGCCGTACTCGTAGCGGATGCCGTAGCCGATGGTCGGCACGTTCATCGTCGCCAACGAGTCGACGAAGCACGCCGCCAGCCGGCCGAGGCCACCGTTGCCCAGGCCGGGCTCGACCTCCTGCGTCCGCAGCTCGTCGAGGTCGACACCGAGGTTGCGCAGCGACTCCTCGGCGATCTCGGTGAGATCCGTGGCGAGCAGCGCGTTGCCGAGCTGCTTGCCCAGCAGGTACTCGGCGGACAGGTAGCACACGGACTTGGACTGCATCGCGCGCTGCCGGGTCAAGGTCTCGATCCACCGGCTCATGAGGTAGTGCCGCACGGCGCGCGACAAGGCCAGGTACCGGTCGTTGACCGTCGACCGCTCGAGGGTCACCCCCTGCCCGAAGTTGAGCTCCCGGAGGAACTCGCGCGTGAAGGCGGCGACGGTGTGGTCGGGGGTGATGACGCCCGTCGCGGCGGGGGCCTGGATCTCATTCACAGCCGTAACGGTAACCGGATGCGGCCCCGAGCCGTTCCGATGGGTCGGGCCGGGGAAGCCGGACCTCAGACCGCTGCCCGCGATCGGATGATGGCGCGGCCCGCGCTGTACAGCGCATCGCCGACCACGCTGGGGTCGCCGAGATAGCCGCCGACCATCGCGCCGTCGCGCAGCATCACCAGCTCGTCCGCCACGCGGGCCGAGTTCGTGACGTGGATCTCCTCGAGCATGTCCTGGATGGTCTGCCTGAACCAGCGGCGGTGGGCGTCCACCACGAGGCGCACCGGATGCTGCGGGTCCGCGTACTCGGCCGCGGCGTTGATGAACGGGCAGCCTCGGAACCCGGGTGTGCAGCTCTCGGCGCCGATGCCCTGAGCCACCATCCGGAACGCCCCGGGGACGTCGTCAGCCGCCTTCCGGGCGGCTGAGACCGCGTCGCGCTCCCACTGCGCCCGGCGCTCGAGGTAGGCCACGATCAGGTCGTCCTTGGTCGGGAAGTGCCGATAGAACGTCACCTTCGTGATGCCGACCCGGGCGATGATCTTCTCCGCGCTCACCGCGCGCAGCCCTTGCGCGTAGAAGAGCTCCGTGGCGGCATCGATGATGCGCTCGCGCATCGGCGTCCTCGCCGCTTGCTGCGACCCGGGCTTCGCGCCCTCGGCCGTGTCCACCCGTGTCATTTGACGCATGAGTGTGCCACACCCCATCTCTCCTCCGGCGGCTGCGCCGAGCTGCCGCACTCCCCTTGCGCTCCTCCGTCTGATGTCGTACCGTCGTTGGTGGAGTTACTAGTTAGTCTACTTCGATCTCAGGAGCGCCGCATCATGACCCCCCACCCCGTCGTCTTCATCCACGGCTTGTGGATCCACTCCACCGCCTGGCAGCCCTGGGTCGAGCTGTACCGCTCGGTCGGCTACGACGCGATCGCGCCCGGCTGGCCCGGCGACTCGACCACGGTGCAGCAGACCCGCACGAACGCAGCGGCGGTCGCGAACAAGGGCATCGACGACATCACCACCGGCTACCTCGACGTCATCGACGGGCTGGCCGGCAAGCCGATCGTCATCGGCCACTCGTTCGGCGGGCTCATCGCCCAGAAGCTGCTGGCCACCGGCGCCGCGGCGGCCGCCGTCGCGATCGATCCCGGGCAGATCAAGGGCGTGAAGCCCCTGCCGTTCGCCCAGATCCGCTCCGGGCTGCCCGTGCTGTCCAAGCCCGCCAACAAGACGAGGGCGGTGCCGCTGACGGAGAAGCAGTTCCGGTACGGCTTCGGCAACGCGGTCAGCGAGGAGGAGTCCAGGGAGCTCTACGAGTCCTGGGCGATCCCCGGGCCCGGCAAGCCGCTGTTCGAGGCCTCGGCCGCCAACTTCACGAAGTCCTCGCCGGCCGCGGTAGACACCGGGAAGCGCGATCGGGGGCCCCTGCTCATCGTCGGGGGCGGGCAGGACCACACCGTGCCCGAGGTGGTCACCCGGTCCGCCTTCCGGCTGTACGCCGGCTCAGGGGCCGTCACGGACTACCACGTGTTCCCGGACCGGGGCCATTCCCTGGTCATGGACCACGGCTGGCGGGAGATCGCCGACTACACCCTGGCCTGGCTCAACCGCCAGGGCATGTGAGAACACCACCACCAGCAAGCCTCCACCGAAAGGACACCATCATGCGCACACCCTTCAGCCTCGGAACACGGAAGATGCGGCTGGCCGTCGCCGCTCTCGGCCTGCTCGGCGTGATCGCCGTCCCGAGCACCGTCGTCGCGGCTCCGACCGGCCATGACACAGCCTCGGCCGACAAGCCCACGATCGTGCTGGAGCACGGCGCCTGGGCCGACGGATCGAGCTGGAGCGCCGTCGTCACCCGGCTGCAGCGGGACGGCTACACGGTCGACGTGCCGCCGAACCCGCTACGCGGGGTGGGCGGCGACTCGGCCTACCTGGCGAGCTACCTGGCCACCGTGCCCGGGCCGATCGTGCTCGTCGGGCACTCCTACGGCGGCTTCGTCACGACCAACGCCGCGACCGGCAACGCCAACGTCAAGGCCCTCGTCTACGTCGATGCCTTCATCCCCGCCCAGGGCGACACCGTCAGCGGGCTCACGGCGCAGTTCCCCGGCAGCCAGATCGTCCCCACGGCGCTGAGCTTCGTCCCGTCGGCGGGCGGTGTCGTCGACGCCTACATCGCGCCGGCCTCGTTCCGCAGCGTCCTCGCGAACGACCTCTCGGCCGCGCAGGCCGCCGAGCTCGCCGCGACGCAGCGCCCGATCGCCGCGTCCACGCTCGGTGACGTGTCCGGGCCGCCGGCCTGGACGAGCATCCCCAGCTGGGCGGTCGTCGGGACCCAGGACCACGCGATCCCGCCGGCGGCTCAGGAGTTCATGGCCGAGCGTGCGCACGCTACCGTCACGACGGTCGACGCGTCGCACCTGTCGCTGATCTCCCGGCCGGGCACCGTCACGAGCGTCATCGAGCAGGCCGCGCGGCACACCTCCTGAGCGGCTCGTCCCCGGCGTCCGCGGAGCCGGGACGCCCCAGGCGCGGCTGACCGGGTCGGATCGACGGCAGCCATCATCGACGAGGAACGGCTGGACCCCGGACGAAGGGGTCCAGCCGTTCCTGACGTCCGCGCGATGTTCTCCCGCGACGGCAGTCGCGAGCGACTGGCGCCGCGTGTTTGACGGCTACGTCAGGTGACGGCGCGACGGTGGTGCCCGGACATCGGGGCCCGAGCGGGTCGGCATCACACCGCATTCCCCGTAGCGATGCTCTGCGCTGTCGGTCCCGGGACGAGCCCGACCAAGGCACGTGGAGGCACGCCCTGTGCCCTGCCGCCCTCATCGCGGTCGTGATAGACGGCATGGTTCACGGCGAGCCGATCCCGCCAGGCACCGAGCTTCTCGCCTTCGTCGAGAACCTGCTGCGGTGGCTCAGACGCGGCTCCTCGCAGGCGGCGGGGGCGGTGCCAGACGCCGCTGGTACTGCCTGCTCGTTGTTGACGACGTGCCGCGCTCCCCCGCGAACCTGGCGGGTGGAGCCAGGTGGCGGCCGCAGCCCTCGAACTGGCGTGTAGACGACCAGCAGCCTGGGCGCGTCTACAGCCTCGCCTCGGCGCGCAGCCTTCGCGACGAAGTGGTGATTGAGCGGTGACTTGAGCAGAGAGCCGGGGCCCCGAAGGACCCCGGCTCTCTGCTGTTCTCGCAGCTCAGAGCTGCTTTCGCTGTGCGCCCGAAGGGACTCGAACCCCCAACCTTCTGATCCGTAGTCAGATGCTCTATCCATTGAGCTACGGGCGCGTGGCCCACCAGTGGACCGTCGACGATGGTACCGGGTCGGGACGGGTGCGCCCAAACGGCGGCTGGACAGCAGGTGCTGCCGCTGGCCGAGCTGCTGGTTGTTCGCATGGGTCTGTAGCTCCGAGCGCCCACGTCGTCGACGCGGCGTTGCCTCGTCCGTCTGCGGTGGGTCGTCTACTGCACATGCGGTAGCGCGGAGCCTGCGTGGGGGTGACGACCGGGACCGCGTGGTGAGCCGACGCTGAGGTGGTCATCCCCTCGGTCGTCGAAAGGTCCCCGTCATGTCTCGACTGGCCACCTGGTGCTTCGGGCACCGGCGCGGCGTGCTGATCGCCTGGATCGTTCTCCTGGTCGGTCTGGCCGCCGGCGTCGTCAGCGCGGGCTCGGCGTTCAGCTCGAGCACCGCGCTGCCGCCCAGCGAGTCCGGCACCGCCTACGCCCTGCTGGCCCAGGCCCAGGCGCAGCCGGGCAGCAGCAAGGCCACCAGCGGCACGATCGCCTGGCACACGACCGGCGCGAGCGTCGATGACCCTGCCGTGCGGTCCGGCATCACGGCGATGCTCGATCAGATCGCCGCCACCCCAGGCGTGCTGCGGGTCGTCAGCCCCTACACCGCTGCCGGCGCCGCTCAGCTCAACGAGAAAGTCGGCACGGCGTTCGCGACGGTGGGCGTCAGTGACCAGGCCGACCTTCAGCACATCCGCGCGCTAGCCGTGCAGGCCGACACCCCGAGCGTCGACGTGGCGCTGGGCGGGCAGGCATTCACCCAGTCGCCCAAGCCGTCGCCGGGCACCGAGGGCTTCGGCATCATCCTGGCGTTGGTCATCGTGTTCCTGGTGCTCCGGTCCTGGTGGGCGGCGGCGCTGCCGATCCTGACGGGTCTGGTCGGGGTAGGGGCGTCGCTGCTGACGGTGCTGCTGGCGACGAACG
>DAIDJQ010000180.1 GCA_027451305.1 Cellulomonas sp.
GAGGGCACGGTGGTGCTCGACCACGTCGGCCAGGCCACGCTCGCGGAGACGGTGGAGATCGTCGTCGACGAGGGCGCCCACCTCACGGTCGTCTCGTTGCAGGACTGGGCGCCGGGTTCGGTCCACGACGCCGCGCACCGGCTGCGGGTCGGCCGGGACGGCACGCTGCGGCACATCGTCGTCACCCTGGGCGGAGACGTGGTCCGCGTGACCCCGGAGGCCGAGTTCACGGGCGAGGGTGCGGACATCACGGCGCTGGGGCTGTACTTCGCCGACGCGGGTCAGCACCAGGAGCACCGCCTGTTCATCGACCACGGCGTGCCGTCCTGCCGGTCGCGGGTCACCTACAAGGGCGCGCTGCAGGGCGAGGGCGCGCACGCCGTGTGGGTGGGCGACGTGCTGATCCAGGCGAGCGCGGAGGGCACGGACACGTACGAGCTGAACCGCAACCTCGTGCTCAGCGACGGGGCCCGTGCCGACTCGGTGCCGAACCTCGAGATCGAGACGGGGCTGATCGAGGGCGCCGGCCACGCCAGCGCCACCGGCCGGTTCGACGACGAGCAGCTGTTCTACCTGCGCTCGCGGGGTATCCGGGAAGCCGATGCGCGTCGGCTGGTGGTGCTCGGCTTCTTCGCCGAGCTGCTGCACCAGATCGGGGTGCCCGAGGTGGAGGAGCGGCTGCTCGCCTCGATCGAGAGCGAGCTGACCGGTTCGGCCGCCGCCGCCCTCGACGCGCAGGTCGAGAGCACCGAGGCCGGTGCGGCTCCGGTCCCGTCGGCGGAGCAGGCATGAGTGCTCAGCCCGCCTGCCTGGCCTCCGAGGTGCCCGTCGCCGGCACCCTGCGCGTCGAGCTGCAGGGAGCGGGCGGCACCGTCGGGGTGGCCCTCGTCCGTGACGAGGACGGCGAGCTGCACGCGATCAGCGACATCTGCTCGCACGGTGCCGTCTCGCTGTCCGACGGCGAGGTCGAGGGCTGCACGATCGAGTGCTGGCTGCACGGGTCCCGGTTCGACCTGCGCACCGGCAAGCCGCTGTCCCCGCCCGCCGTCCGGCCGGTGGCCGTCTACCCCCTGACCGTCGACGGCGAGAAGGTCCTCGTCGACGTCGACGCCCCGCTCTGAAACCTGAGGAGAACGATGTCCACCCTGCAGATCTCCGACCTGCACGTCAGCGTCGAGACCAAGGAGGGGCCCAAGCCCATCCTGCGCGGCGTCGACCTCACCGTGAACAGCGGTGAGACGCACGCGATCATGGGGCCCAACGGCTCCGGCAAGTCCACGCTGGCGTACTCGCTGGCCGGCCACCCGAAGTACCACGTGACGTCCGGCTCGGTGACGCTCGACGGCGCCGACGTGCTGGCGATGAAGGTCGACGAGCGCGCTCGCGCCGGCCTCTTCCTCGCCATGCAGTACCCCGTCGAGGTTCCGGGGGTGTCGGTCTCCAACTTCCTGCGCACCGCCAAGACGGCCGTCAGCGGGCAGGCGCCTGCGCTGCGCCCCTGGGTCAAGGAGGTGCGCGCGGCGATGGACAACCTGCGGATGGACGCCGCGTTCTCCGAGCGGTCGGTGAACGAGGGGTTCTCCGGCGGCGAGAAGAAGCGCCACGAGATCCTGCAGATGGAGCTGCTGGCACCGAAGTTCGCGATCCTCGACGAGACCGACTCCGGGCTCGACGTGGACGCGCTGCGGATCGTGTCCGAGGGGGTCAACCGGGTGCGCAGCAACACCGACGTCGGCGTGCTGCTGATCACGCACTACACGCGGATCCTGCGGTACATCCGCCCCGACTTCGTGCACGTCTTCGTCGACGGGCACATCGCCGAGGAGGGCGGCTCCGACCTGGCCGACCGGCTCGAGGACGAGGGCTACGACCGCTTCACCCAGGGCGCCCCGCTCGTCTGAGCGCCGTCCCGACCACCGTCTCCCACCGGAGGACCGATGACCAGCACGTTGGACACGACGCGCACGCTGAGCGCCGAGGAGCTCGCGGCCGTGCGGGCGGACTTCCCGCTGCTCTCGCGCACCCTGCGCGACGGGCGTCCGCTGGTGTACCTCGACTCCGGGGCCACCTCGCAGAAGCCCGAGGTGGTGCTCGACGCCGAGCAGGACTTCTACACGCAGCGCAACGCCGCCGTGCACCGCGGGGCCCATCAGCTCGCCGAGGAGGCTACCGAGGCCTTCGAGCACGCGCGCGAGCGCGTGGCGGCGTTCGTCGGGGTCGCGCCCGACGAGCTCGTCTGGACGTCCAACGCGACGGAGGGGCTGAACCTCGTCGCGTACGCGATGTCCAACGCGAGCCTCGGCCGCGGCGGCGCGGTGGCGCGGCGGTTCGCGCTCGGCCCGGGCGACGAGATCGTGGTCACGGAGGCGGAGCACCATGCGAACCTCGTGCCGTGGCAGGAGCTCGCCGCCCGCACGGGGGCGACCCTGCGCTGGCTGAGCCTGGACGACGACGGCCGCGTCCGGCTCGACGACCTGGCGACGGTGGTCGGCGAGCGCACCCGGGTGCTGGCGTTCACCCACGCCTCGAACGTGACCGGCGCGATCACACCGGTGGCGCCGTTCGTCGCCCGAGCACGCGAGGTCGGCGCCCTGACGGTGCTCGACGCCTGCCAGTCGGTGCCGCACCTACCGGTCGACCTGCACGCGCTCGGCGTGGATTTCGCCGCGTTCTCGGGGCACAAGATGCTGGGGCCGACGGGGGTGGGGGCGCTCTACGGGCGGCGCGAGCTGCTCGTGGACCTGCCCCCGTTCCTCACCGGTGGGTCGATGGTCGAGGTGGTCACCATGGAGACGACCACCTACGCACCGCCGCCGCAGCGGTTCGAGGCCGGCACGCAGATGGTCGCCCAGGCGATCGGCATGGGTGCCGCGGCCGACTACCTGGCCGAGCTCGGCATGGATGCGGTGGCGGCGCACGAGCGCCGGCTCGCGGGGCTGCTGCTCGACGCGGTCGCCTCGGTGCCCGGGGTGCGGGTGATCGGCCCGACGGAGAACCGCGACCGGCTGGCGACGGTGTCCTTCGTCGTCGACGGCGTGCACGCGCACGACGTGGGTCAGGTGCTGGACGACGCGGGCGTGGCCGTGCGGGTGGGCCACCACTGCGCCCAGCCGCTGCACCGCAGGTTCGGCGTCGCCGCGACGGCCCGTGCCAGCGCCTCGGTCTACACCACCGAGGAGGAGGTGGCCGTCTTCCGGGAAGCGCTCGCGGGGGTCCGGGCGTTCTTCGGTGTGGGCGACGACGAGCGCGCCCAGCGACTCGGAGGTGACCGGTGAGTGCCGGCTCGATGGAACAGCTCTACCAGCAGGTGATCCTGGACCACGCGAAGTACCCGCACGGCCGGGGCCTGCCGGAGGGCACCGGGACGGTCGCCGTCGCGGTGGCCGAGCACGCGGACTCCTGCGGCGTGTCGCACCAGGTGAACCCGACGTGCGGTGACGAGCTGACGGTCCGGGTGGACGTCGACACGAGCGGTCCGGTGCCGGTGCTGCGCGACCTGCGCTGGGACGGCCAGGGCTGCTCCATCTCGCAGGCGTCGGCGTCCGTCCTGCACGACCTCGTCGTCGGCCAGGACCTGCCGACCGTCGACGCGCTGCACGCCTCGTTCCGTGCACTGATGCAGTCGCGCGGTGCCGGCCTGGACGACGAGGACGCCGAGGAGGCCCTCGGCGACGCCGCGGCGTTCACCGGCGTGTCCCGCTACTCCGCCCGCGTGAAGTGCGCCCTGCTCGGCTGGGTCGCCATGTCCGACGCCCTCATCCTGTCCGGCGCCCGTACCCAGGAGGACGCATGAGCATCGACCAGACACCGGGCCCGCGCACGGCACCGGCCACCGCCGCCGACGTCGAGGAGGCGATGCGGGACGTCATCGACCCCGAGCTCGGGATCAACGTCGTCGACCTCGGCCTCGTCTACGGCGTGGTCGTCGACCAGACGAACACGGCCACCATCGACATGACGCTCACCTCGGCGGCCTGCCCGCTGACGGACATGATCGAGGACCAGACCGCGCAGGTGCTCGACGGGATCGTCGACGCCTTCCGGATCAGCTGGGTGTGGATGCCGCCGTGGGGACCGGAGCGGATCACGGAGGACGGGCGCGAGCAGATGCGGGCGATCGGCTTCAACATCTGAGGAGCCCGAGCCGGCGCCTCAGTCGTCGGGGAGCCCACGGGCCGCCAGCGCGTCACCCACCGCGCGTGCATGGGCGACGGCCCGTACCCCGGCGGGTACGACGACCGCGCGCGGCGACCGTTCGAGGCCGCGTGCCCTCGCCGCGTCTCTCGACTCGCCCAGGACGACGACGAGCGCCGGGACGCTGCGCAGCATCACCGCCGCCGCGAGCGCCACCGAGCCCGGCCGTGCACCGAACCGGCGGAACGGACGGATCGCGGCCGTGAGGGCCGAGAGCAGCTCGTCGGCCCTGGTGGTCGCCACCAGCACCACCCCGGCGAGCACCACGGCCAGCAGGTCCAGCCCGGCCGCGGCGCCGGCGGGCACGCCTCCGGTCCAGCCGCGGCCGATCCCGACGAACGCGGCCGCGACGAGGGCCGGTCGGAGCCCGTGCAGCACCCGCCGCACGGGCAGCCGCGCGAGCACCGCGCCGGCCGCGGCCACCAGCACCCCACCGAGCGCGGCGCGGAGGCCGGGGGTCAGCACCACGGCGGCGGCGAACACGGCCGTCGCGCCGAGCGACAACGACACGGGGGCCCGGTGCAGCGGGCTGTCCCCGGGCACGTAGAGGCCGAGCGGTCCGGTCCAGGTCGCGCGACGCCGGCCGCGGCTCATGGCGCGATCGCCGGGGCGCGGGTGTCTCCACTGAGCTGCGCCCGGTCGGCGCCGTCGCGCTCGGACGCCACGGGCGTCGTCGGCGCACCGGCCATCAGCGTCCGGTAGGCGGCCAGAGCCGGCCCCGGCGGTCCGTCATGGACCACCAGCCCACCGTCCACCACCAGCACCCGGTCGGCGCGGGCCGCCGCGTCGAGGTCGTGCGTCACCAGCACCACCTGCTGGTCCAGCCCGTCGAGCAACTCGTCGACCACCCGCCGCCACCGCAGGTCCAGCAGCGTGGTGGGCTCGTCGCACACGAGCACCCTGGGCTCCGTGGCGAGCACGGCCGCGAGCGCCAGGAGCTGACGCTGACCCGCGGACAGCGCATGCACGGGAAGGTCGGCGTGGGCCCCGAGACCGAACCGTGCCAACCACTCCCGGGCGGCCGCCTGCCGTTGCGCCGCGGTCCCGGGCATCCGTCGCAACGAGAGCGCCACGTCCTCGGCGGGCGTGGGCATGACCACCTGCGCGTCCGGGTCGGTGAAGAGGAAGCCGACCCGTCGGCGCACCGCCGCGCCCTCCCGTGCGGTGTCCAGCCCGTCCACCCGGACGGCCCCGGCAGACGGCAGCACCAGACCGTCGATCAGCCGGGCCAGCGTGGACTTGCCCGAGCCGTTGGCACCCACCACTGCGACCCGCCGTTCGGGCAGCCGCACCGTCACCGGACCGAGGATGCGCACGGTCCGGTCCCGCCCGTCGACCGGGTCCGGCGCCCAGGCCGTGACCTCGGCCCGGTCGAGCTCGATCACCGACGGTCGCGCAGCAGGTCGGGGAAGGCGCGCAGGGCGGCGGCGGCCACCGCGGCGGCGAGGAGGCACTTGAGCAGGTCGCCGGGCCAGAAGCGCAGGTCGACGACGAAGGCGGCCTGCAGCGACATGCCGGTGCGCCAGGCGAGGCCGGCGATGCCGAGCGGTCGCACGACGAGCCAGCCGGCGGCGACCCCGGCCCAGGCCAGCACAGCGAACCGACGTGCCGGACGCACCCGACGCGCGGCGCCCGCCAGGGCGCCGGCCACGGCGGCCGCCGGGACGAATGCCGCCAGGTACCCGACCGTGGGACCGGCCAGCACCCCGAGCCCACCGGTCCCGCCCGCGAGCACGGGCACACCGGCCAGCCCCACCGCCAGGTACAGCGCCACCGCCAGCGCCCCGCGCCGGGCACCCAGCAGCAGGCCCGCCAACGTGATGGCGAAGGTCTGCAGCGTGATCGGCACCGCGATGCCGGTCGGGATCGGCGGCAGGACGGCGCACGCGGCGATGAAGGCTGCGAGCACGCCGACCAGGGCGATGTCGCCGGCGGGGGACCGCCGGGCAGCCGGGACGGGAAGTGCGGTCACGCCCGCTGCCGCGAGTGCCGCGGCGTCGCCGGCGCCTGGGTGAACCGGGTCGACCCGGTCGCAGGAGCCCTGGTCAGGCGTCGGGCGGGGGGCGTCACCGGGCATCGGGCTGGGTGTTCCGCTGGACATGGGGAGCTCCGGTCGTCAGGGTCGGGTCGTCGGGCAGGCCACCCCGGCTCGTCGCTCCGGGACGTCGGGCCTGCGCGACCGAGGTGCGTCGCCGCGCTCGGCGGACCTCGGCCACGCTAGCCGGTCGTAGACTTGCGGGCGTTTGTGCCCCGGCCCAAGGCCCGAGCGCCAGTCGTCGGAGGAACTCACCAGTGATCGTCGCCCAGGGCGTGGAGCTGCGCATCGGCGCACGCGTCCTTCTCGAGCCCACCAGCTTCCGCGTCGCGGCGGGGGACCGCATCGGCCTGGTGGGCCGCAACGGTGCCGGCAAGACCACCCTGACCCGCGTGCTGGCCGGTCAGGCGCAGCCCACCGGTGGCCAGGTGCAGCGTGGCGGCGAGATCGGCTACCTGCCGCAGGACCCCAGCACGGGGGACGACGATCAGCTGGCCATGCACCGCGTGCTCTCGGCCCGCGGTCTCGACGAGGTCGTCCGCGCGATGCGCGAGGCCGAGGGCGCGATGGCCAGCGCCGACGACTCGGTCCGGGACGCCGCGATGGACCGGTACGCCCGCCTGGAGGCGCGGTTCACGGCGGCGGGTGGGTATGCCGCGGAGAGCGAGGCCCATCGCATCACCTCGAACCTGGGCCTGGACGACCGGGTGCTGTCCCAGGACCTCGGCACGCTCTCCGGCGGCCAGCGCCGTCGCGTCGAGCTGGCCCGGATCCTGTTCTCCGGTGCACAGACCCTGCTTCTCGACGAGCCGACCAACCACCTGGACGCGGACTCGATCATGTGGCTGCGCGACTGGCTCAAGGCCTACTCCGGCGGGTTCGTGGTCATCAGCCACGACGCCGAGCTGCTGCGCGCATGCGTGAACAAGGGCTTCCACCTGGACGCCAACCGCGGCGTGATCGACCAGTACGCACTCGGGTGGGACGCGTACCTCACCCAGCGCGAGACGGACGAGAAGCGCCGCCGGCGGGAGCGCGCGAACGCCGAGAAGAAGGCCGCGGTGCTGCTGGCCCAGGCCGACAAGATGCGCGCCAAGGCGACGAAGGCGGTCGCCGCGCAGAACATGGCCAAGCGCGCC
>DAIDJQ010000181.1 GCA_027451305.1 Cellulomonas sp.
GGCGTGCAGTGGCACCTGGACCACCCGGAGGCCACCCGCGAGGAGCTGCTCGAGGCGCTGCTCGGGCTGATCAAGGGCCCCGACTTCCCCACGGCGGCGACGATCCTCGGCCACAAGGCCATCGAGGAGGCGTACCGCACCGGCCGCGGCTCGATCACCATGCGCGCGGTGGTGGAGGTCGAGGAGATCCAGGGCCGGCAGTGCCTGGTGGTCACCGAGCTGCCGTACCAGGTCAACCCGGACACGCTGGCCAAGAAGATCGCCGAGCTGGTGCGCGAGAACCGGGTGGGCGGCATCGCCGACATCCGGGACGAGACATCCGGCCGGACGGGCCAGCGGCTGGTGATCGTCCTCAAGCGGGACGCCGTCGCCAAGGTGGTGCTGAACAACCTCTACAAGCACACCCAGCTGCAGGACACCTTCGGCGCCAACATGCTCGCGCTGGTCGACGGCGTGCCGCGCACGCTCAGCATCGACGCGTTCATCCGGCACTGGACCACGCACCAGCTGGACGTCGTGGTGCGCCGCACCCGGCACCGCCTGGCCGAGGCCGAGCGGCAGATCCACATCTACCGCGCCTACCTCAAGGCGCTGGACCAGATGGATGCCGTGATCGCCCTGATCAGGGCCTCGTCGAGCGCCGAGGCTGCCCGCGAGGGGCTGATGGCGCTCCTCGACATCGACGAGGAGCAGGCCACCGCGATCCTGCGGATGCAGCTGCGTCAGCTGGCCGCCCTGGAGCGTCAGCAGATCCTCGACCGGTACGCCGAGCTCGAGGCGAAGATCGCGGAGTACAACGCGATCCTCTCCTCGCCGCAGCGGCAGCGGGACATCGTCTCCACCGAGCTCGCTGAGATCGTCGACAAGTACGGCGACGAGCGCCGCACGCGCATCCTCCCCTTCGACGGCGAGGTCTCCGTGGAGGACCTCATCGCCGAGGAGGAGATGGTGGTCACCATCACCCGCGGCGGCTACGCCAAGCGCACCCGGTCGGACAACTACCGGGCGCAGCGGCGCGGCGGGAAGGGGGTCCGCGGCGCGCAGCTGCGGGAGGACGACATCGTCGACCACTTCTTCGTCACGACGACGCACCACTGGCTGCTGTTCTTCACCAACCTCGGCCGCGTCTACCGCGCCAAGGCGTACGAGCTGCCCGAGGGCGGTCGCGACGCCAAGGGGCAGCACGTCGCCAACCTGCTGGCCTTCCAGCCGGACGAGCGCATCGCGCAGGTCCTGGACCTGCGCGACTACGGCCAGGCCGAGTACCTGGTGCTCGCCACCGAGCGCGGTCTGGTGAAGAAGACGGCGCTCGCCGAGTACGACTCCAACCGATCCGGCGGCGTGATCGCCATCAACCTGCGCGAGGACGAGGAGGGCCGCCCGGACGCCCTGGTCGCTGCGCGGCTGGTCAACCCGGACCAGGACCTGATCCTGGTCTCCCGCAAGGGGCAGTCGGTGCGGTTCACCGCGTCCGACGAGGCGCTGCGTCCGATGGGCCGCGCCACCAGCGGTGTGACCGGCATGAAGTTCCGCGACGACGACGAGCTGCTCGCGATGGACGTGGTCCGCGAGGACGCCTACCTGTTCACGGTCACCGAGGGCGGGATCGCGAAGCGGACCGCGCTGACGGTGGAGAACTACCGGCAGCAGGGTCGCAGCGGTCTCGGCATCAAGGTGGCCAACCTGCCGGAGGCCAACGGTGACCTGGTCGGCGCCCTCGTCACGGACGAGGACGACGAGGTCCTGGTGATCATGGAGCGCGGCAAGGTGGTCCGCTCGGCGACCGCCGAGGTGCACGCCACGGGCCGCAGCACGCAGGGTGTCATCTTCGCCAAGCCCGACCCGGGTGACCGGATCATCGGCATCGCCCGCAACAGCGAGCGGCACCTCGGCGAGGATGCCGGTACCGTGGGTCCGGACAACGGCCGCGGACCGGACGGATCGGACCAGCCGGACGGCAACGCCGTGGCCATCGGACCCAACCCGGGATCGACGTCGGACGACGCTGAGTCCTTGACGGACAGCTCGACCGACGGTGAGCCCGCGGAGGACGCATGACCGACGCCCCACCGCCCTCGATCCCGCCGCGATCACGCCCGACAGCGGCCGCCAAGGGCGACATCCGCACCGTGCGGCGCGTCCCTGGCCAGGCACCCTCGGCCGACGACACCGTGCAGGTCGACACGGGTTGGGCGCCCGGGTCGGCATCGGCACCCTCGTCCTCGACCGGCGCGGCAAGGCCGGCCGGGCCGGTCGACGGTGCACCGCCGGCGTCGGTCCCCCCGCTCCGCGCTCCGCGCCCCGTCACACGGCCGCTGACAGGCGACACGGCTCGGCCCGCGAGCGGCCAGGCTGCGCGGGCCGCCGGACCGTCCGAACCGGTGGCCCTGGCCCCGGAGATGTCAGCCACCGCGTCGTCGGAGGCCGTCGGCCGCCCCTTCCCGACGACCGTCCCGCCCGCGGCAGCCTTCGGCGACGCCCCGTGGATGCAGGGCACCGCGGCACCGGCACCGATGGCCGGCAGTGCGCGGCCGTCGCCGATCGGCGGGCCGGTCGGCGCGGACGCCCCGGACGCCGAGGACGACGCACCCTCGCCCTTGATGGAGGCGGTCGACCGTTCCACCGTCTGGCTGAAGAAGACCGCTGGTGCGGCAGGTGCGGGGCTGACCGCCGCGTACTCTTCGTTGACACGCCCTCGGCCCCAGGAAGCGCCCATGACCGCCAACCCGACCGCCCCCGCCACCTCGGCGCGGACCTCGCCGGTGCCGCCGCCGCAGCCGATGGCCGGCCGCGCACCGGCGCCGGGCGCACCCCGCCGGGTGCGGCTGGCGATCTCACGGCTGGACCCGTGGTCGGTGATGAAGCTCGCGCTGCTGCTGTCGTTCGCGCTCGGGATCATCTTCGTGGTCGCCACTGCCGTCGTGTGGCTGACGCTGGACGGCCTGCACGTGTTCGCCAGCGTCAACGACCTGGTCAAGCAGATCGTCGGCCCGGAGAGCGCGGTGAACGTCACCGACGTGATCAGCTTCCGCAAGGTGATCTCCGGCGCCACCCTGATCGCGGTGATCGACGTCTTCCTGCTGACGGCGATGGCCACGATCGGCGCGTTTCTCTACAACATCGTCGCGGCGCTGGTGGGCGGCGTGCACGTGACGATGACGGACGAGTAGCGCTCCGACGACTCACTCGCGGACGCCGGTGGAGACCGGGGTCTGCGCGGGCAGTCGTGGTTTGGGTCGGGCAGTGTCGCTGGGGTAGTCTCGACCGGCGCGCGCAGCCCGGCCCACCGGTCACGGCGCCCCGGGCCTATAGCTCAGACGGTTAGAGCGCTTCCCTGATAAGGAAGAGGTCACAGGTTCAAGTCCTGTTAGGCCCACTCGAGGAGGTACCGATGAAGAAGCTGCTGGTGCTCCTAGCCGCTGCGGCTGTCGGCTACGTCGTCTACCAGAAGTACGTGCAGGACCGTGACGAGCGGGACCTGTGGGCCGAGGTCACCGACACGTTCGAGTGACCCGCCCTTCCGGCTCCTTCAGGGCCGGGACCGGGGGCCATGGCGCAATTGGTAGCGCACCTGCTTTGCAAGCAGGGGGTTAGGGGTTCGAGTCCCCTTGGCTCCACCCCCGTGCGAGAGCCCCTCCTCCGAAGCCGGAGAAGGGGCTCCGTCATGTTCCGTGGCTGCTCAGGTCGGGTGCTCGTCCGTGCACGGACGGTCAGTCGGGCGGCTGGCTCGATCCCTCACCCGCGATCGCGTGGATCAGGTCCTCCTCGGTCAGGCGGTCACCCCCGAGCACGTCGATCACCCTGCCCTCGCGCAGCACCACGATGCGGTCCGAGCCGTCGATCAGCTCCTCCGTCTCGGAGGAGATCAGCAGGACGGCGAGCCCGTCGGCCGCGAGGGCGTCGATCGCCACCCGCACCTCGATCTTGGCGCCGACGTCGATGCCACGGGTCGGCTCGTCGAGGATCAGCACCTTCGGGTCGAGGCAGAGCAGCCGTGCCAGCAGCACCTTCTGCTGGTTGCCGCCGGAGAGGGTGCCGACCTTCTGGTCCGGGCCTGAGGCCTGGATCTTCAGCTGCTTCATGAAGCCGTCGACGATCGCGTCGATCCGGCCGTTCGAGATGAGGCCCGCACGGGAGAGCCGCGGCAGGGCGCCGAGGATGATGTTGTCCCGGATCGACAGGTTGGGCAGGATCCCCTCGAGCTTGCGGTCCTCCGGCAGCAGCGCGACGCCGGCGGCGATCGAGGTCCCGGGCGATCCGGTGCGGATCTGCTGGCCGTCGACCGTCACCGTGCCGGAGTCCAGACGCTGGGCACCGAGCACCGCCATGCCCGTCTCGCTCCGCCCTGCGCCGAGCAGGCCGCCTAGCCCGACGATCTCACCGGGCCGGATGGTGAACGAGACCCCGTCGAGCACGCCGCGGCGGGTCAGGCCGTCCACGGTGAGGACCGGGTCGGTGGCCGCCTCGTCGTCGAGCCCGTCGCCAGGATCCGACTCCGCACGCCGGCGCGTCTGTGCCAGCAGCTCGCGACCGAGCATCGCGGCCACGAGCTGGAGGCGCGGCAGTCCGGCGACCGGTCCCGTGTGAACGCGTCGGCCGTCGCGCAGCACGGTGACGGTGTCGCAGATGCGGTACAGCTCGTCGAGCCGATGGCTGACGTAGAGGATCGCAACCCCGGAGGCGCGCAGGCGGTCGATCGCAGCGAACAGCGTGTCCACCTCGCGGGCCTCGAGCGACGAGGTCGGCTCGTCCATGACCACCACGTCGGCCCGGGCGTCGACGGCCCGTGCGACGGCGACCATCTGCTGGGTCCCGAGGCCGAGCGTCGCGAGCGGGGCCTCGACGTCGACGTCCACGGAGTACCCCTCGAGCACGGTCCGCGCCGCGCGGTGCATCGCCCGGAAGTCGATCAGGCCGAACCGGTTGCGCGGCTCGCGGCCGAGGAAGAGGTTCCTGGCGGCGCTCAACGTCGGGACGAGGTTGACCTCCTGGTAGGTCGTGCTGATGCCTGCCGCCTGCGCCGCACCCGGGTTGCGGAACGCCACCTCGCGGCCGTGGTG
>DAIDJQ010000182.1 GCA_027451305.1 Cellulomonas sp.
ACTCGTGGCCGATCGGCTTGGGCTCCGGCACCGGCGCCAGCCCGCGGAACCGCCACAGGTCCGACCCGCAGACGCAGGCCGCGACCGTGCGGATCACCGCATCGGTCGGCTCGACGACGGTGGGATCGGGGCGCTCCTCGAAGCGCACGTCGCCGGTTCCATGGATGATCGCTCCGCGCATGGGTCCATCCGACACCATCGGGGCCGTCGATGGGTGGTCAGGCGCGGGGTGGCGACCGCTGGGCGGTGGTCAGCCGGGCGTCGTGGGGTCAGTCGCGCAGGTCGCGGAGCTGGGCGCGGCTGGTGACGCCGAGCTTGGCGAACACGCGGGACAGGTGGCTGTCGACCGTGCGGACCGAGAGCGTGAGGCGGTCGGCGATCGCGCGGCTGCTCAGACCCCCGGCCGCCAGGCCGGCGATCTCCCGCTCGCGGGCGGTCAGGCGCGCCGACGGGCGGAGGGACGGCAGCCACAGCCCGCAGGCGTTCAGGTCCCGGGAGGCCACCGCCACGAGCTCCGCGTCACCGGCGACCACTGCCGAGGCGTGGGCCACGAGCGCGGCGGCACGCGGACCGGAGACGAGGTCGCCGACCCGCTGCAGCCGGAGGAGCACGGCGGCGTCGGTCGGGTCGGTGGTGCCCTGCACGTGACCGACCACGAGCGCCCGGTGCAGGGCCTCCAGCTCGGTGCGACGCAGTCCCCGCTCGGCGCACCAGCGGGCGAGAGCCAGCGCCTCCGCGCGGACGGTCGGCTGGTGCAGCCACAGCCCGGCGTCCACGAGCATCAGGCGCAGGTCCGACTCCACCATCGCCGACGCCCGGTGCGCGGGGCGTCGTGCCTGCTCCATCAGGCCCAGCGCCGTCGCCCGGTCGCCCAGGGCGGCGGCCGCGACAGCGCCGGCCGCGGCGGCGTACTCCGCCAGGCCGTAGGGGTCGAGCACACCGAGGGTCGCGCTCGCGGCGCGGTGCTCGCCCATCGCGTCGCTCCACAGGCCACGTGCGGCGGCGATCAGGCCGCGGCCGGTGCTGTCGGTGGAGTGCTTGGTGGAGTACCCCCAGTCACCTCCCGGCGGAGCGGCGGCGAGCTGCTCGGCGGCGGCCACGTCGCCGGCCCACAGCTGCACCAGGAACTGCGCGGCCAGGACGTTGGAGCCGAGCCAGGGGTGCTCGCGCTCGTGCACCTCGCAGGCGCGCAGGCTCAAGGAGCCGAGCGCGAGGGCCTCGGTGATCCGGCCCGTCTGCCCGAGCCCGAACACGGCCGGCGCGGCCAGGGCCAGCACGCTCGGCGACCGGTACCCGGCGGCCTTGAGGGCTGCCATGGACGGTTCGATGCTCTCCGCGAACCGTCCGCCGGTGCCGAGGCGCACCAGCCGGCGCACCTCCAGGGCGGAGCGCAGCGCCGCGTCGTCGTCCCCGTCGAGCTCGTCGAGGAACTGGTCGATCAGGTCCAGGGACTCGTCGGACTCGTGGTCGTGGAACTGGTGCAGGTCGGCCGTCTGCTCGGCGAGGCGGATCTGCCGGAATCGGTGGTCCGTGCCGGTGTGCTCCCGCGCCAGCCGCTCGGAGGCCTCGAGCAGGTCGGCCGCGGCGCGCTCGGGCGCACCGACCAGCCGCCACGCCTCGGCGCGCAGCAGCAGCACGTCCACGCGCGGGCCGGGGCCGCCCACCGTCTGGCGCAGCGCCGCGCTGCCCACCTGCACGGCGGCGTGCGGGCGGCTCAGCATCACCGCTGCGCGCATGGCGCGCAGCAGCCGCTCGCCGCTCTGGTGCACGTCGCACTCCAGCGCCCACAGCACGGACCGGAGCAGGGCGGCGGGCGGCTCGTGGTCCGGGCGGATGCCGGCCCGGGCCGCGCGCACCAGCGCGAACAGCTTGCGCCGGCGGTCGTGCGGCACGAGCGCACGGACGGCCTCGGCGAAGGCCGGCGGCGCCAGCCGGACGGTCGGCGACAGGGGCTCGTCGAGCACGCTCGTCTCCGGGAGCGCACGCGCCGGGGCGGTGCCGCGCACGACGAGACCGCGGCGGCCCAGCTCGTCGAGCACCGCGCCGTCGACCAGTCCGTCGAGGGCCGTGACGGGGACCGGTTCGGCGAGGGCGACGAGCTCGAGCGCCGTCCGCAACGGCTCGTCGAGCCGCTCGAGGTCCCGCGCGACGGAGTCGAGCACCCGCCGGCCCGGTCCCGCGCCGATCAGCCCCACCCAGATGCCGTTCCGCTCGAGCAGCGCGCCGGACGCCACCTCGTGCCGCACCAGCTCGCGGACGTGGAACACGTTGCCCTCGGTCGTCAGCCAGATCCGCCGGCCGGTCTCCGGGGTGACAGGGCCGCCGAGGGCCGTCTCCACCAGGGCCTGGGTCTGTGCCGGGTCGAGGGTGCCGAGGTCGACGCGCTCGGCCATGCCGTCCTTCCACAGCTCCGACCAGGGCGATGTCGGCGTCCCGCGCATCGTGGCCAGCACCTGCACCTCGCCGTCGCGCACCAGCGACGCCAGCGCCTCGGCTGCCGCCGCGTCGAGCAGGTGCGCGTCCTCGACGCGCAGCAGGACCGGTTCGGTGTCGTCGTCGCGCACCCGGACCACGTGGCCGGCGTGCCCCGCGGCCTGGTCGAGGGGCCGTCCGGACGCCTCCTGCCGGACGGCCGCGATCCCGGCGAAGTCGTCGGGACCGCCGACCGTCAGCACCGTCGGCTCGTCGTGCCGTCCTTGAACGGGCGCCGTGACGAGCCCGGGAGCCGCGTGCGTCCGGGCGGCACGCCGGGCGGCGCCCCACTCGGCCAGCGCGGCGCCGGTCAGGTGGGTCTTGCCGACGCCGGCCTCGCCGACGACGAGGACGCTGCGGCCCTCGGCGAGCGCGGCCAGCACGGCCGCACGGGGGCCGCGGCGGTCGAGCGAGGGCCAGGGGCGGGTGGGCGACCCGTCCGGCGGCGGGACGTGACGTGCACCGGTGGTCGACCGCTCCGCCAGCTCGCTCATCGGTTCTCCGTCCCCGTGCAGCGCGATCCTCAGGACCGGTAGCAGTCCGGGCCTGCTCGATCGTCATCGGCACACCCAGAGCGGGACCTTAGTCCCGATATCTGGGGACCTGACTGACGTGTCGTGGGTGAGATTCCGGGGGCTTCGCTGCGGTATTTGGGACCTTGGACCCAAGATCGGTAGGGATTACCGATGCCGCCCCTGCGGGGCCGTCCTTACGTTCCTCACTGTCAGCGCCACCGCCACCGCCCCTCCCGTCCGAGGGCGCGGCGCGAGAGCAGGGAGAGACAGTGCCCACTTACACCGCGCCCGGCGTGTACGTCGAGGAGGTTCCCTCGTCGCAGCGGGTCCTCGCCTCCGCACCGACCGCCGTCGCCGCCTTCGTCGGCTTCACCGAGCGGGCCCCGCTGGGAGACCCGAACGACCCCGAGGGTCTCGCACCGCGGCTGGTCACCAGCTGGACCCAGTTCGAGCAGCTCTACGGCGGCTTCGTCGACGGCGCCATCCTGCCGCTGTCCGTGTTCGGGTTCTTCCTCAACGGCGGGTCTCTGGCCTACATCGTCCGGATCCCCAACTCGGCACCCGCCGGTGAGCCGGCACGCCTGGCGCTGCCCGCCGCCGACCGGTCTCTCGGCACTCCGCTGGAGATCACCAGCGTCGAGCCCGACGCCGACGTGTCCGTGCTGATCTCGACGGACGACGCGACGGACGAGGACGGCCCGTCGTCGTTCACCCTGAGCATCGTGGTCGGCGGCGAGACCGTCGAGGAGTACCCCGGGTTGACGTTCGGCGGCCCACGGGACGCCGCGACCGTCATC
Organism: Cellulomonas sp.; assembly: GCA_027451305.1. The sequence goes on from DAIDJQ010000182.1 coordinate 3,785, forward strand.
AACAAGACGTCCACGCAGGTGAAGGTCGAGCTCAAGCTCGAGGAGGACCTGGACCTCGCGAGCCAGCTCGAGCTGCTCAAGCCCGGCGCCTACGCCCTGGAGAAGGCCGCCCCGGTGCCGACGCCCGTGACCGGCCGCAAGTTCGCCGGGTCCGAGGCCGCCCGCACCGGCATCAACGGCCTGGCGATCGCCGAGGACGTCACCATGGTGATCGTCCCCGACCTGGTCACCGCCGCGACCAAGGCCGACGGCAGCCTCGACCTCAACCTCTGGAAGGCCGTGCAGACTGCGCTCATCGCGCACTGCGAGCTGCACCCCAACCGGATGGCGATCCTGGACGCGCCGCCCGCCATGGGTCCGCAGCAGATCAAGGAGTGGCGCAGCGAGACGGCGATGTACGACTCCGCGTTCGCCACGCTGTACTACCCCTGGGTCAAGGTGGAGAACCCGATCGGCAGCAACGGCGACGCCGAGGTGCTGATCCCGCCGTCCGGCCACGTGGCCGGCGTGTGGGCCCGCACCGACGACACCCGCGGGGTGTGGAAGGCGCCGGCCAACGACACCATCCGCGGCGTGCTGGACGTGGAGCGGTCGATCACCCAGAACGAGCAGTCGCTGCTGAACCCGATCGGCATCAACGTGATCCGGCCGTTCGGCACCCGCGGCATCCGGATCTGGGGCGCCCGCACGCTCACGTCGAACACGGACTGGCAGTACGTCAACGTGCGCCGGCTGTTCAACATGGTCGAGGCGACCATCATGGAGGGCACCCAGTGGGCGGTGTTCGAGCCGAACGACGTCACGCTGTGGGAGGGCGTCACCCGCACGCTCACCGGCTACCTGCACGGGCTGTGGCAGTCCGGCGCCCTCTTCGGCGCCTCGGCCGACCAGGCGTACTTCGTCAAGTGCGACGCGACCACCAACCCGCCCGAGTCGATCGACGCCGGCAAGCTCGTCGTCGAGGTGGGCCTGGCCCCGGTGAAGCCCGCGGAGTTCGTCATCTTCCGCATCAGCCAGAACAAGCAGTCCGCCAACTGACCTGATCCGGTGGGCGGCGGGCGCCCCCACCGCGAAACCGCACCCTGAGCCGAGGAGCCACCATGCCTGACGGGCTGTTCAAGACCGACCCGATCGTCTCCCAGAACTTCTTCCTCGAGATCGACGGGGAGGTGGTCACGGCGCTGATGACCGTCGGCGGCCTCGACGTCGAGGTCTCCGTCGCGACCATCCAGCAGGCCGGCAAGGACGGCAAGCAGCAGCTGATCAAGACGCTCGGTGCGACCACCGCGGCGCCGGACCTCACCCTGACCCGGGTGGCCCCCGCCAAGATGGACGGCGACAAGCTCTGGGAGTGGTTCAACAACATCCGTGATAAGGGCATCCTCAACAGCGACCGGAGCAACAACCGCAAGAACGGCTCCGTGGTGATGTACGACCACACGCACGCCGAGCTCGCGCGGTTCAACTTCTTCAACGGCTGGCCCAGCAAGATCTCGACGGACCAGCTGAGCGTGGACAGCTCGGACGCCGTGAAGGAGACGATCACCCTCACGATCGAGCGGCTCGCACGGGTCAAGTGACCATGCAGACCCGCTACGACTTCACGCTGCCGCGCGGCTACGTCGACGAGAAGGGCGAGGTCCACCGCACCGGAACGATGCGCCTGGCCACGGCACGTGACGAGCTCGAGCCGCTGCGTGACCCGACGATCGACGGGCCGGACGACCCGCGGCTGACCATCGTGGTGCTGTCCCGTGTGGTCGAACGGCTGGGCACGCTCGACCTGGTCACCCGGCACGAGATCGAGGGGCTGTTCGCGGCGGACCTGGCGTTCCTGCAGGACTTCTACGGCGTGATCAACTTCGGCAGCCAGGCGGAGTACGAGGAGCTGATGGCGGCCCAGCGGGACGCCGAGGGTCCGGTGACGACGCCGGCCGTCCCGGCGGCGCCGTCACCGGCCGACGCAGCCGCCGGGACGGAGCTCGACGCCCCGGGTCCCGGGCTGTCGTTCGCAGGCTCGTCGGCGACCGTCGCGTACGCGCGGCCCGGCCGGTCGGCGATCGAGGAGATCCCGCTCGACGGCCGCTGACCGATGCTGCGCTACCCGGCGGAGGCGCTCTGGCAGGAGATCGCCTACCTCGCCTACCACCTGCACTGGTCGATGTCCGACCTGCTGGACCTCGAGCACCTGGACCGTGTCCGCATGGTCCGGGCCGTCTCGGCACTGAACGAACGAGCGTGGGAGGCGGTGCGGGACGGTGGCGCCAGCTGACAGGGAGCCGCTCGGTGGTGACCCGACCGTCGGTGGCTGGTTCATCTTCGAGGTGGACGGCGTGGAGATCGGCACGTTCCGCGAGGTGCGCGGGCTGGAGCTGACGGTCGACGTGGAGACCTACGTCGAGGGCGGCCAGAACCAGTACGTGCACAAGCTGCCCGGCGTCCTGCACTGGCCGAACCTCGTGTTCAGCCGCGGGCTGGTGGAGAGCGACGCCCTGTTCACGTGGGTGACCAACTCGGCTGGCGAGAAGTTCGCCGCGAACGGCAACAAGGTCAAGCGCAGCACCGGTGCCGTGACCGCCGTCAGCTACACGGGCGAACGCCTGCGCGCCTGGGAGTTCTCCGACGTGTTCGCCGTGCGGTGGAGCGGGCCGGAGTTCACCGTGGACAGCAGCGCCCAGCTGGTGGAGCAGCTCGAGGTGGCCCACAACGGGTTCCGGGCGAAGACGACGTGACCGGAGCCGACGTGCCGCTGCCGGGGACGCCGGCCGACGTGGAGGCCCCGGACCGGGCCGCCGCGCCGGTGGACGACGACCCCCGGCACCCCGGCGCGCTCGGGCGCCGCCTGCGCCGGCCGGTGGTGGGTCAGCTCGCCGGGATGGCCGTGCGGTTCGGCGACGCCATCGGCCGGCCGCTTGCCGTGCGGCGGGCGCTCGGCGTGCGCACCGGGGTGCGGGTCGGCGGCGACGGGGCCGTGCGGGCGCCGCGGTGGTGGCGCCCGACGAGCCCGTCCGTGGCCGGGTCCGCGGCCGTGCCGGCGACGGTGCCGGGGTCGTCCGCGACGGGCGCAGGGCGCTCCGTCGACGGTTCGCGGCGGGGGCTGCCGCGGGCGGTGCGTGCGGTGGCGCAGGACTCCCCGCGGGCGCCGGGAGGCACCTCGGTGGCGGCGGTGCCGCAGACGGTCCCGATGCGGCTGCCGCAGGAGGTGACCGCGGCCGGGGCGATGCTGACGGCGATCGACCGTCGCCGTCGCTCGCCGGGGCCACCGGCCCGTCCGGACAGCCAGGGCGGCCCCTCGGGGAAGGCCCCGGGGACCGGCACCGCGCCGGACGTGACGCGCCGCGGCACGTCTGCCGGGTCCCCGGACGGAGCGGTGCGGCGGACGGTCGGCGCCGGCTCGGGTGCGGAGCGCACGGGTGCCCGGGGGACGAGCCGCCGCGCCCCGGTGCCGAGCGCCGCGACGGTGCAGCTGCTCGCGGCCGGTGGGCAGTACGTGCGGCGTCGTCGCGCGGCCGTGCGGCCACGCCGGGCTGCGCCGACGGCGGTTGCCACGACGCCGGTTGCCACAACGCGGGTCGCGACGACGCGGGTCGCAACGACGACGGCCGTGACGGCCGTGACGACACCGGTCGCGACGCCGCCGGTCGCGACGGCCGTGACGACGCCGGCGGTGCGGGCGGCGCGACGGACGGCAGGCGGGAGCCCGACGCGCGCGGCGGTCGCCGGGCGCGCCCCGGACGGGACCGCGCCGGACGCGACCGCGCTGAACGCCGCGGCGGCTGCTGCCGCGACGGGCGTGGCGGGGAGCCAGGGCGCGACCGGCACCGCGGGACCACCGGTGGCGCGGGCGGCTGCCGCGACGACGGGCCGAGGTGCGCGCGCGCTGGTCGCGGCTCTCGGTGCTCGGCCGCTCGCGGCGGCCGCCGGTGCGTCGGTGGGCGGCGCGAGCGCCGGGGTCGGGGTGCAGCCGTTGCGCCGGGCCCTCGGGACCCCGGTACGCCTGCGGGTGCCGAGCGGCGCGCGGACGACGGCACCGCGCGGGTACGGCAGCCGGCAGCGTGGGGTCGGTGACACCGCGGCGTCTGCGCCCGGGATCGCCACGACGGTGCCGCAGCGCGGGTCGCAGCGGGGCGTGGCTCCCGTGGCTGCCGGCGCTGGGACGGTGCCGAGCAGTGGGGCGCCGGTGGCTGCAACGGCGGCCTTCCAGCGCGTTGACCAGGGAGAACGTGGTTCCGAGGTGCGTCGCGCCGCGCTGCCGGCCCCTGCCGGAAGCCTCGCGGCGACCGCCGACCGCC
>DAIDJQ010000183.1 GCA_027451305.1 Cellulomonas sp.
AGCTGGGTGACGACGTCCTGGCAGTCGCGGCCGTCGTCGAGCATGCGGATCACGCCCGCGAGCTGACCCTGTGCCCGCCGCAGCCGTGCGCTGACGCGGGCGACTGCGGCCGGGTCCGCGACGGCCGCGGCGGTGAGCACCCCGGCGGCGCCGCCGGCTGCGGCGGGGACGACCGCCGCAGCCGGGACGAGGGCCTCGTCAGGCGTGGGCATGGCTCGCCTCGTGCTCGGCGATCCGCCGACGCACGTCGTCCATGTCCAGGCCCTGCACGCCGCTGATGACCTGCTCCAGGCCGGAGGCGCGCAGCGCACCGGGCTGGGAGAACACGAGCACACCCTCCCGGAACGCCATCAGCGTCGGGATGGAGGTGATGCCCGCCTCGGCGGCGAGCTCCTGCTCGGCCTCCGTGTCCACCTTGGCGAACACGATGTCCGGGTGGGTGGTCGACGCCTGGTCGAAGACGGGTGCGAACATGCGGCACGGTGCGCACCAGTCCGCCCAGAAGTCGACCAGCACGATGTCGTTGTCGCGGAGGGTGTCGGCGAACGTGTCGGCGCCGACGGCGATGGTGCTCATGTCAGTCCTTCCAGGTGGTGCGGTCCGGCTGCGGCCCGGGGGCCGCGACGGTCAGCGGCAGGTGCACTGCTGCTCGGTCGGCACGTTCGCCATGACGAGGTCGACGTGCTGACCACAGCCGGACCAGGTGACCTTGCCGCAACGGGAACAACGAACGGGGCTGCACATGGGTGACTCCTCGGTGTGCTGGACGGGGTCCCGCGGCGGTCTGCCGGGGACGGGGGACGGCACCGTGCGGTGCCGGGCCGCGCGGCGCGGTGCGCCGTGCGGAGGTCGGGTCAGCGCCGGACGGCGCCACCGGCCGCCTGCCAGGCGCCGATGCCGCCGGACACGCTGGTCGCGTCGAAGCCGAGCTTGCGCAGCTGGGCGGCGCCGGTGCGGGACCGCATCCCGCTGTGGCACATGACGACCACCTGCTGGTCGGCCTTCAGTCGCCGCGTGGCGGTCTCGATCTGCCCGAGCGGTACGTGCACCGCCTGCGGCGCGTGCCCGGTCTTCCACTCATGGGCCTCGCGCACGTCCACCAGGGCGGCGCCGCCGCGGACCAGCTCGACCGCCCGGTCGGCGTGCACGCTGGCCGGAAGCCGGCCGTCGTCGGACCGGCCGAGGCCGAAGAGACGCAGGAAGGGGTTGCTGCTCATACCGTGACCGGCTCCTTCGATGGGGTGGGAACTGCTGTGGCGACCAGCTCCGGGTGCGCGGCGACGAGGCTGAGCCAGCCGCCGGACAGGTTTCGCGCGTCGATGCCGGCGCCGATCAGCATCCGGGTGGCCAGGTAGGAGCGCATGCCGCTCTGGCAGTGCACGCTGACCGGCCGGCCGGCGGCCGCGGCGCGGATCTTCTCGATGCGCTCGCGGACCTGGATGTGGGGCACGTGCATCGCCCCGGCCAGGTGGCCGCGGCTGAACTCGCCGTGCGTGCGCACGTCGAGCACCAGGGTGTCGCGGCGGGCGTCGTCGAGCTGGCCCGGGTGCCACTGCGGCGCGGTGCCGTCCAGCGCGTTCTGCGCGACGAAGCCCAGCATGTTCACCGGGTCCTTCGCCGAGCCGAAGGGCGGCGCGTAGGAGAGCTCGAGCTCGGCCAGGTCGTCCGCGGTCATGCCGGCGCGCAGCGCCGTGGCCAGGACGTCCATCCGCTTGTCCACGCCGGCGCGGCCCACGGCCTGTGCGCCGAGCAGCCGCCCGTCCGTGCCGAAGCTCGCCACGATGTGCACCTGCTGGGCGCCCGGGTAGTACCCGGCGTGGTGACCGCCGTGCAGCCGGACCACCTCGTGCTCGATCCCCGCGCGGTTCAGCACCCGCTGGCTCGCGCCGGTCATCGCAGCGGTCAGCCGGAACACCCGGACGATCGCGGTGCCGAGCACGTCGGCCTGCGGGGTGGTGCGGTGGCCGAGCATCGAGTCGGCCGCGCGGCGGCCCTGGCGGTTGGCCGGCCCGGCCAGCGGCACGGGCCCGACGGCCCCGGTCACCGCCTGACGCACCTCGATGGCGTCGCCGACCGCCCAGATCTGCGGGTCGGACGTGTGGTGGTCCGCGTCGACCCGGATCGCACCGGTCGGGCCCAGGTCGAGCCCGGCGTCGCGCGCCAGGGTGCTCTCCGGCCGGACGCCGACGTTGACGAGCACCAGGTCCGCGGCGAGCTCGGTGCCGTCCGAGAGTGCGACGACGACCGAGCCGTCCGGGTCGTCGGACACCCGCGTCGCGGACACGCCGACGTGCACCTGCACGCCGTGGTGCGTCAGCTCGTCGGTCACGAGGGAGGCGAGCTCGGCGTCCAGCGGCGGCAGGACGTGCTCCGCGAGCTCGACCACCTCGACGTCCAGCCCGCGTGCGACCAGCGCCTCGACGGCCTCGAGGCCGATGAACCCGGCACCGACGACGACCGCGCGGGCCGCACCCTCCGGCCGCGACGCCAGCACGCGGTCGACGGTGCCGCGCAGCCGCTGCACGTCGTCGATGGTGCGCAGCGCGTGCACTGCGGGGTTGTCCAGGCCGTCGATCGGCGGCCGCACGGCGACGGCACCGGGTGCCAGCAGGAGCGCGTCGTACGGCAGGTCGTACTGGGAGTCGGCCGTGCTCACGCGCACCGTGCGGTGCTCGCGGTCGATGGCGGTCGCGGTGCTGCCGGTCCGCACGTCCAGGGCGAGCGACTCGGCGAGGGCCTGCGGCGTCTGCACCAGGAGGCTGTCCTCGTGGCCGATCTCGCCGGACAGGTGGTAGGGCAGGCCGCAGTTGGCGAAGGAGACGTAGGAGCCGCGCTCGAGCACGACGATGCTCGCGTGCTCGTCGAGGCGGCGGGCGCGGGCCGCGGCACTCATGCCGCCGGCGACGCCGCCCACGACGACGATGCGACGGGCCGCCGAGGGCGCGCTCGGGGAAAGGTTCTCGGTGGGGGTCACGAGTGAGGACGATACCCCCGGGGGTATCCAGATGGCAACCGGGGAGCCTCTCGCCCAGCCGTCGCAGGTGCCCGCGGACGTCCAGCACGAGCGTCCGCCCGGGGTGGTGGGCGTCGTACGGTGATCGTGGCGGGGACGGCCCGGAGGCGCTGCGAGGCCGCCCCGCGGTCGACCCGGTGGCACCGGAGGAGGCGTGCGTGGGGGAGCAGGACCCGCTGCGGCGGGCGGCCAGGTACCGGGTCGACCGGCTGGCGGCGCAGGACGGCGGGCCCGACCGCGCGCAGCAGCCGGCGGGCGACGCGCGTTCCGCTGTTGAGGCGTCCGGCGGCGAGGGGTCCGGCAGGAAGCGGTCGGCAGGCGTGACCGGTCCGCCGCAGGCGGTCGGCCGGATGGATTGGCGCGGCACCTGGGTGGACGTGCTGGTCGACCAGGCCATCGCCCGCGGCGAGTTCGACCACCTCGAGTACTCCGGCAAGCCGTTGCCGCATCTCGGCAGCGGCCATGACCCCGACTGGTGGCTGAGGTCCTACGTCGAGCGCGAGCAGGTCTCCGGCGTGCTGCCGGAGGCGCTCCAGGTGCGCGCCGACGCCGAGCGCCTCGTCGGCCGGCTGGACGCCCAGCGGTCCGAGGAACGGGTGCGGGAGCTCCTCGAGGAGTTCAACGCACGGGTCGTCGCGGCGCGGCGCCAGCTGCTCGGCGGGCCGCCCGTGGTCACACCGCTGCGCGACGTCGAGGCCGAGGTGGCCGCGTGGCGGGACCGCCGCCGCACGCGCTGACCCGGTCCGTCCGGCAGCACGTTCGTGCTCGGGCCGGGCCGTCCACCGGCGCGCGCAGGCCGGCTCGTCCACCCGCCGGGCATCCCCTGCGCCGCCGGCGCGGGGGGCGGCTCAGACCAGCGCGCCCAGGTGGACCAGCGCGCCGGCCACCACGGACGCCGACCGGTCGGCCGCGTCGTCCACGTGCTGGTTGAACTCGTCGGCGGGTCCGCACAGGTCCGAGATGCCGCGCACCGAGACGAACGGCACGCCGTACAGGTGCGCGGTGTGCGCCAGCGCGGTGGACTCCATGTCGGTGGACAGCGCCTGCGGGAACGCCGTGCGCACCCGGTCGACGCCGTGCTCGTCGATGAAGGCGTCACCCGAGAGCATCGAGCCGGCCAGCACCCGCAGCCCCTCCGGTGACGCGGCGAGCGCCGCCTCGACGAGCTCCGGGCTCGCGCCGAACGTCTCCGGCATGCCGGGCACCTGGCCGAGCACGTACCCGAACGCGCGCGCGTCCGCACCCGAGTAGACGTACGAGGTACCCACCACCACGTCACCCACGCGGACGTCCGAGCCGAGACCGCCGGCGCTGCCGGCGCTGATCAGCGCCCGCGGGCTGGTGCCGGTGATCGCGACGGCCGCCGCCGTCGCCGCGTTCACCAGACCGATCCCGCAGGTGACCAGCAGCACGCCGTGGCCGCCGAGCGTGAGCACCCGGTGCCTGGCGTGCCCCACCCGGGTCTCGGCGCCGACGAACTGGGCACGCTGCAGGAACGGCTCGGCCTCCTCGGCCATGGCGGTCACGACGACCGCGTCGACGGCGATCACGCGGTCACCTGGCTCCACACCGCCCGCTGGGCGAGGAACTCGCGGGCGGCCTGCTGGGCGCCGGCGAGCGTGTGGTGGGCTCCCCAGCCGCACTGCACCTCGTTGGCGGCCGGCACCTCGGTCGCCGTCAGCACGTCCTCCAGCGTCGCCTGCACCAGGTCCAGCACGTCGTCGTACGCCCACTCGCCCGCGAGGATCAGGTAGAAGCCCGTCTGGCAGCCCATCGGGGAGAAGTCGACCACCTTGTCGGAGTGGTTTCGCGACTTCTCGGCGAACAGGTGCTCGATCGAGTGCACCGTGTCCATCTCGAGGTGGGCCTGGTTCGGCTGCGTGAACCGCACGTCGTACTTCACCAGCACGTCGCCGTGCGGGAGCACCTTGCGGTCGGCCAGGCGAACGTACGGGGCGCTGACGGTGCGGTGGTCGAGGTTGAAGGACTCGACGTTCATCCGGGGGGCGGGGGTGGTGTCCACCCGGTAAGTGTGCGGCAGGTGGGCACCGGGCCGCGGTCACGGGCCGTGATCCGGCCGGGGCGCGCCCCGGATGCCGACGACGGCGGTTCGGCGGCTGTTCATCGAGGGTTCACCCCGCTCGGTGGCGGCGCCGCACCGCTGCCGCAAAGGTCGGATCCGGGACGTTCGTCCCAATCTGACATCGCAGAGGGAGCAGCACGTGCATCGCATGCATCGGGCCACCGCCGTCGGGGCCGCGAGCCTCGCCGTCGCCGGGCTCGTGGTCGCCTCGGCCACGGCGTCGTCCGCGCACAACCGGGGTGACGAGCCCCGCCAGGGCGCGACCAGCACACCCATCAAGCACGTCGTGGTGATCTTCAACGAGAACGTCTCGTTCGACCACTACTTCGCCACCTACCCGAATGCGGCCAACACCGACGGGACGGCGTTCACCGCCGCCCACGGCACGCCACGGGCCAACACCCTCCAGGCGGCGGGCCTGCTCACCACCAACCCGAACCTCGCGCTCCCGCAGCGGCTCTCGTCGTCGCAGGCGGTGACGTGCGACCAGAACCACGGGTACACGGCCGAGCAGAAGGCCGCGAACGGCGGGCTGAACAACCTGTACGTGCAGAACACCGACGTCGAGACGTGCGGTGGCAGCCTGTTCACCCAGCCGGGCCTCGTCATGGACTACTACGACGGCAACACGGTCACGGCGCTGTGGAACTACGCCCAGCACTACGCCATGTCGGACAACTCGTACTCCACGACGTTCGGCCCCTCGACGCCGGGGGCGGTCAACCTCGTGTCCGGCCAGACGCACGGCATCCGCGCCGTGACCCCGACGGGCACGCCGACCAGCGACTCCTACGTCGTGGCCTCGCCCGACGCGAACGGTGTCGGCACCGTCGTCAACGACCCGGACCCGTACTACGACGACTGCTCCAACAACAACGGCACCACGTCGCACAACCTCGCGGTCGCGCAGGGTCGCAACGTCGGCGACCTGCTCAACGCCAAGGGCGTCACCTGGGGCTGGTTCCAGGGCGGCTTCCGCCCGACCAGCGCCTACGCCGGTGCCGGCACCAAGGCGGTGTGCAAGGCGACGAGCACCAACGTCGGCGGCGGGGTGGTCACGGACTACAGCCCGCACCACAACCCGTTCTCCTACTACGCGTCGACGGCCAACCCCCACCACCTGGCCCCGACCTCCGTGGCCACCATCGGGCACACCGACCAGGCCAACCACAACTACGACATGAGCGACTTCGACGCCGCTCTCGCGGCGGACAACCTGCCCGCCGTCAGCTTCCTCAAGGCGCCGGCGTACCAGGACGGGCACGCGGCGTACTCCGACCCGATCGACGAGCAGCACTTCCTGGTCAAGGAGATCAACGCGCTGCAGAAGTCGCCCGAGTGGTCCAGCACCGCGGTCGTGATCGCGTACGACGACTCGGACGGCTGGTACGACCACCAGTCGGCCGTCATCACCAACGGCTCGAACGACCCGGCGAAGGACGCGGCCATCTGCACCGCCGCGGCCACCACGGTCGGCGTCGCCGGCGGCTACCAGGACCGCTGCGGCCCCGGCACCCGCCAGCCGCTGCTGGTGATCTCGCCGTACGCCCGGACCAACTACGTCGACCACACGCAGACCGACCAGTCCTCGATCCTGTCGTTCATCGAGGCCAACTGGGGCACCGGCCAGATCGGCGACTACTCCGCCGACTCGCGCGCGGGCTCGCTGGCCGGGCTGTTCAACTTCCACCGTCCCGTGGGCCGGCAGGTGCTGCTGAACACCGACGGCTCGGTCGCCTCGGTCGAGGTGACCACACCCCGTCAGAGCTGAGCCCGCGACGCCCGGCCCGGACCTGCGCCTCGTGGCGTGCGTCCGGGCCGGAGCCGTCCCGGCACCCGTCACCGGCCCCCCGGCACCGCGAGGTGCACCCGACCCGTCGAACGCGGCGGGTCAGGTACCGATCACCGGTTCTCGAGCGCCGGGAGGATCGCGGTGGGGATGGCGAAGGCGAGCGCGAACGAGGCGATCGCGCCGGTGAACACCCACGGCTGCGCCGCGGTCGAGACGCTGGCGGACAGCCCGAACAGGACGAAGGCGAGCGCCAGCAGCACGAAGGCGAGCACGGTGCTCGCGGCTCGGCCGGTCAGGCGGGCCTCGCGGTCCTCCTCGTCGGGCTGCAGCGGGTCCGGGTAGCCCCGATCCGGGTCGGTGTAGGTCATCGACGGTTCCCTCCGGTTGACGGTCCCTCGCAGTATCGCCGCGAGCTCGCCGCCGTGCCCGGCGAGCACGGCACGCAGGTCAGACGAGGGCCCGCGCCCGTGGTGCCCGCGGTCCGCGCGCCGGCGGCCGGCTGCCCGCCGCCTCCAGCAGCCGTAGCGCGCGCTGCCGCTGCGGCCGGAACGGCTCGAGCAGCGCCAGCATCCCGGCGTCGTCCGTGCGGCGGCCGGCCAGCGACCAGCCCACGAGGTCCGGCAGGTGCAGGTCGCCGACGCTCACGGCATCCGCGTCGCCCGCCGCCCGGGAGGTCACCTCGGCGACCGTCCACGGGCCGATCCCGGAGACGGTGCGCAGCCGCCTGGCGAGCTCGGCGACCGGCAGGTCCGCGGTCAGCCGGTGCGCCACCGCCGCCGCACGCACCACCGTGCCGTGCCGCTGGGCGTCCACGCCGGCCCGCCGCCACTCCCACACCGGCAGGTCGCGCCACACGGCCGGTGGCGGCGGGACCGTCAGCCCGGCCGGTGCGGGCCCCGGCGCCGGCGTCCCGTGCCGGCGGACCAGCACCCGCCACGACGCCTGGGCGTCCAGCCCCACCACACGCTGCTCCAGGACGGCCGGCACCAACGACTCCCACACCTGGCCGGTGCGGCCGATGCGCAGGCCGGGCAGGTTGCGGTGGGCGCGGTCCAGCAGCGGGTGCAGGTGCGCGGGGAACCCCGAGTCGTCGTCGTCCGCGCCCAGCAGCGCCGGCACGCCGGCCAGCGCCCGCAGTCCGCCGGGACCCCAGGCGGCGGCGTGCACGGCACCGGACCTCGGCGTCAGCCGGAGCGTGGCGGGGCCCTCGGGGGCGCACGTCGCCCACCAGACCGAGCCGTCGGGCGTCCATCGCCAGGCCGGGTCGCCGGCGCCGTGGCGCAGCGGCAGCAGCGTGCGGACCAGGTCGAGCGGCCCCGTCGGGCGGTAGACGTCGGTGCCCGCGGGGACGTCCGCGTCCGTCAGCTGCTCGGAGAGCGGAGGCTGCGACACGGGACCAGCATGACGGACGTGGACGTGCGCATCGGCATCTCCGGCTGGCGGTACCGGCCCTGGCGCGGCGTGTTCTACCCGCCGGGGCTGCCGCAGCGCAGGGAGCTGGAGTACGCCTCGCGGCGGCTGCGCACGGTGGAGCTGAACGGGTCGTTCTACGCCCTGCAGCGTCCGGCCAGCTACCTGTCCTGGGCCGCGCAGACGCCGGCGGACTTCCTGTTCGCCGTCAAGGGTGGGCGCTTCATCACGCACATGAAGCGGTTGGCGGACGTGGAGGCGCCGCTGGCCGGCTTCTTCGCCTCCGGGCTGCTGGCGCTCGGCTCCCGGCTCGGCCCGGTCCTGTGGCAGCTGCCCGCCACGCTGCCGTTCGACCCCGTGGTCCTGGAGACGTTCCTGGCCCGTCTGCCGCGCAGCACGGCCGCCGCGGCCGCGCTCGCGGAGCGGCACGACGAGCGCCTCGACGGGAGGGCCTGGACCAGCACCGACGTCGACCGGCCCCTGCGGCATGCCCTCGAGGTGCGGCACCCCGGCTTCCTCGACCCCCGGTTCACCGCGCTGGCCAGGGGATACGGCGTGGCGGTTGTGGTGGCGGACTCAGCGGGCAGGTGGCCGCTGCTGCTCGAGCCGACCTCGGACCTGGTGTACGTGCGGCTGCACGGCGACACCGAGCTGTACGTCAGCGGGTACGACCCACCGGCGCTCGCCCAGTGGGCGGAGCGGATCCGGCGCTGGGCCGACGACGGGCACGACGTGGTCGTCTACTTCGACAACGACGTCAAGGTCCGCGCACCCTTCGACGCGATGGCACTGGCGGAGCTGCTCGGTGTCGGCCCGCCGGCACCCGACGGCTGACGCCCGACGGCTGACCGCGCCCGGCGGCTGACCGCGCCGGACGGCCAGGCGGAGCACCGGCGCGACGGCCGTCCCGGGGTGCCCCGCCGACGCCGCTCACCGACCGCGCAGCCGGTCGATCTCCCGCCGCTCCCGCTTGGTGGGCCGTCCGGCGCCGCGGTCCCTGACCCCGAGGGCAGCCACGTGCTCCTTCGGCACCGGCGCGGGGGAGCGGTCGAGGTAGCAGGTCACAGCCACGGCCGCGCCGACGCGCTTGACGATGGTCCG
>DAIDJQ010000184.1 GCA_027451305.1 Cellulomonas sp.
TCGGGGCGGTTCACCATCGGGGGCCGTCTCAGCACGGCGGCGCTGCGGGCGTGGCTCTGGGAGATGACGCGGTTCCTCGCCGTCGGCGGCCTGTCCTTCGTCGTCGACCTCGGGCTGTTCAACCTGCTGATCTACGGCCCCGGCCACGTGCTCGGCCACAAGCCGCTGACCGCCAAGATCATCTCGGTGACGCTGGCGACGCTGGTGTCCTGGATCGGCAACCGTTACTGGACCTTCTCCGAGCACAAGACGACCCGCGGCGCTCGTGAGCTGGTGATCTACGGGGCGATCAACGTGGTCGGCGCGCTAGTGCCGGTGGGCACGCTGGCCTTCTCCCGGTACACCATGGGTCTGGCCGGACCCCTTGCGGACAACGTCTCGACGGTGCTGGGCATCGCAGCCGCCACCGTGATCCGGTACGTCGGCTACAAGAGGTGGGTCTTCACGGGCTCGACGCTGGTCGCCGCGGAGAGCGCGGTCTCCGAGACCGTCTGACCCTGCGCCCGCCACGGCGGTCCGTCGCCCCGGACGGGCTGGACTCAGCGCCGCCGCCGCTCCCCCTTGCTGGAGACGGCCGCCCCTCGTGGCAGCACCACGTCGGGTGCGAGCGAGGCGGGCACGCCCGCGAGGAACAGCGCGAACACCGCCGGTCGGCGCTGCGCCAGCTCCAGCCGACCGCCGTCCGCGTTCGCCAGGTCGCGAGCGAGCGCGAGCCCGAGACCGGTGCCGGCTCCCGATGTGACCTCGCGCTCGAAGATCCGCGGCGCGAGCTCGTCGGGGACGCCCTCCCCCTCGTCGGCCACCTCCACGACCACCGCGCCAGACGGCCCACCGCTGCGCGCGCGCACCGTCGTGGTCCCGGCACCGTGCTTGAGCGAGTTCTCGATCAGGGTGGCGAGCACCTGCGCCAGGGCTCCGGGCGTGGCGAGCACCTGGGTCGCACGGTCGACCTCGACCTCGAGGCGCCGGTCGGCCACCGCGAAGGGTCGCTCCCACTCCTCCTCCTGCTGGTGCACCACGTCCCAGAGCCAGATCGCCTCGGTGGTCCCGCCCTGCGACTTCCGTGACCGGGACAGCAGGTCGTCGACCACCCGTACGAGCCGTTCAACCTGCTCCAGGCAGATGCGGGCCTCCTCCTTGACCTCGGGCTCACCCGTGGTGAGCGTGATCTCCTCCAGCCGCATCGTCAGAGCGGTGAGCGGAGTGCGCAGCTGGTGGGAGGCGTCGGACGCGAACTGACGCTCGGCAGCGAGGCGACCGGCCATGCGGTCGGCGCTGCGAGCCAGCTCCGCGGCGACGAGGTCGATCTCCTCCACCCCGGACGGTTCCAGGTGCGGACGCACCTGGCCGGACCCCAGCTGCTCGGCGGAGGCCGCGAGGTACACGAGCGGCGCCGCCAGCCGGTTGGCCTGCCAGATCGCCATCGCGATCCCCGCAGCGAACGCGACGACGGCTGCGACGACGACGAGAGCGATCACCTGCGCCGACCGCCAGAAGACGTCCCACCACTCCACGTAGAGGACCACCGAGGCGCCGTCGGTGCTCGTGACCTCGACGGAGAGCTGCCGGCCCGTGATCGTCGGTCCCGCCCGGTACACGGAGCTGTCCGGCGCGTGCACCACCACCGCGGAGGCGACGTCGCCGCTCGTGCCGGTGTACGGCTCGAGCATCGTGTCGGAGAGGAGGATGTGGTTGTCGAGCCGGAAGTCCACCGCCCGCGCTGCCGAGGTCGCCCGTCCCTCGAGGCCGCGCATCTCCCCCTGCCGCACCAGCTGGGCGCCGAGGAACGCCAGCGGGAAGCCGAGCAGCACCACCGCGACCGTGACCGCCGCGATCGTGGCCTGCAGGACCCGACGGCGCACCGGCTACACCCGGTCGAGGGCGCTGGGGGCGGTCTCGAATCGGAAGCCCATGCCGCGCACCGTGGTGATGTAGCGCGGGGAGTTGGCGTCGTCCCCGAGCTTGCGGCGCAGCCATGACACGTGCATGTCGAGGGTCTTCGTCGAGCCGGTGGGGTCGGAGCCCCACACCTCCCGCATCAGCCCGTCGCGGCCGACCACGGCGCCGGCAGAGCCGACGAGCACCCGCAGCAGGTCGAACTCCTTGGCTGTCAGGTGCAGCTCGCGCTCACCCTGGAAGGCACGGTGCGCGCTGACGTCGACCCGGACGTCCTGCGCGTGCAGCTCGTCGTCTTCGGCCAGCTCGGCACCGCTGCGGCGCAGGAGTGCCCGCACCCGGGCGAGGAGCTCGGCGAGCCGGAAGGGCTTGGTCACGTAGTCGTCGGCGCCGGCGTCGAGGCCGACGACGAGGTCCACCTCGTCCGCCCGTGCGGTGAGCACGAGCACCGGGGTGCTCAGACCCTGGTGACGGATGGCGCGCGCGACGTCGAGCCCGTCCATGTCCGGCAGGCCCAGGTCGAGGACGACGAGGTCGGCGGTCGGCGCGCCGTCGATCGCGCCTTGACCCGTTCCTTGCACATGCACGTCATAACCTTCACGCCCGAGGGCCCGGGCCAAAGGTTCTGCAATTGCCGGATCGTCCTCCGCCAGCAGCACCTGGGTCATTGGCCCATGCTAGGTCACGAGCGGGTCTGCTCCGCTATAGCCCTGCAGGTGAGATGCCGGTGCGGACCCTGCGCCCGCGCCGACGCGACCGTGCGCCCTGGGGATGCTTCGCCCTCCCCCGGACCGGACCGGGTCGCCACGGCGAGCCAGCCGGCGACGGCATCGTCGGCGGGTGCGTCTCACCGTCCTGCATGCCGACCTCGGCAGTCCCCGATCGACGGACCTGGAGGTGGTTCCGGGGACGGCCGCGGGGCTGCTGCGGCAGGAGGTGGCGCGCCTCACCGGCGGGCACGAGTGGGCGTCTGCGCACTGCCGGCTGACCGCGGACGGCACGCCGCTGGACGACTCGCACCCGGCCGGGCTCGCACCGCTCCTGCCGGGCGCCGTGCTGTCCGCGAGCGGCGCCCGGACGGCTCCCGACGAGCGGCGTGCACTGACCTGCCCACGGCATCTCGCGGTGGTGGCAGGGCCTGACGCAGGGAGCCTTCTTCCGCTGGAGGGCACGGCGGAGGTCCGCGTGGGACCGGACGAGCGGCTGCGGGTGCGCGACGAGACCTGGGGAACCACCCGGCTGCGGGTCCGCCGTCGAGCTCGGCTCCGCCCAGGCCGACGGCTGCCCGCGGGGCACGAGCCGCAGCAGGTCGTGCTCGTCCGCGCGACCGGAGCGGCGCGCATCGTCCGGCCGGCCCGCGACGGCCGAGGTGGCGGACGGCACCGGCCGGTCCCCCGTCGACGCTGGCGACGCTGGCCGCTCGGAGCCGAGGTCCAGGTGGGCGCCACCGTGCTCGTGCTGCGCGACGCACGGCCGCTGCTCGTCGCAGCCCCCCGACCGGCCGGCGGCGAGGTGCGAACCCGGAGCGTCGTCGGGCGCCGCGACCGTGCCCGACCAGGTGCGCAGCGCGCGGCCACGGCCGTCCCGATGCTCGGCACGCTCATCACCGGCCTCGTGCTGGCGATCGCCGTGCACCAGCCGCTGCTCCTCCTCACCGGCCTGACCGGGCCGCTGCTGTGGTGGGCGAACCGTCGGAGCGGGCCCCTTCCCCCGTCGTCCACACCCACGACGGAGCGGGCGTCGGTGCCCGACGTGGCCGCCGTGCGGCTCGTGACCGCACGCGGGGCACAGGAGGTCGACGACGTGCACGTCCCGGTGCCGTGGGACTCCGGCGGCTGCGTGGCCGTGGTCGGTCCGCACCCGCTCGCCGTGGCGGTCGCGCGCGGGATCGTGCTCGCCGAGCTCGGCAGCGCCGGGGCGGGCGCCGTGGCGGTCCAGACCCGGCACACGTCCGAGTGGAGGTGGCTCGTCTGGACCGCCGTCTCCTGCGCGGGGTTGCGGGCTGCGGCCGACCCGGGCCCACCGGAACCTGCACTCGTCGTGGCGGACTGCCCCGAGGACGAGGCGGCGGTGTCCAGGTGGAGGGCCGGGGCGCCGGCCGCGCAGCGGCTCGTCTGGGTGGCTGCGGACGCCCGGGGCGTGCCGTCGTGGTGCCGCAACGTCCTGACGGTGGGACCGGCGGGCGCGCAGCTGGCGAGAGAAGGAGCCGCACCACAGCCGGTGCGGCTCGTCGGCGTGCAGCGCGACGTGGCCGAGGCCCAGGCGCGTGCGCTCGCGCGCAGCCGCCCGAGCACCCTCGGAGCGACGGAGCACACGGACGGCAGGGTGCCGATCGAGTCCTGTCCGGACGACGTGCTGCTCGGCACGCTGCCAGGGGTACCCGTTGCCCAGGCAACGGCGGTCGCAGCCGCCTGGGCGGCACCGCCGCACGGTCTGAGCTCGCCGCTCGGCCTGGGACCGGACGGCACGCCCGCCTCGATCGACCTCGTGCGGGACGGGCCCCACGCCGTCGTCGCGGGCACCACCGGCGCCGGCAAGTCCGAGCTGCTCACGACCCTCGTCCTGGGCCTCGCGCTCACCTACCCACCTCAGCGGCTGGCCCTGCTGCTGGTGGACTTCAAGGGCGGCACCGGCCTCCCCGGGCTGGCCGGCCTCCCGCACGTGGTCGGGCGCCTCTCAGACCTCGACGC
>DAIDJQ010000185.1 GCA_027451305.1 Cellulomonas sp.
GTCCGGCAAGACGACCACCCTGGCCGCGCTGCGCCGGGCCTGGGAACGCGAGCACGGCCGCGGCAGCGTCATCGGCCTGGCGCCCTCGTCGACCGCCGCAGCCAACCTCGCCGGAGCCCTCGGCATCGCATGCGAGAACACCGTCAAGTGGCTGCACGAGTCCACCGGCCCCGGAGCGGCAGGCCGCGCCGCGATCACCGAGCGGCTCGTGGCGATGCGCGACGGCCTCGTCGGTCCGCATCACCTCGGCCGGCTGCGCACGATCGACACCGCACTGCTCGGCCTGGACCGCGAGCGGCGGCGGTGGACCATGAGCCCGGGCATGCTCGTCGTCGTCGACGAAGCCTCCCTGGCCGGCACCCTCGCCCTGGACGACCTGGCCCGCCAGGCCGCGGCCGCCAACGCCAAGCTCCTGCTCGTCGGCGACCACGCCCAACTCTCGGCCGTGGACGCCGGCGGCGCGTTCGGGCTGCTCGCCGACCGCACCGGCGGCGCCCAGCTACGCACCCTGTGGCGCTTCACCAACCCCTGGGAAGCCGCCGCCACCGCCGCCCTGCGCGCCGGCAACGCGCGAGTGCTCGACGACTACGACGACGCCGGGCGCATCCACGCCGGCCCCGGCGAGTCGATGCTCGAGGACGCCTACACCGCATGGTCGGCCGACGTCGCCGCCGGGTACACCACGATCCTGCTCGCACCCGACGCCGCCACCGTCACCGCCCTGAACAACCGCGCACACAACGACCGCGTCCAGGACGGCCTCGTCACCCCCGACGGCACGACGACCCGCGCCGGCATCGTCGCCGGCGTCGGCGACCGGATCGTCACCCGCCTCAACGACCGGCACCTGTCCCGCCCCGGCGGGTTCGTCCGCAACGGCGACCTGTGGGACGTCCACGCCGTCGACGCCGACGGGTCGCTGACCGTCGTGCCCGCGCACACCGTCCTGGCCCGCCGCGGCCTCGTGGGCACCGCCGGGTCCGACGACGAGGTCGCCGTCGTTCTACCCGCCGGCTACGTGGCCGAGAACGTCGACCTCGCCTACGCCACCACCACCCACCGCGCCCAAGGCATCACCGTCGACCGCGCCCACGTACTCGCCCACACAGGCATGACCCGGGAGAACCTCTACGTGGCCATGACCCGCGGCCGAGACGCCAACCACCTCTATCTCGCCGTCGACACCCTCGACACCGACTGCGACACCCTGCCCGACCCCCACGCCGCCCTAGACGCCCGCGACATCCTCACCACCATCCTGGCCACCACCGGCGCCGAGCAGTCCGCCATCGCCACCATCGCCGCCAAGCAGGACGAAGCCACATCCCTGCACAGGCTCGAGCCGATCCGACGCAGCCTGTACGCCGACGCAGCCCAGGCCCGATGGACCAGCCGACTGGAAGCGCTCGGCGTCGAGCCGGATGTGGTCGAGTCGATCGCAACGTCCCCGGACGCTGGCCGGGTGTACGCCGCACTCGACCGGGTGGCCCTCGTCAGCGACGAGCCGTCGGAGGACGTTCGCCAACTCGTCGCCGACCTCGACGGCAAGGCAGACCCGATAGGCCAGCTCAACACCGCCGCCCGGGCTTGGCTTCGGCATCACGCGCCCGACTTCCACGACGTGCCGGCCGTGCGCGACGCCACCGGGCTCGATCCCGACGCGCGGGCGCTCCTCGCCCAGATCGACCGTCTCGTCGACGACCGCGTCCGGGCACTCACCGACGCCGTGCTCGACGCGCAGCCCGACTGGCTCGAGCGACTCGGACCCGAACCCGCCAACCCGCTGGCCCGCGACGCCTGGCTGGGCGAGATCGCCGCCACCGTCGCTCACACCGACACCCTGCGGCCCACCGCACCCGTCCCCGCCGCGGCGCCAGCCGCCGCGATCTCACGCTAGGAGGCACCCCGATGTCCCAGCAGGACTCCTTCTACCCCGCCAAGCGGATGCCGCGAATCGACCGGCCACCCGTCCCGTTCATCTGGTCCTCGCTCAGCCCGGACGACACCGAACTCGTCCTCGAGGACCTCGACCTGTGGGTCGGCTGGCTCGTCGAGCGATACCGCCTCGACCGGCGCATCGTGCCCGAGTGCTGGCGTCTGCACCCCGAGCTCATCGAAGAGCTATCGGCACTGCACCTGGCGTGGCAAGGCTCCTTCGCCCTCGCTTCCAACTACGACGCGCCGCTACTCTGGCACGAACACTTCGCGCAGGCATGCCAACGCATCGCCGACTGGGTCGCGCGCACCGGCTGTCGCCCTGGTGGCCACCGGGCACCGAATAGCTAGGTCAGTCGCGTGGGCTTCTGGCACGAAAAGGAGTGTCAGCCTTCGACTTCGCCTCGTCGCCGGACCACCTACGTCGTGGCATCGTCGATGAGACCGAAAGGCGGCTGCTCAGCCCGGCCGGAGAACCGGATAACAACATGCTCGTCGACCGTCGGCGGCGGGCTGTTGTCGACCAGGATGATCTGCGCGCCCGCGCCGGCGCCGTCGAGCCACTGTTCGATGTGCTCGTAAATGTTGTTCACCAAGCGGGCGTCGGCGAAGTCGTCGTCGTCGGGGTGAGCGGTATGCCCGAGGTTCTTCTGAGGGCTGTCGACGATCAGGAGTCCTGGCGCCAGCGCATCTCGCTCGAAGGCGACTTCCCATATCGCAAAGGCCCAGGCGAGGCTGATGAGCGTCAATCCACCGCTGCTCGCTCTTGTGTAGTTGCTCCCGCGAACGGTCGGGATGAACTTTGAGTTCAGCCCCGCGTCACTGAGCTTCGGGTACCCGAAGTCACCCAGAATCTCGACGAATCGAGCCGAAACCACGCTGACGATCGAGTTTCGGTCAGGGCGGCTCGACTGCTCCTGCCGTTCCTTGCGAAGCAGCGCGAGTTGCCCAGCTCGGATCTGGCTCTCCCTGTCTGCTTGCCCGACCTTCTCCCAAAGCCGGTTGCCTTGTTCCTGCCGCGCAACGGCCTTCTGTGCTTCCGCGAGCTGTGTCGACAGCTGGTCTCGGTAGGCGAGGAACGGTGCTGGCAGGTTCGCAGCACGGTTCAGCTCGGTTGCTGTCGAGGCCGCGCGCTCGGCGATCGTGCTCTGTGAGGCTCGTAGGACGACGAGTTCGCGGGTAAGGGTGTTCAGGTACTCGGTGAGGTGGTCGAGTCTCCGGGTCGTGGCAGTCAGCTCGCGCTCCACGAGTTGCCGTTGCTCCTTGCTGCGCTCGCCGTCCCCGTCCTGGCTGAGGTCGTGACCACAGAAGCTGCAGGAGCCGTCCGTCGTTACGTGTGGCAGCGAGGTGAGCTTGTTGAGGCAGGCCGGGCAGTGGGTGACGTGCAGCGGGTCGAAGAGCCGTTCCGCTTCCTTGAGGAACGTGAGCTTCTTCTTGTCGTCCGCGTACTGGAGTGCGAGCGAGTTGAGCCGGTCGAGCAGGCTCTCTCGACCCCTGACCCGCACGTTCCAGGCCAGCATCTCGGACTCGACGGCCGCGAGTTCGCCTCTCAGACTGTCGGTCGCCCGCTGACGTGCAAGCTCGCTCGTATCGAGTTCGGCGATCTGTGTCCGGAGCCTTTCGGCGAGGCGCTGGGCGTCACCGTGCTCGATCTCGACGCCGGCCGGTCCCAGCGGGTACTCGTCCTCCACGATCGCCCGCAAGATCTTGGCTGAGCGCTCGGCTTCGCGTGAGGCGATCTCTGCAGCGTGGATGCGGTCGGCGAGTTGGGCCAGCGAATTATCGGCAACACCGAACGTCAGGTCGATCGTCTGCTGCAGCTTCTGGGCGACGATCACGTTGGACTTCTCCTCGAGGAGGTTCTGTCCGTCGAGCCGAGAGTTCGCGTAGTACATCAGCCGGGCCACGTCCCGGATGCTCAGCGCGTGCGTTTCGGAATCGGGCCTTGACGGGCTCACCGGGAGCCGGATGCCTCCCATCCCGAACGAAGCGAGCAGGAACTGCGACAACGACTCAGGCTCTGATGGCGGGTCGATCACCAACCGCATCTCTGTCGCCGAAGTCAGATCGTCTAGCGGTGCTTGACGAACCGATGCGAACTTCGATGGCGATCCAGTCGTCGTCCGCTCGATCGTATGGATGACGCCGTCAATCTCGAGCTCCAGAGCAGCTGCGGCAACCCGTTGAACCATCTCCGGATGCTCTGGGAAGCCGGAACCTCCGAGGCAATAGAGGATGTACTCAATCGTGCTGGTCTTGCCGGTCTGACTGGCTCCCGCGACGATTGATAGCGGCCGCCAATTGCCGTCGCTGGTGGTGAAATCGACGTCGTATGTCCGCGCCCCGCCTGGAGGCGTGAAGAGCCGCAGCTTGCGAATTCGGAGACCTGACACGCTGGAACTGGAACTCATGCTCTTGGGTCCACCTTCCCCGCCGTTGCGTCAGATCCTTCGACATCCGCGAGGAAGTCGATCAGCAGCCAGGATTTGCCCAGTAGGGTCTCGGCCTTCGCTCGGAGCCGCACCTCGGAAAGGTTTCCGAGTCGCTTCAGTACGATTGTCGCAGCGGTGCGGTAACTCTCCGCATAGAACGTCCCGAGTGCAGCGGCAAACTCTCTTCCGGCGGGCGTGATCGAATAACGATCGGGTAGCACTTCGGCCAGATCACGCGCAACCAGCAGCGAGAGATCATGCATGATGCGTTGTCGACGTGTCGTGAAGCGGTGTCCAATCGTGCCGTAGGCGAGCTGACCGTCGGTAAAGCCAGCGAGGCGCAGCGTCAGACGGTCCTGGGCGTCCTTGTCTGGCGCCTCCCCGTCGAGCACCGCGAAAGGGTTGGCCGCGAAGAAGTCGAAGTAGGCAAGCCGGTCGAGACTTGTCAGCTGTGCGCCTGTCTCGTCGGCGACTGCCAGGAGGAGTTCGAGCTGCGCGACGCGGAAGACCGTTCGCTCTTCGGGGCCTTCCCATACAGCGCGTTCAGTTCCCGGCTCGGAATCGAGCATCATCGACCTCCTCTCCTACAGGCAACGCCTGCGTCGGAGCGATCAGCTCACCGCTTCGTTCCAGAGCCACGGGCGCAGGTGTGCCCCGGTAGGCGTCCGCGATATCGCGCCACTGTGAAACCCACCCGGCTCGCGCTGCTTCCACCAATCGATGCATGAGGCCCCTGCGATGAGCGGGCCGCAGCCGGAGAGCGGATGAACTGGGTAGTAGCCCGACTTTCTGGTTCACGTCCTCAACGAGCCCGACGATACGACCGTCCTCTGACGCTTGACCCAGGCCCGCGTTGTACGCCTCTTCCCACACACCGTGGACCTCAAGCTGCGCCTCGTTGAGGGCGCCGATCTCTGAGGGGAGCCCACGTCCCGCCACATCCCGCGCCATCGCTTCGGCAGTGAAATAGAACCCCTTGGCCGCGTCGGTCTCGACACGACCTGCCGACTCAAGCTGAACAACAAAGAGTGAATCAGCGAGCGTCGCAGGATTCGTCAGCTTGGCAACCGGGACGTCCTCGCTCGCTGACGCCTGCTCGGGAAAATAGAGTTCCCTAAGATGCCGAGCGTCGGCCTGCTGGAGGGCGCCCCGGATCGTCGCGCCATTCCACAGCTCGATCCGTACGCCTGTCTCCTTGGTCGTGCGCTTCCGCCATCCGTCAAACCATTTCTGCTGGTCCGGCGGGAGAATGCTGGGAACGCACAGTGTCCAGACGGTCACCGTAAAGCCATTCTCCGCCGCCTTGTCCCGCAACTGCTTGAAAGAGGAGCGGATTTCGCCTTGCTGGGTCTCGCTCCACGCAGTGAAGAATTTGGACTGCCAGACCACAATGTCACCGTCGAGGTCGCCGACGTAGGTATCGATGCCCCAGTCCCCGCCGCCCGGGTAGGCGACCTCGGAAGCGGCGGGCAGCTTGACCGTTACGAGGTCGGTCACCAAGCGCTGGAAGCGCGTCCGTGCACCCGCCTCGTCTTTGCTGTCGTAGAGGAATCGGGTGAACATCGCCTGGTGGTCGGGGAGTTCACTGGTCACGCCGGCCCCCACCGATCAGAGGTGTCGCTCATTCATCGGCTCCCCGCTTCGCCCGCGAGTGAGGCGACGTCGACGCATCGCTGCTGATCAAGATACAAGCAAGACAAGAGCCAGATTGTCGTTTCCTCCGCGCAGTTTCCACCGGACGGTGCCGGAGGCTGGCGGTGGTAGAGGAGGCGTCAGGGGCGACGCCGATAGGTGGAAGCACCGATGCCTCTCTGTCCGGGGTCCCACTGTGACATCGGCGTCCACGGCGAGTGGCTGAACCCCTTCGTTCACGGAGACACGGCAAGTCGGAGCTCGGCTGAGCTGGCAGCGAGCGAGCAGATGGGCTCACGGGCGGCGCCCGCTTGACTAGCGGCGAGACAGGTGCTGCCGGGGGTTCACACAGGGGCCGCGCCTCGCGACGGGTTGGCCGATACCGTGCCTAGGCCGGGTAGAGGTCTGCCATCCTCGGCACTGCTGGATGCGATCTGGCCGGGACCGGGACGTGGGCGGTGGCTGCCGTCTCGTGACTCGGCGGCCTCTCCAGGTCACCGAGGATCCACTGCGCCGCGGTGACGGCGGTGCTCATGTGGTGGCGCAGGACGTCGAGGTCGTCGGCCCAGCCGGCGACGTACGGGACGGAGTAGGCGGCGGGGTTCATGCCGAGGTGGCTGGTGACGATGTAGGCGATCGACTCGGCTTCGACCTCGGCGGCGCCGCGGCAGCGGCGGTCGGTCGCGTAGTCGGGGAATCGCCCAGCGTGGTTGGCGCGGATGTGTCCAAGTTCGTGCGCGAGGGTCTTGGTGGCCTGGGCAGGTTCGAGGTTCTTGTCGACGATGACGAGCTTCTCCTCGGGTGCGGTCCAGCCGTTTACCCCGGCGGGGCAGGTGCGTCGCTCCAGCCGGTAGCCGGCGTTCAGCGTGAGGCCGACGAGCCCGTCCCACGCCTCGCGTGGCGCATCGCCGGTCAGCAGCCGGGGTGCGGCGTCGGGCAGGGGCGTGCCGTCGGTCTGGGTGATGTCGAAGACGTGCACCACCCGGAACCCGCGCAGTTCGCGCCGCGGTATTGGGCCCTCGTCAGACGGCGGAGGCGCCCCGCCGTCGTCGGATCGCGGGGCGGCCTCGTCGTCGGTCCGGTACAGGCACGGCGCGAGGATCGCGATCCCGTGCTCGCCCTTGTTCACGTGCCGTCCGAGGGAGTTCCACGTCCGGATCCCGGCCACCTGCGTCGCGTCGGGCCGCTGCACGGCGATGAGCAGCACGTTCGATGGCGAGTACGTGGTGAACCGGGCGGCGACGGCGAGCATCTGGGCCCACTTGTCGGACTGTCGCAGTTCGGCGACGGCGTCGATGAGCTGGGTGTGCAGGGCGGTGAGCTTCTCCTCGGTGGAGGGCGCGTTCGTGCGCATGTCATCTCCCGGAGGGGACGGGCTGGCTGGTGCCGCCGGGCAGGAGGGCACCTGCGCAGATGGGCGGCGACCAGCCGAGGTAGCCGTGTCCGCTGAGGTACATGTGGTCGAGGCGAGCCAGGGACAGCAGGTAGACCCCGCCGTGGTTGCCGGTGGCGGCGTCGAAGACTCCGTTGGCGGTGACCTGGATGTGGTCGGGATTGCAGCGCACGGGGTCGGCCTGCACGACGAGAGAGACGTGCCCGAACGGCCGGCCGGTGTTCCAGAAGACGAACGAGCCGAGGGGCGGGCAACGGTCGCCCGGGTGGGCGTACCCGTGGTCGACCATGACCTGCCAGTGCGCAGCGGCTGACACGTAGCCGGAGTTGAGGTAGCCGTAGGCGCGGCACGCCAGCTTGTCGCACAGCTCGGCCCAGCCGGACGCGACCCCCACGTAGGCGAGGGCGTTGTGGACGGCCGTGGCCACGTCGACCGGGGTGCCCGGCGGGACCTCGACGGTGCCGACGCCCAGGGCTGGCAGACACCCGCGGCTCGGGGCGCCGCCGGATGCGCCGTTTGTGGGCGCGGTGGACCCCGGCCCCGCTGTGGGGTTCGGGTCCTCGGGCGCGTTGTCCGGCAGGAGCTGGTCGGGCGCCATGGAGGCGACCGCCGACGAGATGCACGTCTGCGTGTTCCCTCCGATGCTGACCGCGGTCAGCACAGCGACGGCAGGCACGACAAGCACGACGGCGAGCCCACCGACGAGCACCTTCCCGATCACGCTGTCACCTCCGTCCCGCTCTCGGTGGCTCGTTCGACGGCCTGCCGATCGGCGCGCAGCACCGCGGCGTCGCGCCGTGCCGTCCAGGGGTGCAGGTCGATAACGGTGGGCTTGGTCTGCCGCAGCAGCAGCACCCCCGTTCCGAACGGCAGGGTCCGCAGCGCGGAGGCCGGCATCACTGGCACGGAGCGGACCGAGGTGGACGAGGACCGCTCCCCCGCCCGCCCACTGGTGCGGGTCTCGACGAGCTCGTCGATCTCGCCGAGCAGGCGGGCCACGTCGTCGAGGTCCCGGTACTTCCCGAGCCCGCCGAGGACGACCTTGACGGTGGCGGCGTCCCAGATGGCGTCGGCGGCGTTCTCGCCCCACCGGTTGCGGGCCTGCGCGAGGGACTGCAGGACCGCCAGGGTGGTGATTCCGGAGCCGCCGCCCTCGGCCATGAGGGAGGGCAGGGATGGCAGCGGGGTGAGGTTGGCGATCTCGTCGAGCGCCAGCAGCAGCGGCGGATCGAGCCGGGCCCCGGGGGCCCGGGCGGCTAGGGCGCGGGCGGTCTCGGTGATGTCCTCGACGAAGGCGGCGACCAGCGGTGCCGACGAGCCGGAGGACACCGAGGACGCCAGCAGGTAGAGCGTGTTCGTCGAGTGGAGGAACGCGACCGGGTCGAACTCCTCCCCTGGCCTGGGGTCGACTGCCGCCAGCACGTCGGGGTCGGCCAGCGCCGCCAGGGCTTGGCGGACCCCGAGCCAGATGGAGTCGCGGGTGCGCGGGTCGGTGTGTATCGCGGCCTCGAGCGCGTCAGCCCAACCCTCGGCCGACGAGGTGCGGTTGAGGATGGCGACAGCGTCCTCGGCGCTGGCCGGGTTCAGCGCCCACCGGTAGAGGTCGAGGGCGCGGCGTCCGTCGAGGGCGGCGGCGTGCAGCAGGCAGCGCAGCGTGGTCTCGGTCAGTCCGGCCCAGAAGTCGGCGTCGGAGACGGTGCGCCCGAACCCGGCTCCGGCCGCCAGCCCCCGGGCGCGCACCAGCGCTACCCGCGGCACCTCGCAGCCGCGCACCGGCGACCACGCCAGCCCGCCGGGCAACCCGGCCAGGCGTTGGGGGTCGAAGATCGCCACGTCTCCGCGTCGGCGCTGGTAGCGCAGGGTGATGGCGAGGGTGTCCGGGCGGGTCGAGGTGACCACGACAGGGCCCGGGGCGTCGAGCACCCACGGGATCACCAGGTGCAGGCCCTTGCCCATCCGTGGTGGGCCGACGAGCAGCACGGAGTCCTCGACGGTGCACCACAGGTCGCGACCACGCAGCGAGCCGAGGCGGTAGCCGACCTGTGCGGGGTCGGCCGATGCGTCCAGGGACGGGCGCACGACGGCGGCGCGGGAACGCAGGGCACGTTGTCCGGCGGCGCGGTGAACCTCGATGGGGTCGGCCATGCCGGGCAGGTGCCGCAGCCGGTCGCCCTCGCCGCGAGATCTCCCGGCCAGGCGCCCGTACAGACGCCGGCCGACGAGGGTGGCGACGGTGAGAAGGGCGACGAGGAGCCCGGTGGCTCCCCAGTAGGCGACCGGTCCCGGCAGCGCGGCGGGTGCCGGCCAGGCAGTGGCCGGGTCGCCGGGGTGCGCGAGCGAGGCCAACGCCGCCTGCAGTCCGCCGTTGGGCGCGGGTCGGCCGGTGAGCAGGCATGCCAACGCGGCTCCGGTCCACACGATCGCGGCCAGGCCCAGCAGCGCGCCGAGTGCGCCCAGCGCCCATCCGGTCAGGTCGGGTCCGCCGTTCGGTGCCGGTCGCACCGGTAGACGTTGCGCGGTCATCGCCGAACCCCTGCCTCGCGCACCGCCGGCACGACCGCGGCCGGGCTGTTGCTCGCACCGCTTCGCAGGGCGGAGCTGACGACGGTTCGTAGGGCGGTGGTGACGGCGTGCCCGGTGTCGGTGATCTCGGCGATCAGGACGCCGGCGTTGTTGGCCGCCTGGTGGATCTGGTCGGCGCCGATGTCGGCCAGGTGGCGCAGCTGGTCGCCGACCACCGTGCGGGCCACCTGCGGCGGGTAGGTGTTCCAGCCGGCCTCGACCGCCTCGCGCAGCTCGTCGAGCCCGGGCAGTGCCGGTCCGTGATGGGCGTAGCGGCGGCTGGCTGCGGCGACGGTGACCAGGTCGACGGGGGCACCGAGCTCGGACAGCTCGATCGTCGCGGCGTAGATCAGCCGCCAGGCCGGGTCGGCGATCCGTGACGGCGGCAGCCAGCCGACGACGTCGGGGATGTGGGCGGGTTGGGCGATGAGCGTGCCGACGAGGTCGACAACGTGCCGGTGCTCGGCTGCAGCGTCGGGCGCGGGGTGGGCTTCCAGGTAGCGGGCGGCGGACTCGCGGGCGTCGAGGTTGCGGGTCGCGGCCCGCAAGGCCAGGAGCGCGACGACGTCGTCGTGCGGCTGTCCGGTCGCGTGGGCCCAGCGGGACGTGGCGGCGTCCAAGCCCGCGTCGACCACGTTGCAGGTCGACATGAGCGGCGCTTGGCTGCCGTCGAGCGTCGCCTGCAGGGCGCCGGCGCGCAGAAGCACTCCCAGCCCGTCGACCTCCCGGCGCAACCCGCCATCGAGCACGATCCGCGCGTAGGCCGCGGCGTGGGCGGTGTGCGGGGCCGACGCCAGCAGGGTGTGCAGCCGCGGAACGTCGGCGAGGCGGGTGCCGAACCGGTCGACCATCGCCGCGCCGACCGTGACCGGGTCGATCGGTTCGCTCGCGGAGTGCCGTTCCAGGAGGGTGGTGTAGACCCACTCGTGCCACAGGCTCGCGAAGTCGCCCGGCCGCAACCAGGAGCGGACTTCTCCCAGTGGAGTGGGGGCGATGAGGAGGGCACCGAGGGTGGCCTGCTCGGCCAGCTGGGTCACGTCGCGGTCGCGCATGGGACGGTCACCGGCTCTCGCGCATCGCGGTGTCGGTGTCCACCAGGGGCATCTCGACCGCGGTCAGCACGTGGCGTACGACGTGCGTGGCGCGTGGCAGCTTCCACACGCCGGTGCCGCGCGGCAGCAGCGGCAGCAGCTCACGCTCCGGGCCGGTCAGGCCGAGGGCGGCGGCGGTGCCGGTGAGTTGGTCGGACTCTTGGCGGTACACGATCCGGGTGGAGCAGTCGGCCAGCAGCCCCTCGGCCAGCGCCCGCTCCTGCGACCCGGCGGCGCCGACGGCGTCCAGGTCACTGAGGCGGTGCACGACGAGCAGGTTCGCGATCCCGTATGCGCGTGACAGCTTCCACTGCGCCTGCATGCGGCGCACCAGCCCCGGGTGGCGCAGCTGCCGCCAGGCCTCGTCGTAGATCACCCACCGCTTGGCCGACGACGCGGCGAGCGCCCCCTCCAGCCAGCCGGCCGCGCAGGTAGCCGCCACCGCCAGGGCGTCGTCGTCGGATCCGAGCGCCGAGAGGTCGAGCACCACCATCGGCGCGTCCGGGTCCAGGTGGTGGGTGCTGGGGGCGTCGAACATGCCCGCCAGGTCCCCGCGCACCAGGCGCCGCAGCCCATGGACGAGGTCGCGGCCGTCGGCCAGCCGGTCCTCGGCGCGTACCCCGTCACCGCGGGCCGCCCGCGGATCCGGGGCGGTCAGGGCGTCGACGACGTGCCGGATCGTCGGATGGTCCGTCGCGCGGGCCGCCTGGATCAGTGCGACGTCCAGGGCGCCCTGTTCGGCGGCGGTCAGGTCCCGGTGCAGCGTCACCGCGGCGACGGCCGCCAGCAGCCGCGACCGGGTACCCATCTGCTCGTCGGACTCGGTGACGTCCAGCGGGTTCAGCCGCGTCGACGACCCAGTTCCCAGGCGCAGCACGCTGCCGCCCACGGCCTGCGCGACGACAGCCCACTCACCCTTGGGGTCTCCGGGCACGTAGACGGCGCGCCCGGCGGCGATGGACCGCAGCGCCAGGGACTTGGCCAGGGCCGACTTGCCCTGGCCGATCACCCCGGCCAGCACCACGTTCGGGTTGGTCAAGGTCCCTGCCTCGTACAGCGCCCAGGGGTCGAAGCAGAACACCCCGCCGCCGAGCACGTCCGTGCCCACCGGCACCCCGATGTCCGAGGGTCCGGGCGACAGGAACGGGTAGGCGCCGGCCAGTACCGCGGACGAGGCGCGGTGGGCGGGCAGCCGCAGGTCGGGACCCACCCGGCAGCGGCCGACGTGGCCCCGGAACGGAACCGTGCCGGGGCCACGGCGGCTCACAGCACACCTCGCGCCAGCGGCAGTGCGGCGGCCAGGAACGCGGTGCCTTGCTGGCCGACGAGGCGACGCACCTCGCACATCGCCTGTGCCGCGGTGCTCTCCATCGCGGTGCACCGAGCGGCCAACCTGGCCTCGTCGGGCGCCGAGACGGTGATCAGACCGGTGAACCGCAGGTCCTGGTGTCCGGCGACGAGCTCGGCCTCGCGGCGTTCGAGGTCGGCGATCTCCGCGCGCGTGGTCTCGTCCTCGATCTGTCCCAGGCGTACCCGCTGGGCGGCGTCTGCGGCGTGCTCCACCTTCGCCCGGCGGATCTCCCGCAGCGCCTTGGCGGTGGGCAGCGGCTCGGCCAGCACGGCCAGCGTCCCGACGTCGGCGAGCAGCAGCGGCTCAAGGAAGCCCGGGTTCACTGCAGCCCGCGGCCATTCGCTGACCCAGTACGTCGCGTGGACCGAGGTGCCGGTGGTCAGCATGGACCACTTCTCGTGCGCGCCGACCGTCGTAGTCAGCGACACCGGAGCGTCCTCGGCGTGCGCGGCCCTCACCGGGTCGAGTGCCTGGTGGAGCACGCGGGCCAGGCCCGTCCGGTCGAGCCATCCCTCCGCGGTCAGCTCCGCGCCCGCCAACGAGGCGGCCACCGTGGCTAGCTGGGCGGCGACCCGGTCGGCGGCGGCAGCGTCGCGACGGCCAGCGTGCGGGGCACGCACCGCGATGGCCAGCAGGGTCTCGCGGCGCACCGGGGCGACGAAACCCTCGTCGAGCATGCGCGCCAAGGCGGCGGTAACCGGGTTGGCGGGGTCGGTGACGTGGTCACGCCACCAGCGCCGCGCCGGCGCCAGGCCGCCGGGCACGCTGCGGGCGAGTACCTGGACCCGCACCACCGACGGCTGCTGGCACACCGCGGCGAGCACGCGGCCCCAGCCGTGGACCTTGGCCTCCTGCGTCCCGGGCTCGTCGAGCACGAAGCCTGCGCCGCGCACGCGCAGCACCCCGGTGAACGTGCCGGCACGCCGGTCGGCGACCAGCATCCCGCCGAGTGTCGGGGCGTCGACGAGGTCCAGGGGCTTGGCGAGGCCGGGGACGACGAGCGAGGTGGCCCGCTCGGCCGTCGTGCGGACCGTCGCAGCAACTGCCGTGAGCCCGGCTGCTCGTCGGGCATGCCAGCCGGCCAGCAGCGGCAGCCAGCCGACCACCGGACGCCCGCCGACGCTGAGGGTGCCGACGGCGAGCAGCACACCCCATACCGGGGCGGCCAGCACCAGTCCCCCTGCCCCGCCTGAGTACACCGCGGCGACGGCGACCGCCGCGGCCATGCCGACCATCCCGAGCTGGACCCCGGACAGGCCCAACAGGACGCCGCGGCGCTCGAGGCGGCCGAACCTGGTCGTCGGCTCCGGGGCGCTCATCGCGGTTCACCACCCATCGGCGGACGCGGCGCCGCCGGGGGCCGTGCCGCCCTCGCCGCCCCACCGGCCCCTCGCGCGGCACCGGCCGCCGCACTCCCGCCGCTGGCGGCCGCACCGACCCCGCCGGTCATCGCCGACAGTGCGACGTGCTGGGCGGCGAACTTCGTCGTGCCTGCCGCCGAGTGCGCGGTGCGGCTGATCGGGTTGGCGGCCACGGTCTCGTGCATCACCGACGCGGCTTCGAGGCCGGACCAGTGGACGAACCGGAACGTCAGCCACGGCGCGAAGACCGCGATCGCCAGCAGCAGGACGCCGACCAGCACGTCCGACAGGCCTGCCGACTGGTCCGACGACGCCTGACCGGCGACGACCGGGCCGGAGCCGGTGAACGCCGAGGCACCCACGACGAACGTCACGACGATAACGACCTTGCAGAACACCAGGGCCGCAACGATCTCCAGCCAGCGGCGCGTCCACACTCTGGTCTGGTCCCATGCCGACCCGGCGAACGCGATCGGCGCGAACACCGCGATCAGCACCAGGGCGGCCTTGCGGAACAGCAGCACACCCCACAGCAGCAGGAATCCGACGATCAGCAGCAGGCCGAGCAGGATCTGCAGCGCCGGGGACAAGGCGGCCAGGGTCGCGAACCGGAAGAACTGCGCCGCCGCCTCGGCCACCGTGTAGCCGGCGGCCGAGGCGATGTACGCGCACAGTTCGTCGACCGCGGTCAGCGCCAGCTGCGTGATCGCCAATGCGAGCGCCGACCCCAGCAGCGCCTTGCCGACCCCGACCACCGCCCGCGCCAAGCCGCCAGGCTCGCGGCGCAGCACCGAGGAGATCACTTGGATCACGAACAGCGCGACCACACCGGGCAGCGCGATCGAGGCGATCACCGCCACGTTCGACCGGAACCAGCCGGCGCCCAGGTCGATCGCCGTGCCGGCGTCGAGTGCCTTGAGCGCGAGCTCGCCCAGCTGGGCCCCGCCGGCGACGAACGCCGACCCCAGCCCGCCGAGCACGTAGTCCGACGCCGCGCCCTGTACCCCGTCCGTCAGCTGGCAGACGAACGTGATCGGGCCGACGCACGGATCGAAGGCTGCGACGGCCATGTCAGATCTGCCCGCCCAGGCCGGAGAAGAACGCGACGATCGCGTTCGCCCCACCGATAAGCAGCGCCCCGGCCACCGAGACCAGCACCCCCGTCTTCGCACCCGACGCGTAGCCGTAGTTGCCCTGCTGACGAGCGACCGCCCAGACGATCACCGAGACCACCAGACCGGCAACGCACGCCACCAGCCCCCAGGTCAGCAGCGCGCCAACGATCTGACGAAGCACCCCCAGGCCCGGCAGCCCGGACTCGTTCGGACTGATCCCCGGGTCACCGGCCGGGACGGACGCGAACAGGACGGCGATCGACGGCATGGCACACCCCGCGAGAGTCCAGGGCACCCAACGTCAGGGAGCCTCTGGTAACAGGTGTGCAGCGGACGACGAACACGCGACGGGGTTCAGCCAGAGTTGCGGAGGCGCTCACCGCGGACCACGGTCGGACGGCCGGCTTTCGCGACACGAGACCGGCAGCCTCGGCGTGTGGGAGCTTCGACGAGGTGCGGATGGACGAGACTGCGGCGGTGACCACCACCGCGCCGGTCGACACAGACGCCCTAAGGAAGGCGCGAGGAGCGTTCTTCACCCCCCCGGAGCTCGCCGACTACGTGGCTCGATGGGCTGTTCGTGCTTCTACAGACCACGTCCTCGAACCTTCGTGCGGTGAGGCCGCCTTCTTGGTCGCGGCCCATAAGCTCGTCACAACTCAATCGACCAGCGCGATGGGAGCGGCGAGACTCGACGGGGTCGAGTTGCACGATGCATCCGCGCGCGCAGCGCGTGCAGTTCTGAGGTCGGTTGGAGCGACCGCGCGCATCCGGGTGACTGACTTCTTCACGGTGGACCCGGATCCCTCGTACGACGCTGTTATCGGCAACCCGCCGTACGTTCGCTACCAGGACTTTTCCGGCGCTGACCGTGCCGCCTCGCGGCGCGCTGCGCTTCGCGCCGGCGTAGCCCTAACGGGGCTCGCCTCCTCATGGGCCGCCTTTACCGTGCACTCCGCCCAGTTCCTCAAACCTGGGGGGCGGTTGGGTCTGGTGCTTCCGGCCGAGTTACTTTCGGTCAACTACGCCGCCCAAGTTCGCGAGTTCTTGATGCGACGCTTCGCCCGGGTCCGCATCGTCCTGTTCACGGAGCGTGTCTTCCCCGGGGTGCTCGAAGACGTCGTGCTGCTGCTCGCTGAGGGCACGGGAGGCACGAACCACTGCGAGTTGCTCCAGGTGCAGGACGCGGATGCCTTGGGCGATCTTGACCCAGAGACCGCTGCAGTCTGGACACCCGCCACGAGCAGCGGCAAGTGGACTTCAGCCCTACTTCCACCGGCCAGTGCGGACGCGTATGCGAGGGCCACCACGAGCGCGATGTACTCCACCCTTCAAATGTGGGGTGAGACCACGCTGGGCATGGTCACGGGCGCCAACAAGTTCTTCACGCTCTCTCCGGCTAGGGCTGCCGAGCTTGGCCTGACAGACGACGAACTGCTGCCGCTGAGCCCACCGGGCAGTCGGCATCTGCGCGGTTTGACGTTCACTGCATCAATGCGCAGCGAGCTCGGCCGCGAAGGTGCGGCGACGCTGCTCTTCCGCCCAGCCGAGGAGGCGAGCCCTGCCGCCAGGAGCTACATCCGCGAAGGTGAAAGTCAGGGCGTTCATATGGCCTACAAGTGCCGGGTCCGCTCGCCGTGGTGGCGGGTGCCGCTCGTGCGGCCCGCCGATCTGCTCCTGACCTACATGAACGCTGACACGCCCCGACTGACGACGAACGCCGCGGGGGTGCATCACCTCAACAGCGTGCACGGCATCTACCTGGCCGAGGAGCACCAAGCGCTTGGGCGTGAGTTGCTCCCGCTCGCCTCCCTGAACTCGGTGACGCTCGTTGGGGCGGAGATCGTCGGTCGTGCGTACGGCGGCGGGATGCTAAAGCTTGAACCGCGCGAAGCTGACGAACTACCCGTGCCCTCGTCGGCGCACATCCAGCGCTGCGCCGACGCCCTCCGTGCCGTGCGCCCGCGGGTGCGCGAACACCTCCGCGCGGGCCGGCTACTCGACGCTGTGCGCCTTGTCGACCAAGTGATCGTGCGCGACGGGGTTGCCTTTGACGCCGAGGGAGTTGGTGACTTGGAGCAGGCCTACGCGATGCTCGCAGCCCGTCGGCGGGCCCGCGGCGCCAGCCCCAAGGATCGCGTGTCCCCGCACGCGATGGTCCGTGCTGGGCGTGAGCAGAACCTGGCATGAGCAGGGAAGACGCCTTCAGTGCATTCGACGCTGAGCTCGCTGCGAAACCAACAGGTGACCCCTGGTTGCATGCCAAAGGGGAGCCCCCTCTCTACGGCCCCGACTATGACTTGCTCGGCCGCCTGCTGACGTACCCCATCCAGAACGGGAGCGTCTCCGAGTCGGGACGCTTCGCCAAAGGCATCGACGCGTGGCTCGCGCATGAACTCCGCCGTGCAGGCTTCCTCGCCGATGAAGTCTGGCCCCGGGCGACCCGCCCGCGAGTTCTGCCACGCGACGTCGTGCTCTTCGTCGAAGGTCTCCCCCAGAGACTCGGGGACCAGGTCCGCCCATATATGGAGCGCATTCCTGCCGTGGCGCCGTCTGACGCCAAGGTTCTCGGTCGGGCCTACTACAAGCAGATCGACGTCTGCATCGCCCGCTGGGACCGCGGCCCGGAACTGCTATTAAGCACCAAGGCGCAAGTCGCCTCGTTCGGCAAGAACCTGCCGAACCGGTTCGAAGAAGCCTACGGCGATGCGGCCAACGTTCGCGGCCGCTACCCCCTCGCCGCCACCGGGTTCTTCTTCCTGCAGCGCGACACAATCCTCACCACCGAGAAGGACGCGTGGGAGAGAACCAAGGACATGATGGGCAAACTTCGCGAAAGCGACAGCCGAGGGGGCTACAGCGCAACCGGCTTGGCACTTGTCCACTGGGATGACGAACTGCCGCCGGCCAAGCGAGTCGTAACCGTGCACATAGACGAAGTGCCTGTTGGGCTCCGACCTGACCAGTTTCTCGACGCCATGATCAAGCAGGTCCTCGACGTCACGCCGGTCGGTCAGCACGTGGCCGTGCGCGAATTGAGAGAACGGCGGACGCTCCCGCTGCCAGAGCCCGAGGGGACCACCGACGATACTTTCGATATGGGGACGTCCTCTTGATTCGCGGCCGTCGTCTCGCCCATAGGCAGTTCGTCCGGGTAGTCGCCTCCCAACGCGAGTGCGCCACACCGCACTTGCAGTAAACACGCTCCCCAGTGGCGGGTAGCGCAGAGCAAAATGGAGCCACTGATGACATCCACAAGCAGTCTGCCGCCCAACACTCGGCCAGCACGACGGAGCAAACAGGAAATGTACGACCTGCTTGCCAAGTTGGCCACCCTCGACGAAGCAGGCGGTCTAGCCAAGCCCCGATCAGTTCTCCTGTTGTGGTTTCTGCGTAACGTGGTCGGCCTTGACGACCTCGACGCGTACGAGTTCATCTGCGACGGCGACGACGACAACGGTGTCGACGCGCTCTATCTGGAACCCGCGAGCGGCGACGCCGACCACGAGACGCTCGTGATCTACCAAAGCAAGTACACGGAGGGCCCAACCAACGTCGGGCCCAATTCAATGACAGGCCTGATTTCGACGGCCGCACACTTCACTACCGTTGAGAGCCTCGAGGCGCTGCTCGCGAGCAGGATTGAGGGCAAGCTCCGACAACTGATACAACGGTACGACCTTGTGCGAAAGTTGCGTAGCGGCGCCTACAGTGACGGCGCCCTTCGGATCCGCATCGCGCTCATTACGAGTGGCGTGCAGAACGCCGCGGCGAAGCGCTTGGTCGACTCCACAAACGGGTCCCATCGTCCTGGTTACTTCACGGTCCACGACCTTTCTAAGCTTGGACCGCTGGCCCAGGCGGTCGCGACGCCCAGCATCACCACCGCAGACATCGTCGCACCATGCGCGCCCGACGAGCGGCTGGTCATCGGGACGGCCCCACATCGCGTGGTTGTGGCCACCGTGCGCGCCACAGACATCGTCCGGTGGGATGGTATCGATACGCGGACATTGTTCGAGCTGAATGTGCGCAGGGAAGTGCGAAAGAACCGTGTCAGGGACCAACTCGACGGCGCCATAAGACGTCACCACGAGCACAAGGACTTCTTGGCATACCACAACGGCATGACCGTCGTATGCGACTCACTATCGCTCGACGAGACGAAGCTCGTCGCGACGAAGCCGTCAGTGGTCAACGGTGCTCAGTCGACGATCGCCTTCGCCCGCGCGAGCGCCGATGGAGAGCTGACCGACGACCTCCGTGTTTTCGTCAAGTTTATCGAAGTTGCGGGCCGCCCGCAGTTGACAAAGGAGATTTCATGGAGGAGTAACACGCAGACCGCAGTGAATGCGCGGAACATGGTCGCCTTGGGGGGCCCCCAAGAGAGGCTCGTGAGCGAGTTTGCGGCCGAGTTCCCCGCGATTACCTACGAGACCAGACCAGACGCCACGCTGAGCGCCTCGGTCGGCACGGTAATCAAGAACGATGACGCGGCGCAGTTGCTGTGCGCGGTGTACAACGCTCAGCCTTGGCTCGCCGTGAAGCGTCTCGCCCTTTTCGAGGGCGAGAACCACGCGATGATATTCAATGAGGGCGTGACAGCCGCGCACGTCGTCCTCGTCGATGCGATCAAGCACGCCGTCGAGGCTGAGAAGACGCGGGTGCCACAGCCCTACAGGAAGAGTTGGCAACTCACCCGGATGGTGCTTGTCTACATGGTGGGCCAAGTACTGCGAGCCGACGACGACCTGCGCAGCATCCTTGATGCGCCCGGATCGGCGGTGCGAGACCTCAGCGACCTTCATCTCCGGCTCCGAGGGCCTGCACGCATTGCCGCGGCCACCCTGAAACAACGCCATGATCAACGTAAGAGGGACTCGATCCCGGATGAGTTTAACGTGGAGTTCAAGCGCCAGGACGTGCTTCTCGACCTGCGCAACAAGGCCCGTGACAACCATAGCCTGGCCGCGACACTCGACGCGTAGGTATTGCGCCGCCGCCGCTTGCTTGCGCTCCATCAGTTTCCCTCAGTGATGGCCAACACGACTAGGCCAATTCGGGGTCGAGCCGCACCATCTCTGCGGTGAACCGCTGGCGGAGTTGTCGCGCGGCTTCCGGCCCGGCACTCGCCTCCGTTGCCGCGATCGCGCGTTGCTGGAGCGATTCCGAGAGCGGCTCGATGCGCAGGCCCTGCAGCGCCACGTCGAGGGCTTCTCGGTGCTGGCCTGACTCGTGGAGCAGCCTGGCTAGGAGGTGGGCAGCGTCGGCGATGGAGCTGGTCATCTGTTGGATGTCGTAGTCGGCCCAAGGGAACTGGCCGCCGCTGATGCCGCGGAATGGTCGGTCGCGGACGAGGTCCAGTGCCTGGGTGAGGCGCTCGACGCGCGCCTGACCGTCGCAGGTCATGGCGTCCGCGATGAGGTGCTGGAAGCGGGTCCAGTCGGTGGTAACCGCCGGGCCGAGCTGGAAGTTTCCGTCGTCGGCGGCCTTGGGCAGCACCTCCGGCCCGACACAGGTGCGGGTCCGGTACGCGAGTGTGCCGCGTGTGCCGTGCTGGATGCGTTCGCCGTTCCACAGGACGTCTTCCAGGTCGGCGCCCGTCGTCGGGCCGTGCAGGGCCAGGTAGACGAGGAGTTCCTTCATCCGCGGGGTCAGGCCCTTGGCGGTCGGCGGCAGCCCTCGGAACTGGATTGGTCCGAGGACATCGATCGACACCTGTGGCTCGTCGTCCTTGACCGTGGGCAGTGGTGGGTGGGCCGCACTCATCGCCGCGACATCCGCGGCGAGCGTCGTGGTCGGTTCGTCGGGCGTCCGGCGCGAGTCGGGTGGCAGCGACGTGACGAGTACCGAGCGCAGCTGTTCGGCGTGGTCGGTGGTGAGCCGTTGCGGCTGGTAGTCGATGCCGAGGGGCTCCAGGTGCGCCGATCCGTCCGCGGCGACCTGGATTGTCCAAGCGGCGTCGGTCGGCTGGCGGGTGATGGTGACGACGCCGCTCCACGGCGCACTCGGTACGGCGCCGAGGGTGTGCTCGACGTAGATGTACGGCAGCCACAGGTCCGGAGGATCGCCGTCCCCGCGCAGCTGCAGGGTGTCGTCGAGCCCGGCGTCGACGAGACCGGCGGCGACGTCCGCTTCGATGCGTGCGCGCTCGTCGCGCGGGCCTGTGGCGCTGAGGCGGAAGTCCTCGAAGGCGCCTTCAAGGTCGGCGAGGGGCTCGTCGACGTGGACGGCGAGCTGGGAGGCGAGGTCGGAGGTGGCGGTCTCGATGACGAGGGCGCGCAGGGCGTCCTCGGCGGCGGGGTCGTCGCCGAGGATCGCCAGGGTGCCGGCGGCCTCGAGGTTGAGGATGACGGTGCTCTCGTCGGTGTGGCCGAGGACGACGAGCAGCGGGTAGGGGTTGGCCTGGTCGGGGTCGTCGATGAGTTGTTCTGCTGCGACCTCGGCGGTGGTGGCGACCCACGTGCGCGGATCGTCAGCGGCGAACGGTGCGACGGGTTCGGGGGCGTCGTCGACGAGCAGGAGTGTGAGGTGGTTCTCGTCGAGCAGGAGGGCGCCGATCCGGGGTAGGTCGAGGCTGGCGTTGAAGCTGCGATAGGCGAGGTTGGTCAGGGTGGTGCGGATCGCGTCGATGCTGACCGGTGTGGCCGCGGTGCGCAGGACGCGTTCGGCCGCGGCGACCGGTGATCCGGGTTCGGGCAGCGGGATGGTCTCGCCGACCTTGCGGGCGCGTTGCTGCAGGCGCCGTCGTCGGGCAATCTCGCCGACGATGCCCACCGCTCCCAGGGCCGCGAACCCCAGGAACCAGGTGCGGGCCGGGCGGGCATCGTCGGCTTCGTCGGTGGGGTCTGCCACGGCCTGGGCGCCGTCGCCGGATGCCTGCGGCGATGTGGTTCCGGCGGTCGCGGGCGCGGAGGCCGCATCCGCCGGGGCGGTGGTCGGCGAGCCTGTGGGCGGTGCGACCGCGGACGGGCTCGTCGGCCCCGACGGAGCGGTAGGAGTGGCGTCGGCCGACCGTGCTGGCGCGGCAACCGTCGTTGCCCCGCCGGGCAGCCGCAGCACCCAGCCGGCTCGGATCAGGTCGGGGTCGGTCAGCCGTGCGCCGTCGGGTTGGGTGACGCCCTGGTTGAGCTCGACGATCTCGGGGTAGCGCGCGCCGTCGCCGAGGTGGGTCTCGGCAATGCCCCAAAGCGAGTCGCCTGGCTTGACGACGTAGGTGGTCTTGTCGGCCGCCGTCGCGTTCGTCGTCGTGATCGGTGCGTCGGTGTCGGTGGCGTCGGCGGGCAGCAGGAGGACCCAGCCGGGGAGGACCCAGTCGGCGTCGCGCAGCTGGCGGCCGTCGGGTTGGGTGCGGCCGAGGTTGAGGTCGCGGATCTCGGTGTAGCGCAGCGGGTCGCCGAGGTGGTGCTCGGCGATGTCCCAGAGGGTGTCTCCGCGCTTGACCGTCACCGTGGGCAGAGTGTTCGACTCCGTGGTGACGACGACCGGGGTGGGCGCCCGGTCGGCCGTCGCTGAACCGGCCGCAGGCTCGGGCACCGAATGGCGGGGCGCCTGGTTATCGAGGGGCACGCCGAGCGCGGTGGCGGCTTCCGCGGGTGTGGTGGGCACGGTCACGGCGGTGGCCGTGGCGAGCAGGACGCCGGCCGTGGCGATGAGTTGTGATGCGGTGCGTTGGAAGCCGCCGAGCAGCGGGATCGAGGGCGCGCGCAGTCGTCGGGCGGAGGCGACGAGTTCTACGAGCACGGTGGTGGTGAACGCGGCCCAGGTGATCCAGGCGATGGCGGCCAGGACGAGGAGCAGGAGGGTGCCGTCGTCGGGCGAGAGCACGCGGTCGCGCAATTGGCCCCAGGTGGGGATCTGGTCGGGCAGGTACACCGGGGCGAGCGCGACGAGCGCGGCGGGCACGCCGACGACGAAGGCGAGCAACGCGAGTGCCGCACCCAGCCCGCGTGCCACATCGCCTCCGGTCCGGGCAGGGCGGACGTGGGTCGTGGTCATGTGCCACCTCCGGTGACGGCGCCGACGAGGACGGCCTGGGCGTGCGCGGTGACGGTGAGCTGGTCGATGCCGACCAGCGAGAGGAACGCGGTGGGCGCGGTGCGGGTGACGGTGACCGTCAGCCGGGTGCGGTCGTCGGACACAGCGACCGTGCCAGTGGCACCGGCCGCGGTCAGGTAGTCCTGCGCGGCCTGGACCGCCAGGGCGCGGTCGACACGGCCGGACTCCCCTGCGGCGGCCGCGGCGGTGTCGAGAGCTTGCCCGCCGGCGCGGGCGGCTTCGGCGGCGGTGGCGGCGGCCTGCTGGGTGGCGCGCAGCTTGGCCCCGCCGTCGGCGACCAGGCCGATGAGCAGCAGCAGGCCCAGGACGCTGATGGCGAAGAACACCGTCACCGAGCCCCGCTCGGGGCCGGCGCGCAGGCGGGCCTGAACTGCGGTCATCGGCTGCGGTACCTGTCGATGGGTGAGGTCGCGGCGCCGGTCATGGTGTGGGCGCCGGGCAGGCCGGGGATGGCCAAGTCCGCCAGGGACACGGTGCAGGTGACTCTGACCGTGATCGCCGCGGACGTGCCGACGGGCGCGGCGAACCCGGCCGCGTCGACCGTCACATCGGTGGACGCGCAGTCCGATCCGGCCAGCTCGTGTTGCGCGGAGGCCAGTGCGGTGGC
The DNA here is from genome assembly GCA_027451305.1 of Cellulomonas sp. The sequence goes on from DAIDJQ010000185.1 coordinate 23,538, forward strand.
TCGGGCTGCGTCGGCGGTACGGGCCAGGGAGGCGTCGCGGGCGGCCGCGCGGGCAGCCTGTTCGACGGCGGCCGACGAGGTCTGTACGCGTCCGGCGAACACCAGCGCCCCCAACAGCAGCAGGAGGACCGGGGCGAGGATCGCCAGCTCGAGTGTCACGGACCCGCGATCGTCGTGTCGCAGCCGGAGTCGGGCCCGGAGCGAACTGGGCTCGTCGGACTGGAGCCGCGACCCGGTCATGGTGCGCCTGCCGAGGTGAACCGCTCGACGGGTCCGGCCGCGGATTGGGACACGACGATGCCGCCGACACCGGGCAGCACCGAGAGGGATCGGCCGGTGACGACGACCTGAACCTGGCCCGCCGCCGGGCTCGACGCGGTGGCCGCGGCGGTCAGGAGGGTGTCGGCGCCGTGGTTGGCGACGAACGCCAGCGCACTGTCCCGGCCCGCCGTGGGGGTGGAGCCGTAGGCGCGCGCGACGCTCACTCCTTGCTGGGCGGCGGCCAGGGCGAGGGAGCGGGCGTGGAACCACAACGCGTACTGGATGAGCGCGGTGACGATCAGCAGCAGGACTGGGAACACGATCGCCAGCTCTAGGGTGATCGACCCCCGGTCACCGGCAGGTGCGCGTCGCCGGACGGCCGGTCTGCCGGTGCGGGCCGGGGCGCGCTGGCGCATGAGGCGGCCCATCAGTTGATCTGGTTGACGCGGCGTTGGACAGCGGCGGTGATCGCGGCCACGAGGAGGCCGGCGACCAGGATCAGGCCGAGCACGATGATGACCAGCTCGAGCGTGGTCGCCCCCACGTCGTTGGCCACCCGATCGCGGACCCGCGCCCGGGTCTGGATGAGGAGAGCGTTGAGGTAGGCGAGGGTCAGCAGTGCGGGCATGGCGGGGTTCCTCCTGTCAGCTGAGCAGGATGCGGACGAGGGCGGGGTAGCCGAGCAGGGCCATGAAGCACAGGCCCAGCAGCGAGACGGGGATGACCATGTGCTCGCTGGCGGCGTTGGCCTTGGCGGTGGCCGAGGCGAGCAGCTGGGTGCGCAGGGAGGCGGCGCGGGCGCGCAGGGTGGTGTAGACGGCGGCGCCGTCGCGGCCGGCCAGGCGCATGATGTCGGCCACATCCCCGAGCTCGGTAACCCCGGTGGCGGCCGCCAGGTCGGTCAGGCCGGTCCACGAGGGTTGCCCGGCCAGCTCGGCGCGCAGCAGCCCGTCGCGGATGCGGGTGAACACGGGTGAGCCGCCGATGCCGGCGGCACGGTCGAGGGCCTCCGTGGGTCCGGCGTCGGCGAGGCGTTCCATCGCGACCAGCTCCAGGAAGACGCCGGTGGCCTGCCGCAGCCGCAGGCGGGCGGCGGTGGCGTCCTGCCGCAGGGTCAGGTCGGGCAGGAAGAAGAACACCCCACCCAAAACGACTCCGGCCGCGGCGGGCAGCCCGAACGGCAGCCGAATCCCGGCCAGGGCGAGGACGGCGGTGGCCAGGGGCGGGAAGGCGAGGCCGACCAGGCCGTAGCCGATCTTGCGCGCCGCCAGGTCCTCCGGCTGCATCTGCACGGTGCGCATATCTGTGGCGTAGCGGGCCAGTCCCAGCATCTGTGCGGCCTGAGGCAGGAACTTGCCACCGAGCCGATCCCACCGCGTCGAAGGTGTCGCGGCCTCGCGGAGGGTGGTGTCAGTGGGCAGGAGCCGGTGGACGGCGTCGGCCAGGTCGGGGCGGGCTGGACTGAGCCCGGCGAGGGTGACGACGAGTCCGCCGCCGACGAGCCCGCCGGCGACCAAGGTCATCCACAGCGGTGTCATCGCGCACCGCCGGGTGCTTCTATCTCAGATGTCACCAGTTCGTTGGAGCGCCTCCACCCGTGCTGGGACCGTGACCTGCGGTGCGACCCCTTGGACTGTCGCGCACCATAGGGTGACAGGCTGTCAAGATTCATGACGCATCTGCTAGGTTCCAGACGTTCCATTCGGGAAGTCGAAGTGGCGGTGTCATGGGTCTGGCGGCAGTGCGTTCTGTGGGCTCGGCTCGTAGCGCGCGCGGGGCGGTGGATCCTGATGACTTCGAGCAGGAGCTGATCGACCAGTACTCGCTCGCGCTCAGCGCGGTCGGGATCACCGACGGGACCGCGTCGGCGGACAGATCGACGATCTTCGAGTTCGCGCGGTTCTTGGGGCGGCCGATCTGGACCGCGTCGGTGGAGGATGTCGACCGCTTCCTGCGCGAGGCCCGTCGCGAGCGGCGCCTTGCCACTTCGACCGTGGCCAGCAAGGCGGGGTCGCTGGCGAAGTTCTACGACTTCGTGATCTCGCGCTACCAGGGCGACATCCACGCGCTGTTCGGGCACGTGGTGACCCAGCCGATCGATGAGTTCAACCGGCCGCGGGCGGTGGCCGCGGCCACGGCCGCGCGGATCCCACCCCGGGCGGAGGAGATCGGCGTGCTGTTCGAGGGGTGGCGTGAGTCCCTGCCAGCCGCGCGCAAGTACTTGCCCGCCGCCAGGGACTACCTGGCGGCGTCCTTGTGGCGACGGGTCGGGTTGCGGATCAACGAGACCGTGATGCTCGACATCGGGGACTGGCATCCCGAGCTCGGCACTCACGGCAAGCTGCATGTGCGCCATGGCAAGGGCAGCCGGGGTCGGGGGGCGAAGGTGCGGATCGTGCCGGCCATCGATGAGGTCGACGCACTGCTGGAGTGGTGGCTGACCGATGTGCGTCACCAGTTCGGTGACGACATCGACGACCCTGGTGCCCCGCTGCTGCCCAGCGAACGCCGCGACCGGATCAGTGGGCACTGCACCCGCGCGGGCGACGGTGCGCTGCGCACCGGCATGAACGAGGCGGTCGGGCGGTGGCTGCCCAGCTGGACGGGACGACTCTCGCCCCACGTGCTGCGCCACTACTGCGCGTCCCACCTCTACGAGCAGGGGCTGACGCTCAAGGCCATCCAGGAACTGATGGGACACAGTTGGCTGTCCACGACGACCCAGTACGTCCACGTGCACTCCACCCACATCGAGGCCTCGTGGGCCTCGGCGAACGAGCGCACGCTGCGACGTTTGAGCACACCCGGCACGAAGGAGGGATGAAGCGATGCGCTGGAACATGCGGATGAAGGCCGCCGAGGCGGGGATCTGGAAGTCGACCGAGCTACGACGCCAGCTCGCAGAGGCGGGACTGGAGATCAGCGCAGGGAAGATGTCCGGGCTGTGGGCCGGCACGCCGACCACGATCCGGCTCGACGACCTCGACGTGATCTGCTCGGTCCTGCACTGCATGCCGAGCGATGTGCTGATCTGCGAACCCGAGGTCGTCGCCGCACGCAGGCCGCAGGCTCGAGCCGTCGCCGAGCTCGGCGCCGGCAGGAGACGCACGACACCGGGACGGGCGAGGACCAAGCCGCCGGCGTGATCGGACCGAAGATGTGCGAGGTCTGCGGGCTGCGGCCTGAGGCGTTCAAGGCGCGGCGCTGGTGCTATGAGTGCAAGCCCGGTTCCAGGGGCAGGCCGCTGCCGTGCCGGCGCTGCGGGGCTGTTGGCGACTACTGGGCCGGGCGCCTGTGTCGGGGATGCCACCCGCACGCACCGCAGCGACCCGAGTCCTGCCGCGACTGCCTGGCCTGGGGCGCGACCCGCCTGCGCGGCTGGTTGTGCCAGGCCTGCACCAGTTGGCGCTACCTGCACCCCGGCACCGGGACGTGCATCTCCTGCCGCCGGGAGATCGCGGTCAACGACCACCACGCCTGCCGGCTGTGCTGGCTGCAGAGCTTCGAGCGCCAGGTCCGCGTCGGGCTGCCGCGCGACGTGCTCGCAGCCAACCGCGCCGGACAGCAGCTGTGGTTCGCCAACTTGTCCAGCTACCGCAACGGCTACCAGCCCCACCCCCGGCGCGACTACCGCCGGCCACAGGACCAGGTGCGGCCACTCGGGGACGACACCGACCTGCAGCTGAGCGCTCTCCCCGCCCACCACTCCGGCCAGCAGGACCTGTTCGCCTACGACCGGGTCGAGGACCCCGCACGCGCGTTCGGCTTCGGTGATCCGCCGAGCAGCCGCTTCGCCGCCGTCCTCGACCGGCACGTCCTCGAGCACGCCGAACGCCACGGCTGGACCGAGCGCACCACGACCAGGGCCCGGATCACCGTTCGGGTCCTGCAAGCCCGCCACCGCATCCAGGGCCCACCGATCGCGACCAGCGACGTCCTGGAGCTGCGGAACCACGGGCTGCACGTGCGACTGGCCATGGTCGCGCTGGACGACGCCGGCCTGCTCGTCGATGACCGCTCGGCGACCCTGACGACCTGGTTCGAGCGCCAGATCACCGGCCTGCCTCAACCCATGACCGCCGAGCTGCGTACGTGGTTCGACGTCTTGCACCACGGCAGCACGACCCCGCCGCGCAGCCGTCCTCGCCACGACGCAACGATCCGCACGCGAACCCGATGGGCGATGCCGACCCTGCGCACCTGGGCCGCTGCCGGTCACGAGTCTCTGCGCGAGATCACCCGCGAGGATCTCCTGGCCGTGCTGCCCGGCGAGGGCAACCCCCGGGTCACGCTCGGCAGGGCGCTGCGCTCGATCTTCGCCACCCTGAAGAAGCACCGGGTGCTGTTCATCGACCCGACCGCACGCCTGCGGATCGGCAACTTCGAGCGGCGCATCCCGATGCCCGTCGATCTCGAACGGATCCGGGCATCGTTCGACTCCCCGGACCCGACCGCTGCCGCCATCGCCGCAATGGTCGCCGTTCATGGCCTGCGCCCATCGGAGGTCACCGCTCTGCAGCTGGTCGACGTCCGAGATCACCGTGTCACGCTGCCCGACCGGAGCATCGTGCTGGCCCCGGCGACCAAGGCCCGGCTCGACGCCTACCTCGCCTACCGTCGCCAGCGCTGGCCCGGCACGATCAACCCGCACTTCTTCGTGCACATGAGGTCGGCTGCGACCACCGAACCGGTGCGGGTGCCCTGGCTGACCGACAAGCTCGGCGCCTCCCCGCGCGCCCTGCGCCAGGACCGCATCCTGGCCGAGGTCCACGCCGGCGGAGACCAACGCCGCATCTGCGACTTCTTCGGCGTGACCATCACCACCGCCGAGCACTACACCGGTACCCTCAACCACCCCGACCTGGACGACTTCATCAGCGAGCCAACCGGTTCGCGAACCCGCACCCCCACCTGAGCGCGTCACGGTGCACCGACCGTTCGGTTCGCCCCACGACCGCGTTCAGTGTTCGTGAACTGAGCGGAAAGGGTGAGGAAGCGGGG
>DAIDJQ010000186.1 GCA_027451305.1 Cellulomonas sp.
GACGGCGGACCCCGCCGAAGCTGCGCGCCATGATCCCCCGCTCCGGGCGGCCGTCTTCATAGCCAGTCGCCCTCTGCCCGTGGAACCGAGTTGGAACCGAAGCGGGCTGAAACGAGCGTAGAACGGCCCGCGTGGAACCGAAAGGGAGCCTGTGCTGGAGGGCTCAGACCGAGGTCGATATCGCATCTGACCTGCGGAAATACGGAGAGCGGACGACGGGAATCGAACCCGCGTAGCCAGTTTGGAAGACTGGGGCTCTACCATTGAGCTACGTCCGCACGGGCCCGCCGGGACGGACCGCGGCACTCAGGGTACCGGGCGCACCAGGCTCGAGCCGCCACCGAGGACCGTGGCCGGCATCGCCGCTAGGCCGACGGGTAATCCTCCTCGGTCAGTTTGTCGCCCCAGGGCGACTCGGGCTCGTCCGAGCCCGGTCCCGGCGCCTCCCACAGGGCGAGGTGACACATGAAGCCGTCGGCGGCGGCGCCGTGCCAGTGCCACTCCCCCGCCGGCGTGTACACCGTGTCGCCGGGGTGCAGCTCGATGAGCTCCTCACCCCGGCTCTGCACGTAGCCGCGCCCCTCCGTCACGTGCAGGGTCTGACCGACGGCGTGCTTGTGCCACGCTGTGTGCGCGCCGGGGGTGAACCGGACGAGGTTCAGGCGCGCGCGCGACGGCTCCGTGCCCGCGTAGTACGCGTTGACGTAGACGTCGCCGGTGAACCAGGTGTCGGGACCCTTCACCGTGGCGGTCTTGGGCTGGATGCGCGTGCTCATGCGTCCTCCTCGTCCGAGCGCGTCGTCGTCCGCACTCAGCGGCCGACCGCCGCCATGCCGGCGTCGTCGTACCGGTTGCCGGCAACACCGAGCCGGTCGACGAGCCGGTCCAGGTCCGCGATGTCGTCCGCCGACAGGCCGACGCGGGTCGAGCCGGCGTTCTCGTCGATCCGTTCGCGACGGCGCGTGCCGGGGATCGGGACGACGAACGGGTGCTGCGCCAGCAGCCAGGCGAGCGCCACCTGCGCCGGCGTCGCACCGCGCTGCTCGGCCAGGACGCGCACGTGGTCGACCAGCGCCTGGTTGGCGGCGAGGTTCTCGGCCTGGAAGCGCGGCACCCGCGCCCGGATCTCGTCGGGCGCGAAGGTGGCGTCCGGTGCGACCGCGCCCGCGAAGAAGCCTTTGCCCAAGGGGCTGAACGGCACGAAGCCGATGCCCAGCTCGGCGCAGGCGGGCAGGATCTCGGGTTCCGGGTCCCGGGTCCACAGGGAGTACTCGCTCTGGACCACCGTCACCGGGAACACCGCGTGCGCCCGTCGCAGCGTCGCCGCACCCGGCTCGGAGAGCCCGAAGTGCTTGACCTTGCCTTCCGCGACCAGCTCGCCGACCGTCCCCGCCACGTCCTCGATCGGCACGTCCGGGTCCACCCGGTGCTGGTAGAAGAGGTCGATCGCCTCGACGCCGAGCCGCCGCAAGGAGCCGTCCGCGACCCGGCGGATCTGCTCCGGTCGCGAATCGGTGCCACTCATTCGCCCGTCGACGATGTGCCAGCCGAACTTCGTCGCGACCACCACCTGGTCACGGACCGGTGCGATCGCCTCGCCGACCAGCTCCTCGTTGACGTACGGCCCGTAGACCTCGGCGGTGTCGATGAAGGTCACACCGTGCTCGACGGCGTACCGCAGGACGCCGATCATGTCCTCGCGGTCACCCGGGTTGGGTCCGTAGCTCATCGACATACCCATGGCGCCGAGCCCGATGGCCGAGACCTCGAGCCCTTGGCCCAGCTTTCTGGTGTGCATCTCCCTACCTCTCAGTGCGCCGTCACGACGACTCGACGGTAGCCATCGCGACCCCGCTGAGGCAGGCACGACCAGTACCCCCCCCCAGGGCTCCCGCGCCGGGCTGCCCCGGCACGTCTCGCTCGAGGCACGCCACCGCGGCCTGCTACCCCACGGCGGCGTGCGTCACCTCAGTGGCTGCCTCGCAGCACCATCCGCATGATCCGCCCGTTGAACACCACGAACCGGGCGAGCTGGTACGGGATGCTCCGGCGTCGGCGCAGGGTCCCGGTGGTCGGCAGGGGCGCCCTGGTCAGGTCGGCGACCGGTTGACGGCCGGCGGCCCGGTCGTCGGGCTGCTGAGAGCTCGAGCTCGTCATGTCTCACTCCGGGATCAGGAACCAGCCAGGGCGGCCCTTGGCCTTGTAGATGAACAGGAAGTGCAGCATCAGCTTGACCCAGTGCCCGCTGAGCCCGATCTCGCCGCGGGTGTCGCGCAGCACGCGGCCCGTGGGGTAGCGGCTGTAGTCCGGCACGATCGGCATCATCGTGATCGCCGCCGCCGACCCGGTGCGCAGGTTCGAACCGGCCGAGGCGACGCAGGCCGCGCCCATGTCCGCCATCGACGCCCGGTGCGGCTGCGCGGACGGGCCCTTGCGGATCCGGTCCACGATCGTCAGCGCCACCGTCTTGCCGATCACCCCGGACGGCATCCCGGTGCGCGGGGGCGACGGCGCGATCACCGTGCCGTTGGCACTCTTCCGGGGCCGGGAGATCGGGTGCGGGGGGGCGAACGCGATGCCCACGGCGAAGACGTTGTCGTAGCCCGGCACCTGGTACGTCTGCGGCCAGTCCGCCGCCCGCCAGTCCTCGTAGGGCCGGGGCGTGTAGTCGGCGTCGACCTTCATGAACCCGCTCGGGGCGAACAGCCCGGCAGTGATGTCGTTGCCGTCCCGGTCGTAGGCGGTGAGGCCGACGCCGCCGAACGGGGGCAGCAGCATGGCGAAGTCGAAGGCCAGGCTGTGGTGCTCGCCGTCGAGCGTCTCGTAGTGCACGACGCCCTCCTCGACCCGCTCCACGTGGGCGCCGAGGATGGGCTCGACGCCCCGTTCCCGGAACAGCGAGGACGTCCACAGCTCGCTGGAGGTCTGGAAGCCCAGGTCGTCGAACGTCATCCCGTCGACACCGAAGTCGCCGAGGTTGGCCTCGTTGGTCAGGTAGTACAGCGTGGCCCGGTCCCGGACGCCGGCGTCGCGCAGCACGTGGTCGACGTTGAAGACGTACTCGAAGGCCGCACCCTCGCACGTGCAGGTGCCGTGCCCCATCCCGACGACGAGGGTCTGCTCCTGGCCCGCCTCCAGCTTCTGCACCACCTCGCTCAGGGCGCGTGCGGCCTGTGTCGCGTGGTCGGCGGTGCAGACGGAGACCGTGTGCCCGTCCGGGCCGAGGCCCTCGGTGGCCTCGAAGCGGAGCCTGGGGCCGGTGGCGTTGACCAGGTAGTCGTAGCGCAGGCGCTCCTCCTGGCCCGCCCTGCCCTGACCGGTGTAGACGATGTCGACGGCGCCGCGCGGGTCGTCGAGGTCGCCGGACGGCCGGATGGCGACCGCCTTCGCCTGGCGGAAGTCGATGCCCCTCTTCCGGTAGACGGGCTCGAGCGGGAAGACGACCTGCTCCTTGCCCATCTTGCCGACGCCGACCCAGATGTTGGACGGGATCCAGTTCCACCGGGAGTTGGGCGACACCACGGTCACGGTGTGCTCGTGGCCGAGCGCCTTGGGGCCGAGGAGCCGCGCCAGGTGCAACGCGGCGGTGTGCCCGGAGATCCCGGCGCCGAGTACGACGATGTCAGCCATGACGACCCCTTCGAGGCGGGCTCACGTGCGTGGTTCGTCTGTCGCCGGGCGCGGCGACGGCCTCGTCCGAGCGGTGCGGCTCGTCGTGCGGGCCGCACCCTTGAAAACTAGCGCGTCAGGTCCGGAGCCGGCGGCACCACGTCGAGCCGACGCCGTCAGGCTTCACCGCACGGGCGCGGAATGGCCACCGCTGGACAGGAACAGCGCGAGGATCACGGTCACCAGGGTGAGCCAGCGCGTCATCTTGTTGCGCGGCACCTGGCTCAGCGCCACCCAGGCCACCGCCGTGTACCAGGCGAACACCCACGGGGCGACCAGGATCCACGCGTAGACCAGCACGAACGGTGCCACCACCTCGCGCGGCTGGTCCTCGTGGATCCGCTGGTTGAGGAACCAGGCGACGACCAGGAGAGCGAAGGGCCAGAGCAGGCTGATGGCCGACATCATCGCGCCCTGGCTGGCGCCGAGCGCCTGCCCCACCAGCTCGACCAGCCGCCACGGGGACGGCCAGGTGACGAGCTGCAACCCGCCCACCAGCGGCTTCACCGCGGCGGTCCCGTAGAAGCTGTACTGCAGCACGAGGGTGACGACGGCCGCTGCCGACATCCTGGAGAGCCGGCCCCACTCGCGCCGCTGCAGCAGCGGCCAGGCCAGGCCCACCCCGATCAGCACGGCGGAGATCTTCACACCGCTGCCGAGACCGACGAGGACGCCGGCGAGCACGTCGCCCCAGCGCGAGGCCATCTTGCGGGCGACCTGGATCGCACCGAGCGCGGCAGCGGCGACCAGGGTGTCGAGGTGGCCGCCGCCGACCAGCGCGAGGATCAGCACCGGGTTGGCGGTCCAGAAGAGCGTCGCACGCACCGGGTCGTCGGAGGTGCGCAGCAGCAGGACCCCGACGCCGAGGAACACCACGCCGTTGAGGATCATCCAGGCCAGGATCGTGGTGGCGACGTGGCTGCCGCCGATCCGGGCGGCGAACGACTGGAGCAACGTGGCGACCGGGCCGTAGACGGACGGCTGCGCCTTCCACATCTGGCCGACGGGGTCGGTGTACGCCGGCTCGCCCCAGGCCTGCGGGCTGGTCACGTACGGGGAGCCGCCCTGCGCGGCGATGCGGCCGTACGCCGCGTAGCTGGCCACGTCGGACGAGCCGATCGGTGTGAGGCACACCATGATGCCGACGACGACGGTGCTGGCCAGCAGCAGGTGACGGGGGTTGGGCCGCCAGCCCTTGCTGTTGGCCCAGATCATCCCGGCGAGCCCGAGGCCCGCCAGGATCTCGGCCGCGTACAGCATGAGGCTGGCCAGGACGGTCTGCCCGGAGAGCGAAGGAAGCCTCGTCAAGGGCAGCCGTACGCCGATGGCCTCCGCGTTGGGCGCGGTCGCGCCGAGCAGCATGCCGAGCAGCACCCCGGTGCCGGCGAGCGCGACGGCGACCCGGGGGTCCGCCACCCAGCTCGCGGTCAGGGCTCGCACCAGGGCGTTCATCCGTCGCGAGACGGGACCGGGCGGGCGGTCCAGCGGCCCGGGCCGCGGCGGACGCCCGGCGGAGGCTGCAGGATCGGCCGAGCGGGCGGACTCGCGGGACACCTGGCCAAACCTCCACGGGCGAAAGAAACCTGGCCGGGAATGCCGGGGCGCGTACAGCGACCTCGTGGACCGCGCCTGACCGGCTGCTGCTCCCGTCGGTCAGTGCGTCGCGGACAACCGGCGGGCGATCATCGATCGTCGACGACGATACCTTCCCCGGTCGACCGCGACGCGCATCGCAGGTCCTGTCCGCGTCCGGCAGCCGCCTGCCGTCGGGCGACATACCTCTGCATCAGAGGTAAACTGAGGGCATGTCGCTCCCGGTGATGGCCGCACCAGCGGTCGCCGCAACCGACCTCGACCTGGCCGACGAGCTGTTCGCGGCAGTCGGCCAGCTTCGTCGGCACGCCCGTCGGCTCGGCGGCGGACCGCTGCCGGCCGTGACGCTCTCAGGCGCCCAGCTCGAGCTGGTGCGGCTCGTGCGTCGCAGGCCTGGTCTGTCGGTGGCCGAGGCAGCGACCGAGCTCGCCCTCGCCGCGAACACCGTCTCGACGCTCGTGGGCCAGCTGGTCGAGGCACGCGTCCTGACGCGAGACGCGGATCCGCAGGACCGTCGCGTCGCGCGGCTCACCCTGACCACCCCCGCACGGGAGAGCGTCGAACGATGGCGCGACCGCCGGGCGACTGAAGGCGCGCGGGCCATCGCCGCCCTGACCCCGTCCGAGCGGGCGGCCCTCGAGCTGACGGTGCCGGTCATCGCCCGACTAGCCGGTGCGATCGGCGCCGGACCCGCCGACGAGGACGCCACGACGGGCGGGCACCGCGATGACTGAGGCCGTCTCGTTGAGCCATGTCAGCTACCGCTTCGGGGACCACGTCGCGGTCGACGACCTCTCCCTCGAGATCCACCCCGGTGAGATCTTCGGGCTGCTCGGGCCCAACGGCGCGGGCAAGACGACGACGATCCGCCTGCTCAACACGCTGCTGCCCCTGCAGGACGGTGACGTGCGGGTGTACGGCCACGACCTGCGACACGAGGCGATGGCGGTGCGGCGACGCCTCGGCTACGTCCCCCAGCAGCTGTCGATCGAGGCGGCGCTGACCGGTCGCGAGAACGTGATGTGGTTCGCGCGGCTCTTCGACGTCCCACGCGGCGAGCGAGCAGCCCGCGTCGACGAGGTCCTCGCGATGGTGGACCTCACGGACGTCGCCGGACGGCTGGCGTCCACCTACTCCGGTGGGATGGTCCGCCGCCTGGAGCTCGCGCAGGCACTGGTCAACCGGCCCGCTCTGCTCGTCCTCGACGAGCCGACCGTCGGCCTGGACCCGGTGGCCCGGGACAGCGTGTGGGCGCGCGTCGGCGAGATGCGTCAGCACTACGGCACGACGGTGCTGCTGACGACGCACTACATGGAGGAGGCCGACGCGCTCTGCGACCGGGTGGCGCTGATGCACCTGGGCCGCCTGCGCGCCGTCGGGACACCCGACCAGCTCAAGGCCGACCTCGGCGAGACGGCCACGCTCGAGGACGTCTTCCGTGTGTTCACCGGCGAGGTCCTCGCCGGTGACGAGAGAGGAGGCCTGCGCGATGTCCGCAGCGCCCGCCGCAGCAGCACCCGCTGACCAGACCTGGACCTCGGTCCGCGGGCCGCGCCTGCTGGCCTCCAGGGTCGCCACGTTCTGCCTGGTCGAGCTGCAGAAGCTGCGGCACGACCGCACCGAGCTGATCACCCGGGCGGTCCAACCGGTCCTGTGGCTCGTCATCTTCGGCGAGACGTTCAGCCGGATCCGGGCCATCCCCACCGGGAACGTGCCCTACCTGGACTACCTCGCACCGGGCATCATCGCCCAGTCGGCCCTGTTCGTCGCGATCTTCTACGGCATCCAGATCATCTGGGAGCGCGACGCCGGCATCCTCACCAAGCTGCTGGTCACGCCGACGCCGCGGTCGGCCCTCGTGGCGGGCAAGGCGTTCGCCGCCGGCGTGCGGGCCCTCGCCCAGGCCGTCGTCGTGCTCGTCGTCGCCGCACTCCTCGGCGTCGCGCTCACCTGGAACCCGTTGCGGCTGCTCGCCGTCGTGGTCGTGGTCGTCCTCGGTGCCGCGTTCTTCTCCTGCCTGTCGATGACCATCGCCGGGATCGTGCTGAAGCGCGACCGGCTGATGGGCATCGGGCAGGCGATCACCATGCCCTTGTTCTTCGCCTCCAACGCCCTGTACCCGATCGCGATCATGCCCACCTGGCTGCAGGTGCTCAGCAAGGTCAACCCGCTCAGCTACCAGGTCTCGGCCCTGCGCGGCCTGCTGCTCGGCACGCCGACGACCTACTGGCTCGACTTCGCGGTGCTCGGGGGTGCCGCCGTCGTCGGGATCCTCACGTCGGCGGCGCTCCTGGGCAGGCTGTCCCGGTAGTCACGGCGCCGAGGAGCTGAGCCGGGGCGGCCGGCAGCCGCTCAGGATCGTCCCGACGTGGCGCGTGCGCCACGCCACGTGCTCGGGTCGACGAGGTCGGAGCGCAGCGTCGTCGCGGGTACCTCGCCGCGCGACGCCGTGATGACCGCCTCGATCATGCTGGTGGCCACCCCTGACGTGAAGTCGTCGGTCCAGGACAGTGCGTGCGGCGTGACGATCACGTTGTCCAGGGTCAGCAGCGGGTCGGCCGGATCCGGCGGCTCCTGCTCGAGGACGTCGAGCGCGGCCCCC
>DAIDJQ010000187.1 GCA_027451305.1 Cellulomonas sp.
CAGCGCCGTGATCACCGCGTCGAGGTCGGAACGCAGCTCGGTCAGCACCGGCCGCACCGCCAGCGCGTTCGCCGCGAGGATCGAGGTCCACAGCGCGGGGTCGCTCGCGGCGATCCGCGTGACGTCCCGCAGGCCCTGGCCTGCCAGCCCGAGCGCCGCGTCGTCGACGTCGCGCAGCCGGGCGGCGACCAGGCTCGCCGCCAGCTGGGGCAGGTGCGACACGACCGCGACGGCCGCGTCGTGCTCCCCGGCCTCCATGGCCACCGGGACTGCCCCGAGGTCGACGGCGAGGGCCCGCACGGCGAGCAGGGCCTCTGGCCGAGACAGGCCAGAGTCGGCGATCACCCACGGCCGGCCGAGGAACAGGTCCGGGACGGCGGCCGACGGACCTGAGCGCTCCCGGCCCGCCATCGGGTGCGAGCCGACGTACCGGTGCAGGTCGGCGCCGGCGGCCCGCAGCTCGGCGAGCACGTACCCCTTCACGCTGGCCACGTCGGTGACCACGGCGTCCGGGTACGCCGCCAGCTCGGCCCGCACCACGTCCGCCGTCACGTCCGGCGGCGCGGCGACGACGACGAGCGCGGGAGCTGCGTCGTCCGGAGCCGCAGGCCGCCCGGCGCCGACGTCACGAGCCAGCGCGAGCGCGGTTCGCGACGGGTCGGACAGCTGCACCTCGACGCCGTGCCTGCGCAGCCCGAGGCCGACCGACGCTCCGAGGAGCCCGGTGCCGACCACCCGCACCGGGCCGCGGGTCGCGATGCTCACATCCCCACCGCCGTCATCAGCGTCCCGAGCTCCACCCGCCCCAGCACACGTGTGCGGCCCGGGCGCAGGTCGCCGAGCCGGACGGGCCCGATCTTCGTCCGCACCAGGCGCGTGACGGGGTGACCGACCTCGTCGAACATCCGCCGGACGACCCGGTTGCGACCCTCGTGCAGCTCCACCTCGACGAGGCTGGCACGCGAGGTGGTCTGCAGGATCTGGAACCGGTCCACCTGCACCGGCCCGTCCTCCAGCTCGACGCCGCGCAGCAGCACGCCACCGAGCGACGGCCTGACCTCGCCCTCGACCTCGGCCACGTACGTCTTGGCCACCTCGTAGGACGGGTGGGCGAGGCGTTGCGCCAGCTCCCCGTCGTTGGTGAGCAGGATCAGCCCCTCACTGTCCGCGTCGAGGCGGCCGACGTGGAACAGCCGTTCCGTGCGGTCCGCGACGAGCTCGGACAGCGACGGGCGGCCCTGCGGGTCGTGCATCGTCGAGACCACGCCGCGCGGCTTGTTCAGCGCGATCGTGATCAGCGTGGCGTCGAGCTGCAGGCGCTCACCGTCGACGTGCACGACGGCCTTGGTCGGGTCCACCCGCACGCCGAGCTCGCGCACGACGATCCCGTCGACCGTCACCCGACCCTCGGCGATCAGCTCCTCGCACGCCCGCCGAGAGCCGAGCCCGGCCCCGGCCAGCACCTTCTGCAGCCGGACCCCTTCGGGGTCGTGCACGTCCCGCTCGGGCACGGCCGGTGCAGCCGGACGACGGACGGGGGCGTTCGCCGCTCCGCCCCGCCGCGCCGGCTGGCCGGCACTCCGGCGCTCGCCCGGCTTCGCACCGCGGGGCGCACCGCCCCGCGCAGCGCCGCCGCCGCTACCACCGCGTCGTCCGCCTGGCTGCGGCGACCGCCGTCCACGACCGCCGCCGGTCGATCCGCTGTCGCTCATGCCGTTCCTCCAGTGCCGTCGAGGCCCTCCAGCCCGTCGATGTCCGGCAGGTAGGGCGCGAGCGGGGGCAGCTCGTCGAGACTCGACAGGCCCATCCGCTCCAGGAAGTATCCCGTGGTCGCGTACAGCAGCGCGCCGCTGGAGGGTTCGGCACCCACCTCGGCGACCAGTCCGCGCGCCGTCAGCGTCCGAACGACGCTGTCCACGTTCACCCCGCGGACGGCCGACACCTGCCCCCGCGTCACGGGCTGCCGGTACGCGATGACCGCCAAGGTCTCCAGCGCCGCCTGCGTCAGCCGAGCGGACTGCCCGTCCAGCACGAACCGTCCCACCACGTCCGCGTAGGCCGGCGCCGAGTAGATGCGCCAGCCCCCACCGGCCGCCCGCAGCTCGAATCCGCGTGGCCGCCCACCGTGGTGTCCCGCGTACTCGTCGGCCAGCTCGTGCAGCAGCCCGTCCACCTCGGCGACCGGCAGCGCCAGCACCGTCGCGAGCCGGACGGTCGGCACCGGTTCGTCCGCGACCATCAGCACCGCCTCGAGGGTGGCCAGGGCGCCGCCCGGGAGCTGCTCCACGTCGAACGCCAGCTCGTCGGCAGCCGCCGGAGCCTGCTCCTCGACCTCGGCCGGCACCACCGGCTCGGCCGCCTGCGTACGTCCGGGTGCTTCGCTGCCCGCATGCTGGTCGTCGCTCATGCCGTCCCCTCGTCCGGGACGTCCTGCCCCGGTTCCTCGTCCTCCCCGGGCACGTCGAAGTCCTCCCCGACGGCCACCTCGCCCTCGTCGGCGCCGGTCCACCGAACGGTCAGCTCGCCGAGCGGAACCACCTGCTCGAACGCGACTGCCGACTCCCGGAACAGCTCGAGCAGGCCGAGGAACCGTGCGACGACGACGAGGGTCGACCCCGCGTCGGCCACCAGCGACCGGAAGGTCGACGTGCCGTGCCGGCGCAGCCTGTCCACGAGGACCGCCGCTTGCTCCCGCACGCTCACCGGAGGGGCGTGCAGGTGCGACAGGTCGACCTGCGGGGCGCTGCGCGGCGTCTGTGCCCGGGCGGCCAGTGCCGCGAGCTGGTCCGGTCCCAGCTGCCAGACGAGCTCCGGCAGCAGCGCCGCCAGGTGCGGCTCAAGCTGCACCGCACGAGGGAACCGGCGTCCCTCGCTCAGCAGGCGGGCGCCCAGGTCGGCCGCCACCTCCTTGTAGGCGCGGTACTGCAGCAGCCGGGCGAACAGGAGGTCGCGAGCCTCCAGCAGCTCGAGGTCCTCGGCGTCCTCGACCTCGCCCGTCGGGAGCAGCCGCGCCGCCTTCAGGTCGAGCAGCGTGGCCGCCA
The DNA here is from genome assembly GCA_027451305.1 of Cellulomonas sp. The sequence continues at coordinate 3,042 of DAIDJQ010000187.1, forward strand.
CCACCAGGAACTCGGAGGCCTGCCCCAGGTCCCACTCGCGGCCGCCCTCGCGGATGTGCGCGATGAACTCGTCGGTGACCTGCGCGAGAGCCACTTCCGTGATGTCCAGCCGGTGCTTGGCGATCAGGCCGAGGAGCAGGTCGAACGGCCCCGAGAACACGTCGAGGTGCACCTCGAAGGCGCTCCGGCCGGGCGGCAACGGCCCGACCTGGTCGCTCAGGGGTGCGTCGGCGTCGCCGACGACGGGCTGCGTCGGAACGTCTCCGGCGTCAGGCGGCGTCGCCACGGGCGACGAGCTCGCGCGCCAGCTGGCGGTACGCGGCGGCACCGGAGTGGGTGGGCGCGTAGGTGGTGATCGGCTCGGCGGCGACCGTCGCGTCGGGGAACTTCACGGTGCGGCCGATCACGGTCTGCAGCAGGGTGTCGCCGAACGCCTCGTGCACCCGTGCGACCACCTCCCGGGCGTGCAGCGTCCGGGAGTCGTACATGGTGGCCAGGATGCCGTCCACCTGAAGGCGCGGGTTGAGCCGGTCGCGCACCTTCTCGATGGTCTCCACCAGCAGTGCCACGCCACGCAGGGCGAAGAACTCGCACTCGAGCGGGATGAGCACGCCGTGCGCGGCGGTCAGGGCGTTCACCGTGAGCAGGCCGAGCGACGGCTGGCAGTCGACCATGATCACGTCGTAGGAGTCGAGGGCCGGCCGCAGCGCCCGCGCCAACGCCGACTCGCGCGCCACCTCGCCGACCAGCTGCACCTCGGCGGCCGAGAGGTCGATGTTCGCGGGCAGCAGGTCCAGCCCGGGCACCGCGGTGCTACGGAGCACGTCCGTGTAGGTGACGCCACGGTCCATCAGCAGGTTGTAGACGGTGCGGTCCAGCTCGTGCGGGCTGATCCCCAGGCCCACGGAGGCGGCGCCCTGCGGGTCGAAGTCGACCACCAGCACGGTCCGGCCGTACTCCGCCAGTGCGGCGGCCAGGTTGATCGTGGTGGTCGTCTTGCCGACGCCGCCCTTCTGGTTGCACATGGCGATGACGCGAGCGGGGCCGTGCGAGCCGAGGGCTGCGGGGACCGGGAAGTCCGGCAGTGGACGCCCGACGGCGTCTCTCTGCATGTCGGTCGTCTGGCTCACCGTGCGTTCACCACGCGGACAACCTACCGGAGCGCCCGCGCCGCCAGCCCGCGACAGACCGGCTCACCTGGCACGTGGGTGGCTCGCCGCGTAGACCTCGCGCAGGGTCTCCGGCGTCACCAGCGTGTAGATCTGGGTGGTCGTCACCGACGCGTGGCCCAGCAGCTCCTGCACCACCCGCACGTCCGCACCGCCCGCGAGCAGGTGGGTCGCGAAGGAGTGCCGCAAGGTGTGCGGCGACACGTGCGCGGCCGTCGGCAGACCGGCGCGGTCCGCCGCGGCGCGGAGCACGGACCAGGCGCTCTGCCGGGACAGCCGCGCCCCCCGGGCGTTGAGGAACACGGCGGGCGTGCCGCGCCCCGCGGCGGCCAGCGCCGGGCGTGCCCGCACCAGGTAGGCCTCGAGCGCTGCGGCCGCGAACCGTCCCACGGGCACCACCCGCTCCTTCGACCCCTTGCCGAGCACCCGGATCCAGGCGTGCCCCGGCGCCAGGTCCAGGTCGTCGACATCGGCGCCGACCGCCTCCGAGATCCGCGCCCCGGTCGCGTACAGCAGCTCCAGCAGTGCGCGGTCCCGCAGCGCGGCCGGGCCGTCACCGAGACCGGACGCGTCCAGCAGCCGCTCGACCTGCTCGACCGGCAGCGCCTTCGGCAGGCGCCGCGGCTGCGCCGGCGGCCGCACGTCGTGCGCCACGTCGGTCGGGACCAGCCCCTCCAGGAGCCAGAACCGGTGCAGTCCCCGTGCCGCCACCACCGCGCGGGCCGTGGAGGCGGCCGACAAGGCGCTGCCGCCGTCCGACCCGGTGCGCACCGCGAGCACGTAGTCCTCCACGTCGCGCTCGACGACGTCCTCCGGGCCCGTCCGACCACGTTCCGCCAGGAAGGCCAGGTACCTGTCCAGGTCCCGGCGGTAGGCGGCGAGCGTGTTCGTCGACAGGCCGCGCTCCACCGTCAGATGGGCCAGGTACGCGTCGAGCGACCCGGCCAGGGGACCCTCGGTCATTCCCAGGTGCTCCGCCGCCGCTAGAACGGCAGGAACACGTCGACGGAGACCGCGACGGACAGCAGCGTCAGGTACGTGATGGAGTGGTGGAACACCCGCATGGCGCGCAGGCGGTGGTGCTCCGGGTCCCGCGCCGCCCGCAGCAGGGTGAGGCACGAGCCGACGAACCAGGCCCCCAGCGCCGTCGCCGCGACCGCGTACACCCAGGTCATGTGCGCGACAGGCACCAGGAGCAGGCTGCACGCCACCATCGCGAGGGCGTAGCCGACCATCTGCCGGGCCACCTTCAGGTCCGGAGCGACAACCGGGAGCATGGGGACGCCTGCGGCGGCGTAGTCGCGACGGAACTTCATCGACAGCGGCCAGTAGTGCGGCGGGGTCCAGAAGAAGACCACCCCGAACAGCAGCGCGGCCGCCCACGAGACGCCCCCGGTCACCGCGGACCAGCCGATCAGCACGGGGACGCAGCCCGCCGCGCCGCCCCAGACGATGTTCTGCGGGGTGCGCCGCTTGAGCAGCAGCGTGTAGCCCACCACGTAGATCAGGATCGCCACGCCCGTGAGCAGCGCGGACGCGGGGTTCACCACCAGCCACAGGAACGTCAGCGAGACCGCGGCCAGGACCAGCCCGAAGGTCAGGGCGGCCCTCGGGCTCACCACGCCGGTGGCGGTCGCCCGTCGCCGCGTGCGGTTCATCACCCGGTCGATGTCCCGGTCGATGTAGCAGTTGAGCACGTTCGCCGCACCGGCCCCACCCGCCCCGCCCACGAGGGTGGCGGCGATCAGCCACAGCGGCGGCAGCCCGTGCGCGGCCAGCAGCATGGTCGGCACGGTGGTGACCAGCAGCAGCTCGATCACCCGGGGCTTGGTCAGCGCGACGTACAGGCCCACCCGGTACCGCAGCCGCGCCCAGCGACCGGTGCCGAGGGGCTGCCCCAGGTCGACCGGAGCGGAGCTGTGCCCGTCGAACCCTCCGACCAGGGCTCCCACGGCGCCGGGACCTGTGGGAGGTCGGCGCACCGGTGCGTCAGCCGCGGAAGGGTGCGGCGCTCCGGACGTCGCGGGCGCACCCGCCTGGTCCGCTGGGCTGGTCAGTCGCACGCGGTGCTGTCCGATCGTCGGGTGCTCGGTCTCCTGGGGCGTTGTCATGCTACGCATCGAGCGCGTCGAATGGGACCTGAGTCCTAGGCGGTCGGCCGCGACCCGTCCCACCCACGGGTCACGCCCAGCGAGTGCTCAGGGCTGGGCGATAGGCTCGAGGAGCAGGAGACGGCGGCCGGTGCGGTCGCGTCCCTGCCGGTCCGAACAGCCCAGCGCGGGTCCCCGCGGGCCGCTCGACGTCGTCGTCCGGTCCTGCCCGGGCGGGAATGAGGTGTGGTGAACGCGAAGGCTCCCCTGGCCACCACCGTCGGCTGGACCGACCTGGACGTGCGTGCTGTGGACACCGTTCGGGTGCTCGCAGCTGACGCGGTCGAGAAGGTCGGCAACGGACACCCGGGAACGGCGATCAGCCTCGCGCCGGCCGCCTACCTGCTGTACCACGACGTGCTCCGGCACGACCCGTCCGACGCGGGCTGGCTAGGCCGGGACAGGTTCATCCTCTCCGCCGGCCACTCGAGCCTCACCCAGTACATCCAGCTCTACCTCGGCGGATTCGGGCTGGAGCTGTCGGACATCGAGGCGCTGCGCACGTGGGGCTCCAAGACCCCCGGCCACCCGGAGTTCCGGCACACCGCGGGGATCGAGATCACCACGGGCCCCCTCGGCCAGGGGATCGCGTCCTCCGTCGGCTTCGCGATGGCCGCACGGCGCGAGCGCGGGCTGCTCGACCCCGAGGCCGCGCCGGGCACCAGCCCGTTCGACCACATGGTCTACGTCATCGCCTCCGACGGTGACCTCGAGGAGGGCGTCAGCGGCGAGGCCTCCTCGATCGCGGGCACCCAGGACCTCGGCAACCTCGTCGTGATCTGGGACGACAACCACATCTCGATCGAGGGCGACACCCAGATCGCCTTCAACGAGGACGTGCTGGGGCGGTACGCCGCCTACGGCTGGCACACCCAGCTCGTCGACTGGACCGTCGGCGGCGCCGACGGCTACACCGAGGACGTCGACGCGCTGGCCGCGGCGATCGAGGCCGCGAAGGCCGTCACCGACCGGCCCTCGTTCATCGCGCTCCGCACGCTCATCGCCTGGCCGACGCCGGGCAAGACGAACTCGCACTCCGCGCACGGCTCCAAGCTCGGCGGCGACGCGGTGCGCGGCCTGAAGGAGGAGCTCGGCTTCGACCCGGACGCGAGCTTCGAGGTCGCTGCCGAGGTGATCGCGCACACGCGTGGCACCCTCGCGGCGAAGGCTGAGGCTGCGCGCACGCAGTGGCAGCAGAAGATGGACACCTGGCGGGCTGCGAACCCGGACCGCGCCGCGCTGCTGGACCGGCTCCAGTCCCACGAGCTTCCCGACGGCTGGACCGACGCGCTCCCGGTGTTCCCGGCGGGCAAGGCCGTCGCGACCCGCGCGGCCTCCGGCGAGGTGCTGTCGGCACTCGCCCCGGTGCTCCCCGAGCTGTGGGGCGGCTCGGCCGACCTCGCGGGCTCCAACAACACGACCATGAAGGGCGAGCCGTCCTTCATCCCGGCCAAGCGCTCCACCCGCGAGTTCTCCGGTGACGAGTACGGCCGCACGCTGCACTTCGGCATCCGCGAGCACGCGATGGGCTCGATCGTCTCCGGCATCGTGCTGCACGGGCTGACCCGCGCGTACGGCGGGACGTTCCTGCAGTTCTCGGACTACATGCGCGGCGCCGTCCGGCTCGCGGCCCTCATGGGTATCCCGACGGTCTACGTGTGGACGCACGACTCGATCGGCCTCGGCGAGGACGGTCCCACGCACCAGCCCGTCGAGCACCTCACAGCCCTGCGTGCGATTCCCGGCCTGGCGGTGCTGCGGCCCGCGGACGCGAACGAGACAGCGGCCGCCTGGCGCGCCACCCTCGAGCGCACCGACGGCCCGGTCGGACTGATCCTCACCCGGCAGAACGTCCCGACGTTCCCCCGTGGCGAGCAGGGCTACGCCACGGTCGACGGGGTCGCGCGCGGTGCGTACACCCTGCTCGAGGCTTCGACGGGGACCCCGGAGGTCGTGCTGATCGGCACCGGGTCCGAGGTGCAGCTCGCCGTCGCCGCCCGTGAGCAGCTCGAGGCCGAGGGCGTGCCCACCCGCGTGGTGTCGGCGCCCTGCCTCGAGTGGTTCGCCGAGCAGGACGAGGAGTACCGCGAGTCGGTGCTGCCGTCCGGCGTGCGGGCGCGCGTCTCGGTCGAGGCCGGCATCGCGCTCTCCTGGTACCGGATCCTCGGCGACGCCGGTCGCGCGGTCTCACTCGAGCACTACGGTGCCTCGGCCGACGCCGAGACCCTCTACCGCGAGTTCGGCATCACGGCCGACGCCGTGGTCGAAGCCGCCCGCGAGTCCATCGCGGCAGCGCGCGGCGCGCACGGCCCGGCCTCGGCGCCGTCGGTCCCCACTCAGCAGGGCACGGGCGACCTCCCCGCGTGATGCTGGGGGCTGTCTCGCACATGACCGCCTGACGCGTACCACCGGAAGGAGAACGACCATGGCTCCGAACGACCCGCACCAGGACGCCGCTCTGCGCGAGCTGGCCGACGCAGGAGTGGCCGTCTGGCTCGACGACCTGTCTCGGGAGATCCTGCGAGACGGCGGCCTCGCCGCGCTCGCCGACCGTGGGGTCGTGGGGGTGACCACCAACCCCTCGATCTTCGCCGCCGCCCTCTCCCACGGCGACGCCTATGCGGACCAGCTGCGTGACCTGGCCGCGGACGGCGCCGCCGTGGAGGAGGCGGTGCTCCGCATCACCACGGACGACGTCCGCACCGCGTGCGACGTGCTCCGCCCGGTGTACGAGCGGTCCGGGGGTGTGGACGGCCGCGTGTCGATCGAGGTGGACCCGCGGCTGGCGCACGACACCGAGGCGACCATCGCGTCCGCACGGACGCTCTGGTCCGAGATCGAGCGGCCCAACCTGTTCATCAAGATCCCGGCCACCCTCGAGGGGCTGCCGGCCATCACGGCGGCCCTCGCCGAGGGGATCAGCGTCAACGTGACCCTGATCTTCTCCCTGGACCGGTACCGAGCGGTGATCGACGCGTTCCTGGCGGGTCTCGAGAAGGCCCGTGCGGCCGGTGTCGACCTCGCCCCGATCGGGTCCGTCGCCTCGTTCTTCGTCTCCCGGGTCGACACCGCCGTGGACGCGCAGCTCGACGCCTTGGGAACCCCCGAGGCGGCGGTGCTGCGCGGTCAGGCCGGGGTTGCGAACGCACGCCTCGCCTACGGCGTGTTCCAGGAGGTCAGCGCCGGCGAGCGGTGGCGCGCGCTGGCCGGCGCGGGCGCGCACCCGCAGCGGCCGCTGTGGGCGTCGACCGGGGTCAAGGACCCGGCCTACCGCGACACGATGTACGTCGAGGACCTCGTCGCGCACGGGGTGGTCAACACCATGCCGGGCAAGACCCTCGACGCTGTGGCCGACCACGGTGTCGTCAAGCCGGACACGATCACCGGGGCGCAGCAGGACGCGACCGCCGTGGTCGAGGGGCTCGAGAAGCTCGGCATCTCGCTCGACGAGGTCACCGCCCGCCTCGAGACCGAAGGGGTGCAGAAGTTCGTGACGGCGTGGCAGGAGCTGCTCGGCAGCGTGCAGAACGGTCTCGACGCCGCAGCCGGGAGCCCGCAGGACGACGGTTCCGACGAGGCGGCCCGGTGAGCCCGGCCAAGGTTGCCGAGGGCCTCAACCCTCTGCGCGACCCCCGCGACCGGCGGCTGCGTCGCATCGCGGGGCCGTGCGGGCTGGTCATCTTCGGGGTGACGGGTGACCTCGCACGCAAGAAGCTGATGCCGGCGGTGTACGACCTGACCAACCGCGGGCTGCTCCCGCCCGGCTTCGCGCTCACGGGCTTCGCCCGACGGGACTGGGAGACGCAGGACTTCGCGCAGATCGTGCACGACTCGGTCAAGCAGTACGCCCGCACCCCGTTCCGGGAGGCCACGTGGCGGCAGCTGTCGGAGGGCATCCGGTTCGTGCAGGGCACGTTCGACGACCCGGTCGCCTTCGACCACCTGCGCGAGACGGTCGAGGACCTGGACGTGACGCGGGGTACAGGTGGCAACCACGGGTTCTACCTGTCGGTCCCGCCGAGCGCGTTCCCCCTGGTCTGCGAGCAGCTGGCCCGTTCAGGGCTGTCCCAGCCCAAGGAGGGCACCTGGCGGCGGGTGGTGATCGAGAAGCCCTTCGGGCACGACCTGGCCTCCGCCCGTGAGCTGAACGACATCGTCTCCCAGGCGTTCCGGCCCGACGACATCTTCCGGATCGACCACTACCTGGGCAAGGAGACGGTGCAGAACCTGCTGGCGCTGCGCTTCGCGAACCAGCTGTTCGAGCCGATCTGGAACAACAACTACGTCGACCACGTGCAGATCACGATGGCCGAGGACATCGGCATCGCGGGCCGCGCCGGGTACTACGACGGCATCGGCGCGGCACGGGACGTCATCCAGAACCACCTGATGCAGCTCCTGGCCTTGACTGCCATGGAGGAGCCGGTCTCGTTCGACGCAGCGGACCTGCGCGCCGAGAAGACGAAGGTGCTCTCAGCTCTGCGTCTCCCCCGTGACCTGGGCAAGCACACCGCCCGGGGCCAGTACACGGGCGGCTGGCAGGGCGGGGAGAAGGTCGTCGGCTACCTGGAGGAGGAGGGTTTCAACCCGGACTCCACCACGGAGACCTACGCCGCGATCCGGGTGGACATCGACACCCGCCGCTGGGCCGGGGTGCCGTTCTACCTGCGCACCGGCAAACGGCTGGGCCGACGCGTGACCGAGATCGCCGTCGTCTTCAAGCGGGCGCCGCACCTGCCGTTCGACTCCACGTCCACCGAGGAGCTGGGCAAGAACTCGGTGGTGATCCGGGTGCAGCCCGACGAGGGCGTCACCGTCCGGTTCGGCGCGAAGGTCCCCGGCACCGCCATGGAGGTCCGGGACGTCACGATGGACTTCGGGTACGGGCACGCGTTCACCGAGTCGTCCCCGGAGGCCTACGAGCGCCTGATCCTCGACGTGCTCCTCGGCGACCCTCCGCTCTTCCCGCAGCACGAGGAGGTCGAGCTCTCGTGGAAGATCCTCGACCCGATCATCGACTACTGGGCCGGCAAGGGTCGCCCCGACCCCTACCGCGCCGGCACCTGGGGCCCCGCCTCCGCCGACGCGATGATGGCTCGTGACGGCAGGACCTGGAGGCGGCCATGATCATCGACCTGCCCAGCACCAACACGCGGGAGATCAACCGCCGGCTGGTGCGCGAGCGTGACGAGGGCGGTGTGGTGGCACTGGGTCGGGTGATGAACCTGCTGATCGACTCCGGCGACCACGACCCTGAGGACGCGATCGCGGCGGCGAACCTGGCCAGCCGTGAGCACCCCTGCCGGATCATCGTGCTGTCCACCACCAGCCGGAAGCGGCGACCGAACCTGGACGCCCAGATCCGGCTCGGCGGGGACGCCGGTGCCAGCGAGGTCGTCCTGCTGTGGCCGTCGGGCGACATGGATCAGGAGATGGACACCCTGATCACCCCACTGCTCCTGCCGGACGCGCCGACCGTGGTGTGGTGGCCCAACGAGGTCCCCGAGAACCCGTCGGCGGACCCGCTCGGCAAGATGGGCCGCCGCCGGATCACGGACACGACGCACTGCACGTCGCCCACCGCGACGCTGCGCCGCCTCGCGTCCGTGTACACCGAGGGCGACACCGACCTCGCCTGGGCGCGCGCCACGCTGTGGCGCGGCCTCATCGCCGCGACCCTCGACCAGGCACCGTACGAGCCGGTGCAACGCGCCGTCGTGGTCGGCGAGAGCACCCACCCCTCGGTGGACCTGATGGCCGCATGGTTGGCGTGGGCGCTGCGCTGCCCGGTCCACGTCGAACGGGTCAAGGGCGCGCCCGCCATCACCCAGGTGCGCCTCGAGCGCAGCAGCGGCCCGATCGTGCTCGACCGGCCGGACGGGAAGACCGCCGCGCTGCACCAGCCCGACCAGCCCGACCACCGCATCGCACTGCCCATCAGGCAGCTGGGCGAGTGCCTCGTCGAGGAGCTGCGCCGGCTCGATGCCGACGAGGTCTACGGCGAGGTCCTGCAGAAGGGCCTGGCGAGGCTCGACTCATGAGCGTGGTCCCCCGGGTGGTGGTCCACCCCGACGCCGACGTGCTCGCGGAGGCAGTCGCCGCGCGTCTGCTCACGCACCTGATCGACGTGCAGTCCGTGCGCACGCCCCTGCACGTGGTGGTGACCGGCGGGACGGTCGGTATCGCCGCACTGCGGGCCGTCGCGGCCTCCCCGGTGCGGGACGCGGTGGACTGGACCGGGGTCCACCTCTGGTGGGGTGACGAGCGGTTCGTGCCCGCCGGCGATCCCGATCGCAACGAGGGTCAGGCGCGGGCCGCCCTGCTCGACCCGCTCGGCGCCGCCCTGCCGGCGGCCAACGTGCACACCATGCCGGCTCTCGGCGGGGAGGCCGGCGACCTGGAGTCCGCGGCGCACGCCTACGCGGACGAGCTCGCGGTCTGGGCTCCGGCCGGTGCGGCGGTACCCGTCCCGGTCTTCGACGTCGTGCTGCTCGGCATGGGGCCCGACGGCCACGTCGCCTCGCTCTTTCCCGGGCACGACACGCTGCACGTCACGGATCGGACCGTCGTCCCCGAGGCGAGCTCGCCCAAGCCGCCACCGGCACGGACCACGCTCACGTTCCCGGCGATCCGGGCTGCTCGCGCCGTCTGGCTGGTCGTCGCCGGTGCCGAGAAGGCGGAACCGGTCGCGCGAGCGCTCGGCGGAGCCACGATCGACGAGGTGCCCGCGGCCGGGCCCGCCGGGACGGAGCAGACCCTGTGGCTGCTCGACATCGCCGCGGCCGCGCAGCTCACGGTGACCGCCGACGTCGAGGCCTGACCGGGTCCGAGCGGAGCTGAACCCGAGGTATGCGTACCGAGAGGTCCTGAGGGCACGGATCGTGCCCTCAGGCGGCCCCTGCGCTCAGGATCGAGGCGTGCCACCGCGGCGGGCACGGAGCGCCGCAAGTGCCTCGTCCAGGATGGCTGCGCCGTCCTCGTCGGACCGACGCTCCTTCACGTACGCGAGGTGCGTCTTGTAGGGCTCGTTCCGAACCGGCGACGGCGGGTTCGCCTGGTCCTGCCCCGCGGGGAACCCGCATCGCGGGCAGTCCCAGGTCACCGGAGCCTCTGCCACTGCTTCCTCTGCGAAGCTAGGGCGAGTCTCGTGCCCGTTCGCGCACCAGTACGAGATCCACACCCTCGGGGCAGCGTCGCCGCGCTCCGCCTCGCCCATCGGGCCGGCGCCGACACGGGATCCCCTGATCGCACTTCCGCTTGCCATGATCTATCAGCCCCTCAGGCCCAGCGCTCGACGAGTCCGAGCCCGATGATGACGAGCGTCCACACGAGCGCGACACCGATGGTGATGCGGTTCAGGTTGCGCTCGGCGACACCGGACGAGCCTGCGCTGCTGGAGATCCCGCCGCCGAACATGTCGGAGAGACCGCCGCCCTTGCCCTTGTGCAGCAGGACGAGGGGCACGAGCAGGAGGCTGGTCAGAACCAGAGCCACCTGGAGAGCGATGCGCAGGGCATTCACGGTGTGTGGTCGTTCCTCACTGATGGGGCGTGGACGGGGCCGCGGGACGAGGCCGCGTACAGGTTAGGCGACGCGACGGCCCTGATCCACCATCGCACCGCGGGAAGGCGACCGGTAGCGCACGATCGCGGCGAACTCCTCGGGATCGAGGCTCGCACCGCCGACCAGCGCACCGTCCACGTCCGGCTTGGCCATGATCGAGGCGACGTTCCCCGACTTCACCGAACCGCCGTAGAGCACCCGCACCGCGTCGGCCGTCGCCTGGTCGTACAGCTCGACCAGCTTGGTACGGATGGCACCGGCCATCTCCTGGGCGTCCTCGGGCGTCGCGGTCTCCCCGGTGCCGATGGCCCACACGGGCTCGTAGGCCACGACGAGGGTTGCGACCTGCTCGGCCGTCAGCCCTGCCAGGGCACCCTCGAGCTGGCGCAGGGTGTGCGCCACGTGCTCGCCGGCCTTGCGGACGTCGAGCTCCTCACCGATGCACAGGATCGGGACCACACCGGCGCCGAGGGCCGAGACGACCTTCGCGTTGACCAGTGCGTCGTCCTCGTGGTGGTACTGACGCCGCTCGGAGTGGCCGACTGCCACGTACGTGCAGCCCAGCTTGGTCAGGAAGAGCGGCGAGATCTCGCCGGTGTACGCACCGGACGTGTGCGCGGACACGTCCTGAGCCCCGTAGACGATGTCCAGCTTGTCGGCGTCCACGAGGGTCTGCACGCTACGGAGATCGGTGAACGGCGGGAGGATGGCGACCTCGACGGAGGTGAAGTCGTGCTTCGCGTCCTGGAGCAGCCACGCCAGCTTCTGCACGGTGTGCGTCGCCTGGTGGTGGTCGAGGTTCATCTTCCAGTTGCCCGCCATCAGCGGGGTGCGGTCTGCCATGTGTCAGTCCTCCAGGACAGCGATACCGGGCAGGGACTTGCCCTCAAGGAACTCGAGCGACGCGCCGCCGCCCGTGGAGATGTGTCCGAAGTCGGCCTCGTCGAAGCCGAGCTGGCGCACCGCCGCAGCGGAGTCGCCACCGCCGACGATCGTGAAGGCGCCGTTCTTGCCCGCGTCCACGAGGGCCTGCGCGACGGCACGCGTGCCGGCGGCGAACGCCTCGAACTCGAAGACGCCGGCGGGCCCGTTCCACACGACCGTCTTGGCGTCGACGATCTTCGCGGTGAACAGCTCACGGCTCTTCGGGCCGATGTCCAGGCCCATCTCGTCGGCCGGCATCGCGTCGGCATCCACCACGGTCGCAGGCGCGTCGGCGGCGAACGTCGGGGCCACCAGGGTGTCGACCGGGAGCACGATCTCGACACCGGCCTTCTCGGCCTGCGCGAGGTAGCCCTTGACGGTCTCGACCTGGTCGGCCTCGAGGAGCGACTTGCCGACGTCGTTGCCCTGAGCCACGAGGAACGTGTACGCCATGCCGCCGCCGATCACGAGGCGGTCGGCCTTGGCCAGCAGGTTCTCGATGACACCGAGCTTGTCCGACACCTTCGCACCGCCGAGCACCACCACGTACGGGCGGGCCGGGTCGTCGGTCGCCTTGCGCAGCGACTCGACCTCCTTGAGCACCAGTGCGCCGACCGCGTGCGGCAGCCGCTTCGCGACGTCGTACACCGAGGCCTGCTTGCGGTGCACCACACCGAAGCCGTCCGACACGAAGGCGTCGACCATGGCGGCCAGCTCGTCGGCCAGCGCGCCGCGCTCGGCCTCGTCCTTGCTCGTCTCGCGAGCGTCGAAGCGCACGTTCTCGAGCAGGGCGATCTCACCGTCGCCAAGGGCCGCAACGGTCGCCTGGGCGGACGGGCCCACCAGGTCCGCGGCGAGCGGCACCGGCTGGTCGAGGAGCTCCGAGAGCCGGGCTGCGACCGGGGCGAGCGAGTACTTGGCCTCCGGGGCGCCCTTCGGGCGGCCGAGGTGGGCGACGACGACCACACGGGCGCCCTTGGCGAGCAGCGCCTGCAGCGTCGGCAGCGCCGCACGGATGCGGCCGTCGTCGGTGATCGTCGTGCCGTCGAGCGGCACGTTGAAGTCGGAGCGGACGAGCACGCGCTTGCCGCGCAGGTCGCCCAGATCGTCGATGGTCTTCATGGTCTCCTACCTACCTCGCGGGGGCGGCCGTGACCCGGCCGCCGGGGGTGATGCACGGGCTGCACACAGCAGCGTCCGCGTGCGCCGGGGCCACTGGGCCGGGGCGCACGCGGACGCATGACTGTGCTACCGGTGGTGCGGCGAGGTCAGAGCCGCTCGCCCACGTACGCGGTCAGCGCGACGAGGCTGTTGGAGTAGCCCCACTCGTTGTCGTACCAGGCGATGATCTTCACCAGGTCGCCGCTGACCTTCGTCAGCTTCGAGTCGAAGATGCTCTGGTGCGGGTTCGTCACGATGTCGCTCGAGACGATCTCGTCCTCGACGTACTCGAGGACGCCCTTCAGCGGGCCCTCCGCAGCAGCCTTGACCGCAGCGTTGACCTCGTCGACCGTGACCTCGCGCGAGGCCGTGAAGGTGAGGTCGGTCGCCGAGCCGGTGATGACGGGCACGCGCAGCGCGAAACCGTCCAGCTTGCCCTTGAGCTCGGGGAGCACCAGGGCGACGGCCTTGGCGGCACCGGTCGACGTGGGGACGATGTTCTGCGCGGCGGCGCGGGCACGGCGAAGGTCGCGGTGCGGGCCGTCCTGCAGGTTCTGGTCACCGGTGTAGGCGTGGATCGTGGTCATGAGGCCACGCTCGATGCCGATGGCGTCGTTGAGAGCCTTGGCGACCGGCGCCAGGCAGTTGGTGGTGCACGACGCGTTGGAGATGATGTGCTGCGTCGCCGGGTCGTACGAGGTGTGGTTCACACCGACGACGAAGGTGCCGTCCTCGTTCTTCGCGGGGGCGGAGATGATGACCTTCTTGGCACCGGCCTCGATGTGGGCCTTGGCCTTGGTGGCGTCCGTGAAGAAGCCGGTCGACTCGATGACGATGTCCGCGCCCAGCTCGCCCCAGGGCAGGTCCGCCGGGTTGCGCTCGGCGAGGGCCCGGATCTTCTTGCCGTCGACGATGATGTTCTCGTCGTCGAAGTCCACGCTCAGCGGGAACCGGCCGAGGACCGTGTCGTACTTGAGCAGGTGGGCGAGCGTCTTGTTGTCCGTCAGGTCGTTGACTCCGACGATCTCGATGTCCGCGCCCGAGGCGATGATCGCCCGGTAGAAGTTGCGCCCGATCCGGCCGAAGCCGTTGATGCCGACCTTGATGGTCACTTGCCCTCCTCGGCACGCGCCGATCGCGTCGGCGCACACAATTGGTGGTGGGAACACTCGCACGCCGGTGTGCGGCCCGGCCGTCCACCCAGGCTCCCGCACTGCGTCCCTCGACGGTACTTCGTGGAGAGGAACGTGCCCAGCACGTGACGGTCGTGTGACGATCGGATGACAGAACCCTATACCGTGCGCTCCTCGGTGCGGGTGACCAAGGTCCGGCCGCTCGGCATGCACCTCGGCATGCACAGCGACCACCCAGCCGTCGTCACGGCTAGAGGTCGAGCAGCTCCGGGCTCAGCCCCGCCTCGGTGTCCGGGACCCCGAGCTCAACCGCCCGCTTGTCCGCCGTGGCGAGCAGCCGACGGATGCGCCCGGCGACGGCGTCCTTGGTCAGCGGCGGCTCGGCGAGCTTGCCCAGCTCCTCCAGCGACGCCTCCTTGTGCGCGAGCCGCAGCTCACCGGCCTCGCGCAGGTGCTCGGGCAGCTCGTCGCCGAGGATCTCGAACGCACGCTCCACACGCGCCCCGGCCGCAACGGCCGCTCGCGCCGAACGGCGCAGGTTCGCGTCGTCGAAGTTCGCGAGCCGGTTCGCGGTGCCGCGCACCTCACGGCGGACGCGCCGCTCCTCCCACAGGAGCATCGTCTCGTGCGCACCGAGCCGGGTGAGCATGGCGCTGATCGCGTCACCGTCGCGGATCACCACCCGGTCGATGCCGCGCACCTCCCGGGCCTTCGCCGCGATCCCCAGGCGCCGAGCCGCGCCGACCAGGGCGAGCGCTGCCTCCGGGCCCGGACAGGTCACCTCCAGCGAGGACGAACGGCCGGGCTCGGTCAGCGAGCCATGCGCCAGGAACGCACCCCGCCAGGCCGCCTCGGCCTCGCCCACGCCGGAGGACACCACCTGCGGCGGCAGCCCACGGACCGGCCGGCCACGGTTGTCCAGCAGGCCGGTCTGACGTGCGAGGGACTCACCCTCCTTCACGACCCGGACCACGTACCGGCTGCCGCGACGCAGACCGCCGCCGGACACCACGATGATGTCGCTCTCGTGGCCGTAGACCTCGGAGATCGCCTGCTTCAGCCGTCGCGCAGCGATCCCCGTGTCGAGCTCGGCCTCGATGACGATCCGTCCCGAGATGATGTGCAGCCCGCCGGCGAAGCGCAGCGTTGCGGCGACCTCGGCCTTCCGGCAGGACGTCCGGTCCACCTTCAGCCGGGCCAGCTCGTCCTTCACCTGTGCCGTCAACGCCATGCGGGTCATCCTGCCATCACCGCCGCTCCGGCGGTCGGGCCTCCTTCGTCCGAGCGGGACCTCCGACTGCGTCCTCGTGCTCCGCGGCGCGCGGCCTCGTGCGGATGCCGACGTCGCCGAACGACCCCTCGAGGATGTCGCGGTAGGCGGCGGCAAGGCGCAGGGGGTCGTGCCGCGCCGTGCCGTCGCCCCGGCGCACCTGTCGCACCAGGAGCCGAGCACCGACCTGAGCGCAGGTGTCCGCCAGCCCCGCCACGTCGTCCACGGCGGCCGGGTCCGCCACCACGGCGTCGATGCGCAGGTCGGGTGCGTGCTCGCGCAGCACCGCGAGGTGCTCCTGGACCGGCATGTCCGCGGTCTCCCCCGCCTCCTCGGGCTGCAGGTTGAGCGTGACGACGGTGCGCCCGCGGTGCTCGACGAGCGCGTCGTGCAGCTCGGGCACCAGGAGGTGCGGGAGCACGGACGTGTACCAGGACCCGGGGCCGAGCACCACCCAGTCCGCGTGGCGGATCGCGGAGACCGCCTCCGGACAGGCCGGCGGCGAGCTCGGTTCGAGCCGGACGTGCTCGATGCGCCCGGTGCTCGTCGCGACCGCGCTCTGGCCCTGGACCACCCGCCACGTCCCGTCGAGCGCCACCACGTCCGCCTCGATGCTGAGGGGAACGGCCGCCATCGGCAGGACGCGCCCGCTGGCGCCGAGCAGCCGGCCCACCCAGTCCAGGCCCTGGACCGGGTCGCCGAGCAGCTCCCAGAGGGCCACGATCAGCAGGTTCCCGACGGCGTGCTGGTCCAGCGGACCGTCCGAGGAGTAGCGGTGCTGCAGCACGTCGCGCCACGTGCGGCCCCAGTCGGAGTCGTCGCACAGCGCCGACAGCGCCATCCGCAGGTCGCCCGGGGGCAGGACGCCGAGCTCGTCCCGCAGCCGGCCCGACGAGCCGCCGTCGTCGGCGACGGTCACCACGGCGGTGAGACGGTCGGTGAGCAGCCGCAGGGCCGACAGGCTCGCGGACAGCCCGTGGCCACCGCCGAGCGCCACCATCGACGGGCCGCGTGACCCGCGGCGGGTGGGCGCCGGGTGTCCTGCGCCGGACCGGCCATGGCCGACCGGCAGCCCCGAGGTCATTCCTTGCCGAGGTCGCGGGCGGTGACACTGACCCGCAGGCCGCGATCCCGCAGCCGGGCCGCCAGGACGTCGCCGATGGCCACCGAGCGGTGCTTGCCCCCCGTGCAGCCCACGGCGATGGTGACGTACCGCTTGTCCTCGTGCCGGTAGCCCTCCAGCACCGGCTCGAGGGCCGAGACGTACCGGTCGACGAACTCCAGCGCGCCGGGCAGGCCCAGCACGTAGTCGCGCACCGGCTCGTCCCGGCCGGACAGGTGCCGCAGCTCGGTGATCCAGTACGGGTTGGCGAGGAACCGGACGTCCACCACGTGGTCGGCGTCGAGAGGCAGGCCGTACTTGAAGCCGAACGAGACGATGGAGATCCGCAGGTCGCCGTCGTCGCTGCCGTGCACGGCCTCCCGCACGGCGCGCGCGAGATCGTGCACGTTCAGCTCGCTGGTGTCGATCACCCAGTCGGCACGCTCGCGAAGGTCGGACAGCAGCCCGCGCTCCGCGGCGATCGCGTCGAGGATGCGGCCGTCGCCCTGCAGCGGGTGCGGGCGGCGCACCTGCTCGAACCGGCGCACCAGCGCCTCGTCGGACGCGTCGAGGAACAGGATCTGCAGGTCGACGCCGCTGGCCCGCAGGTTCTCCAGAGCGGTGTCCAGGTGACCGAAGAACTCGCCGCCCCGGACGTCGATCACGGCGGCGAGCCGCTGGGCGTGCTGCCCTGCCGTCCCGGAGGTCAGCATGCCCACCAGGTGCACCAGCATCTGCGCGGGGAGGTTGTCGACGACGTACCAGTCGAGATCCTCGAGCACGGCGGCGGACCTGGTGCGTCCCGCGCCGGACATCCCGGTGATCACCAGCACGCGGGGCTGCTCGAGCACGGGTGCGGCGGTGGTCGCCTCGATGGCGGGGATCCCCCGCGGCACCGTCAGCGGCGAGGGTTCGTCCGTCATGGACCCAGGATGCCAGCGGTCGCGGATGCGGGCCGGGTGAGGTCGTCCGGCGCGCCGGTGCGCACGTCCCCCGACGTCGGCGCCGCCACGGTTGTCGGCCCGGCGTCGCGCTCGTCCGCGCGGGCGGCGGGCGGCGCCGCCGACCCCTGACCGGCGAGGGCCGCTACGACCGCCTCGGCCGTGCGTCGGCCCATGCCGGGGACTGTCACGAGCTCCTCCACCGTCGCGGCACGCAGCCTGCGGACCGAGCCGAACTGCCTGAGCAGGGCGGCCCTGCGTGCGGGACCGAGACCCGGGACGTCGTCGAGGACCGACACCGTCATGCCCTTGCTCCGTCGCCGCCGGTGCGCCGTGATGGCGAACCGGTGCGCCTCGTCGCGCAGTCGCTGCAGCAGGTACAGACCTTCCGAGGAACGCTGCAGGATCACCGGGTACTCCTCCCCCGGCAGCCAGACCTCCTCCAGTCGCTTCGCCAGCCCGCACAGTGCCACGTCGTCCACGCCGAGCTCGGCCATCGCGGCGGCCGCAGCGGCGACCTGCGGCGGTCCGCCGTCGACCACGACGAGGTTCGGCGGGTAGGCGAACCGGGCCGGCCGTCCCGTGCGCTCGTCCACGGGACCCGAGCGACGCGGCGACTCCTCGTCGTCGTCCTCGGCCGGCCCCTCGCCCAGCTCGACGTCACCCGACTGCTGCCGCTCCGCCAGGTACCGGCGGAAACGACGGCTGATCACCTCGTGCATCGCAGCCGTGTCGTCCCGCGCCCCGTCACCCTCGGGACCCCGCACGGTGAAGAGCCGGTACTCGCTCTTGCGTGCCAGCCCGTCCTCGAACACCACCATCGACGCGGACTGGTACGTGCCCTGGTTGTGCGACACGTCGTAGCACTCGATGCGCAACGGTGCCGTCGCCAGGTCGAGCGCCTCCTGGATCTCCCGCAGCGCCTGGCTGCGGGTGGTGAGGTCGCCCGCGCGGCGGGTGCGGTGCAGGGCGAGCGCGTGCTCGGCGTTGCGGCGCACCGTCTCGGCCAGCTCGCGCTTGTCCCCGCGCTGCGGCACCCGCACGCTCACCCGCGAGCCGCGCAGCCCGGTCAGCCACGTCTGCACCTGGTCGAGGTCCGGTGGCAGCACCGGCACCAGGACCTCCCGAGGGACCGCCGCCGACCCTGCATCCGCCTCGGCGGTGCCGTAGACCTGCTGCAGCAGCCTCTCGACGAGGGCGGCGTCGTCCGCGTCCTCGACCTTCTCCACCACCCAGCCGCGCTGGCCCCGGATGCGGCCGTCACGCACGTGGAACACCTGGACCGCGGCCTCGAGCTCGTCGCCCACCATCGCGAAGATGTCAGCATCGGTCCCGTCCGGCAGGACGACCGCGTTCCGCTCCGTCGCGCGCTCCAGCGTGGCGATGTCGTCCCGCAGCCGAGCTGCCCGCTCGAAGTCCAGCTCGGCCGCGGCCGCCTTCATCGCTGCGGTCAGCCGTCGCGTGAACCGCGCGGTGTCGCCCGCCATGAAGTCGCAGAAGTCCTGCGCCAGGCGCAGGTGGTCGTCCACCGAGATGCGGCCGATGCAGGGGGCCGAGCACTTGTCGATGTAGCCGAGCAGGCACGGGCGGCCCTGCTGATGCGCCCGCTTGAAGACCCCGGCCGAGCACGTGCGCACCGGGAAGACCCGCAGCAGCAGGTCCACGGTCTCGCGGATGGCCCAGGCGTGCGCGTACGGCCCGAAGTAGCGAGTGCCCTTGCGCTTGGCGCCGCGCATCACCTGGACGCGGGGCACCTCCTCGGCCATGGTCACCGCGAGGTACGGGTAGGACTTGTCGTCCCGGTACTTGATGTTGAACCGGGGGTCGAACTCCTTGATCCAGGAGTACTCGAGCGCGAGGGCCTCGACCTCCGTGCCCACCACGGTCCACTGCACGGAAGCCGCGGTGGTGACCATCTGGTAGGTGCGTGGGTGGAGACCGTACGGGTCCTGGAAGTAGCTGTTCAGCCGCTGACGCAGGCTCTTGGCCTTGCCGACGTAGATGACCCGCCCATGCTCGTCGCGGAACCGGTAGACCCCCGGCTGGTCCGGGATCTCTCCGGGTGCGGGGCGGTACGTGGCGGGGTCGGCCATGCCGCCGAGCCTAGTTCGGGGCGCCGACACCCCCGTCCGGCGCTGCGGCCGTTAGCGTGGGCGGATGCCGCAGCTGCACACCTACACGGTGGACCTGACGTGGACCGGTGCCCGGGGGCACGGCACGACGAGCTACACGTCCTACGGCCGCGACCACGAGGTCCGCGCCGGCGAGCGGCCGGTGCTGCTCGGTTCGTCGGACCCAGGCTTCCGCGGCGACCCCTCCCGGTGGGCGCCGGAGGACCTGCTGGTCACGGCGTTGTCGCAGTGCCACATGATGTGGCTGCTGCACCTGGCTGCTCGCGACGGGGTCGCGGTGCTCGGGTACAGCGACCGCGCCACCGGCACGATGCGCATCGAGAGCGCGGGGCAGGGTCAGTTCCGGGAGGTCGTCCTGCATCCCCGCGTCGTGGTCGGTGTCGACGCCGCACTGGCCGACGGGTCGCCGGTGACCGAAGACGTGCTCGACCGCCTGCACCACGAGGCCCAGGAGCACTGCTTCATCATGCGGAGCGTCAACTTCCCGGTCCGGGTTCAGCCGACGGCGCTCGGCCGCGCCTGACGCGAGCGACCCGAGCCGCCGCCGGAGGCGCTGACGCGCCCGGTCCAGCGGTCATGCACTGGCCCGCTCCCGCTCGGGCTCGAGAACCTCTGCGAGGAACCTGCCGGTGTGGCTCGCCGAGACAGAGGCGACGTGCTCGGGCGTCCCCTCGGCGATGACGAGGCCACCGCCGTTGCCACCCTCGGGCCCGAGGTCCACCACCCAGTCAGCGTTCTTGATCACGTCGAGGTTGTGCTCGATCACGATCACGCTGTTGCCCTTGTCGACGAGCGACTGCAGCACCCCGAGCAGCTTGCGGATGTCCTCGAAGTGCAGGCCCGTGGTCGGCTCGTCGAGCACGTAGACCGTGCGGCCGCTGGATCGGCGCTGCAGCTCGGCCGCGAGCTTGACCCGTTGCGCCTCGCCACCGGAGAGGGTCGGCGCCGGCTGACCGAGCCGGACGTAACCGAGGCCCACGTCCACCAGCGTCCGCAGGTGCCGCGCGATCGCCGGGACGGCGGCGAAGAACTCAGCCGCCTCCTCGATCGGCATGGCGAGCACGTCGGCCACCGTCTTGCCCTTGAAGTGGACCTCGAGAGTCTCGCGGTTGTACCGGGCGCCGTGGCACACCTCGCACGGCACGTACACGTCCGGCAGGAAGTTCATCTCGATCTTCAGCGTGCCGTCACCGGCGCAGGCCTCGCAGCGGCCGCCCTTGACGTTGAAGGAGAAGCGTCCGGGTGTGTACCCGCGGACCTTGGCCTCGGAGGTCTCGGCGAACAGCCGGCGCACGTGGTCCCAGACGCCCGTGTACGTCGCCGGGTTGGAGCGCGGCGTCCGGCCGATCGGACCTTGGTCGACGTGAACCACCTTGTCCAGGTGCTCCAGGCCCGTCACCTGCTTGTGCCGACCCGGCACCTGGCGGGCGCCGTTGAGCTCGTTGGCCAGCACCGTGTAGAGGATCGAGTTCACCAGCGTGGACTTGCCCGAGCCGGAGACCCCGGTCACCGCGGTGAACACCCCGAGCGGGAAGGCGACGTCCACACCACGGAGGTTGTGCTCCCGGGCGCCGATCACCCGCAGCATCCGGCCGGGGTCGATCGACCGCCGCTCCGCCGGCATCGGGATGGACCTCCGGCCGGAGAGGTAGGCGCCCGTGATGGAGTCCGGGGACGCCAGCAGCCCGGCGAGGTCGCCCGAGTGCACCACGTGGCCGCCGTGCTCACCGGCTCCCGGCCCGATGTCGACGATCCAGTCCGCGGTCCGGATGGTGTCCTCGTCGTGCTCGACGACGATCAGGGTGTTACCGAGGTCGCGCAACCGCGTCAAGGTCTCGATCAGCCGGCGGTTGTCCCGCTGGTGCAGGCCGATCGACGGCTCGTCCAGCACGTACAGCACCCCGACCAGGCCTGACCCGATCTGGGTCGCCAGCCGGATCCGCTGCGCCTCACCCCCGGACAACGTGGCCGCGGGCCGCGACAGGCTGAGGTAGTCCAGCCCCACGTCCAGCAGGAAGCCGAGCCGTGCCTGGATCTCCTTGAGCACCTGCGCCGCGATCGCCCGCTCGCGTGCACCGAGGCTCAGCCCGTCGAGGAAGGCCCGAGCCTCCCGGATCGGCAGCTGGCACACGTCGAAGATCGACCGGCCGCCCACCTTGACTGCGAGCACCTCGGGCTTGAGCCGGGCGCCCTGGCACACCGGGCAGGGCACCTCCCGCATGAAGGCCTCGTACTTCTCCTTGCTCCACTCGGAGTCGGTCTCCGAGTGTCGCCGCTCGAGAAACGTGAGCACCCCTTCGAAGCCCGTCGAGTACTGCCGTTCCCGGCCCCAGCGGTTCCGGTAGCGGACCTTCACCTCGTGGTTCTCCCCGTGCAGCACCGCGTCACGGGCGCGCTGGGGCAGCGCGCGCCACGGCGTCGTCATGGAGAAGCCGAGGTCGTCCGCGAGGGCCGTCAGCACGCGGGTGAAGTACTCGCCGGAGATCTGCGCCCACGGCGCCACAGCACCGTCGGCGAGCGAGAGGTCCTCGTCCGGGACGACGAGCTCCGGGTCGACCTCGAGCCGTGATCCGATGCCGGTGCACTCCGGGCACGCGCCGTAGGGGGCGTTGAAGGAGAACGTGCGCGGCTCGATCTCGTCGAGCGTCAGGACGTGGTCGTTCGGGCAGGCCCGCCGCTCGGAGAATCGCCTCTCCCGCTCGGGGTCGTCAGCGGCGGCGTCCACCAGCTCGACGACGATCAGGCCACCCGCCAGGCCGAGCGCCGTCTCGACCGAGTCGGTCAACCGGCGCTGCACCCCCTCACGGGCGACGAGGCGGTCCACCACCACCTCGATGTCGTGCTTGAGCTTCTTCTCCAGAGCGGGTGGGCTCGTCAGCTGCACCACCTCCCCGTCGACCCGGGCACGTGCGAAGCCCTTGGACTGCAGCTCGGCGAACAGGTCGGTGTACTCCCCCTTGCGGCCCCGCACCACGGGCGCCAGCACCTGGTACCGGGTCCCGTCCGGGAGCTCGAGGAGGCGGTCGACGATCTGCTGCGGGGTCTGTGCCGTGACCCGCTCGCCGCAGACCGGGCAGTGCTGGGTCCCGGCGCGCGCGAACAGCAGACGGAGGTAGTCGTACACCTCCGTGATGGTGCCCACGGTCGACCGCGGGTTGCGGTTGGTGGACTTCTGGTCGATGGAGACGGCCGGCGACAGCCCCTCGATGAAGTCGACGTCCGGCTTGTCCATCTGGCCGAGGAACTGCCTGGCGTAGGCGGACAACGACTCGACGTAGCGGCGCTGCCCCTCGGCGAAGATCGTGTCGAAGGCGAGCGAGGACTTGCCCGAGCCGGACAGGCCGGTGAAGACGATGAGGCTGTCCCGAGGCAGGTCGAGGTCGACGTTGCGGAGGTTGTGCTCCCGGGCACCCCGGACCACCAGGCGGTCGTTCACGGGGGTCGAGTGTACGTGGCGGCGCCGACACTCGCACAGATGTTCGATGCGGGCGGACGTGCGCGGCACCCGACGCGGCGCGACGATGGGGCCCTCATGACCAACCAGCTGCCGATCGACGAGTACGCCGTCCTCGGGGACGGCCGCACGGCCGCACTCGTGTCCCGGCGCGGGTCGGTGGACTGGCTGTGCCTCCCCCGGTTCGACTCCCGCGCCTGCTTCGCCGCCCTGCTCGGTACGCCCGAGAACGGTCGGTGGCTGCTGACCGTGCCGGACGCCGACCGGGTGGAGCGCCGCTACCTCGACGACTCGTTCGTCCTGGAGACGACCTACGAGGCGCCGTCCGGGACCGCCGTCGTCCAGGAGTCGATGCCGCTGGGCGACGGTCGTGCGGACCTGGTCCGGCGGATCACGTGCACCCGCGGCCACGTCGACGTGCTGCACGAGTGGGTGGTCCGTTTCGGGTACGGGCGCTACCAACCGTGGGTGCAGCGCGTCACCGACTCCGACGGGCTGCCGGCCGTGCGAGCGATCGCCGGCCCCGACTCGCTGGTGCTGCACGGCGACCGGCTGCCCACCGCGGTCGACCACCGGCACGAGGACCGGTTCACCCTCGACGCGGGCAGCTCGGCGACGTTCACCCTCACCTGGTCACCGTCCTGGCACCCGGTCGCCCGCGTCGGGGACGTCGCCGAAGGACTCGCCTCGAGCGCGAGCCTGTGGAGCACGTGGGCGGCCCCTGCAGACGTCCCCGGCCCGTACCGGGAGGCGGTCGTCCGCTCGCTGCTGGTGCTGCGGCTGCTGACGCACGTCGAGACCGGCGGCATCGTCGCAGCCGTCACGACGTCGCTTCCCGAGACCTTCGGCGGGGGGCGCAACTGGGACTACCGGTTCACCTGGCTGCGGGACGCCGCCCTGACCCTCGAGGCGTTGCTCGAGCACGGCTACCTGCACGAGACCGAGCACTGGCGTGGCTGGCTGCTGCGCGCCGTGGCCGGCGACCCCGCCGACATGCAGATCATGTACCGCCTCGACGGGTCACGTGACCTCACGGAACGGAACCTGGAGCACCTCCCCGGCTACGCGGGCTCCCGCCCGGTACGGATCGGCAACGCCGCAGCAGGGCAGGTGCAGCACGACGTCCTCGGCGAG
>DAIDJQ010000188.1 GCA_027451305.1 Cellulomonas sp.
GGGTACTCGGCCGCGACACGGTCGATCATGGCGGCGAACGCGCCGACGTCCAGGCTCGAGAGGTTCTCGTCGACACCGGCCACCTCGAAGCCGAGAGCGGCGGTGAAGTCCTCCTCGTTGCCGATCATCACGTCCACGTGCCGGGCGATCTCCCGGTTCACCTCCTGGGCGCGGGCCTGTCCGCCGATGGCCTTCCAGAGGCTGGGCCGGTAGTTCAGGTCGTAGGAGACGACCGTGCCGTGCCGGTGCGCCGCCTCGACGGCGGCGAGCGTCGTCGCCGCGCTCGTCTCGGAGAGGGCGGCGAAGATGCCGCCGGTGTGGAACCACCGCACGCCCAGCTCGCCGAACAGGTGGTCCCAGTCGACGTCCTGCGCCCGCAGCTGGCTCGCCGCGGTCAGCCCGCGATCGGACACACCGACGGCGCCTCGCACGCCGAACCCGCGCTCGGTGAAGTTCAGGCCGTTGCGCACCGTGCGGCCCACGCCGTCGAACGGCATCCACCGGATGAAGGAGGTGTCCACCCCGCCCTGCAGGACGAGGTCCTCGACGAGGCGGCCCACCTCGTTGTCCGCCAGTGCCGTCACGACGGCGGCGCGCAGCCCGAAGGCCCGCCGCAGACCGCGGGCGACGTTGTACTCGCCGCCACCCTCCCAGACGTGGAACTCGCGAGCCGTGCGGACCCGGCCCTCCCCGGGGTCGAGCCGCAGCATCACCTCACCGAGGGAGACGGCGTCGTACCGGGTGTCGGCGGCGGGGCGGATCGTCAGGGCAGACACGGATGCTCCAGGGTCGGGGTCGGGCGCGGAGGGTGCCGGCGTCAGGGACGCAGCGTGGTGGCGAGCCGGACGGCCTCCGCGACGAGCGCGCGAACGCCTGCCATGTCGCCGGCGCGGACGCGGTCCCGGGGCACCATCCACGAACCGCCGACGGCCTTGACCGAGGGCAGTGCGAGGTACTCCCCGAGGTTCGCCGGCCCGACGCCGCCGGTGGGCACGAAGCCGATGCCGGCGAACGGGGCGGCGAGGGCCGCGATCGCCGCCGCGCCGCCGGATGTCCCGGCGGGGAAGAACTTGACCGTGGAGAGCCCGAGCGCGAGCGCGGCCTGGACCTCAGTCGCCGTGACGGCGCCGGGCAGCGCGAGGACGCCGTGCTCCTGCGCCCGCTCCACGACGGCCCGGTCGGTGCCGGGCGACACGATGTAGTGCGCGCCGGCGGCCACCGCGGCGTCCACCTGGGCTGCCGTGAGCACCGTGCCCGCACCCACCAGGACGTCGCCCCGGTCGCTCATGGCGCGGATGGCGTCGGCGGCCGCCGCCGTGCGGAAGGTGACCTCGGCGACCGGCAGCCCGCCGTCGACGAGGGCCTGGGCGAGAGGGGAGGCCTGGGCAGCGTCGTCGATCACGACGACGGGCACCAGGCGATGGGCGGCGAGCTGGTCGATCACGTTCGGCACTTGTCTTCCGTTTCGCTAGTCGCAACGCCTGTAACGGTGAACGGAACGAGTATGCCACAGCGAATCAGGGGGCCCAAGGGGCACCCGACGGCTCACGGCGGCACCCCGCTATCCGGACCTCATCGCGGCGGGAGCGTGAGCCCGGCCGGCAGCAACGGGGGGAGCACCTCGCACATCGTGCGGTACAGCTCGGTGACCCGGTCCTCGCTCATCCGCTCGATCGGCGCGGTCAGGCTCACCGCAGCCACAGCGGCGCCACCCGTCGCGGCGCCTGCCGCGCCGGAGGCGGCCCCGCGCACCAAGGGCACGGCGACGCAGGCGATGGTGTCCTCGTTCTCGGCCGTCTCGACGGCGTAGCCCCGGGCTCGCGCCCGCTCGATCTCGAACCAGACGTGGTCGGCGTCGACGACGCGGGAGTGGGGGAGCGGGCCCGCGCTCGTCGCGCGGACGTATCCGTCCACCACCTCGCGCGACGTCCCCGCGTAGGCGAGCATCGCTCGCCCGAGCGCGGTCGTCGCCGCCCAACGGCGTCGACCGACCGCCGACCACACCCGCACCGGCCGGTCCGGCTCGACCTTGTCGAGGTAGACGACCTCGGCTCCGGAGAGCACGCCGAGGTGCACCAGCTCGTCGGTCGCCGAGCACAGCGCGACGAGCGCACCGTGCAGCAGCGACGGGAGGCTGCCCTCGTCGAGGTACCGGTCCGCCAGTGCGACCGCCGCCCTTCCCAGCCGGTAACGGCCCGTCTCCGGGTCCTGGCCGACGAAGTCCCGGTGTCGCAACGCGCCGAGCGTCCGGTGCGCGGTCGTCTTGTGCATACCGGCCACGGCCGCCACCTCGGCCAGCGTGGCGCCCTCCGCGCCTCGTGACGCCAGCGCCTCCAGCAGCCGCAACGCGCGATCCACGCTCTCGAGAGGCGACGCCGCCTCCATGTCCATCTCGGTCACCACGGGCCCAGGGTACGGGCGCTCGGCACAGCCGGGCGCAGGTGGCGCGAGGGGTGCGCCGCACGGGGGCGAAGGTCCTTGACGACGTTTGAATCGATCCAGTAGCGTCTCGTCATCTTCCGGTCGCAGCAATGCTGGTTCCGGTAGGCGCAACGTTCGAGTGGGCGGCCACCTGGCCCGCACACTCGCCATGAGCCCCCATCCCATCCCGGAGGGACCGACGACGGCCCCTCGTCACTGTCGACGAAAGAGATGCGCGAATGAGCACCACACCTCCGGCGGAGAGCCGGTCCGAGGCGGCCGTCGGCCACCGCGATCCGAAGCGCGCCGCGATGAGCGGCTGGATCGGGAGCGCCTTGGAGTACTACGACTTCGCGTTGTACTCCCAGGCCGCAGCGCTCGTCTTCCCGGCCGTCTTCTTCCCGTCCAAGAACCCGACCGTCGCGATCATCTCCTCGCTCGCGACGTACGCGATCGGCTACGTCGCCCGCCCGGTCGGCGCGATCGTCCTCGGCGCCTTCGGCGACCGCCACGGCCGCAAGAACGTGCTGGTCTTCGCGATGCTGCTGATGGGCTTCTCGACGTTCGCCGTCGGACTGCTGCCGACCTACGCGAAGGTCGGCGCCCTCGCTCCGGCGCTCCTGGTCGTTCTGCGGCTCATCCAGGGCTTCGCCGTCGCCGGGGAGCTCGGCGGCGCGAGCGCGATGATCGTCGAGCACGCCCCCGACAACCGGCGCGGGTTCTTCGCCAGCTTCAGCCTCCAGGGCACGCAGGCCGGCTCGATCCTCGCCACCGGCATCATGCTGCCTCTGGCGGCGGTACTGCCGGACGCGCAGTTCAACTCGTGGGGCTGGCGCGTGCCGTTCCTGCTCTCGTCCCTGGTCATCCTGGCCGGCTACGTCATCCGGCGCCGGGTGCAGGAGCCGCCGGCGTACGTCGCAGCGCAGAAGGCCGCCCAGCAGACCGCGAAGCGTCAGCAGCTGCCGATCATCGACCTGCTGCGGCACCACCCGTGGCTGTGGGTGCGCTGCGTGATCATGACGTTCACCAACGTGATCGGCATGGCAACCCTCGTCTTCGGGGTGTCCTACGCCACCCAGAAGGGCTACGGGATCGGCTTCTCCAAGAGCGCCTTCCTGTGGGTCACGCTGGTGGCCAACATCGTCGCGGTCGCCACCATCCCGCTGTTCGGCGCACTGTCCGACCGGATCGGCCGCAAGATCTTCATGATCGCCGGGGGCCTCGGCGGCGGTCTGCTCTCGATCGCCTACCTCGGGGCGGTCGCCGCCAAGAACCTGTTCCTGGTGTTCGTGATGGTGATCATCGTGCAGGGCCTGCTGTTCCAGATGTGGAACGCGACCTTCGCCACGTTCTTCCAGGAGCAGTTCCCGATGCGGATCCGGGTGACGGGCTTCGCCTTCTCGCAGAACGTGGGCCTCATGCTCGCGTCGTTCTTCCCGACGATCTTCACGGCGATCGCCCCTCCGGGATCGCACGACGTCCCGCTGGTGATCGGCATGACGACCTTCGCCATCACCGTGGTGGCCGCCGTGGCGACCATGCTGACCCGCGAGACCAAGGGCACCGCGCTCGGGGACCTCGGGGCGCCTGCGGTGCAGCCTCGGGAGACGGTCGCGGCGCGCGTCTGAGAACGACGGCCCGGCGCCGGCCAGGTGCCCGACACCACGGACGACGACGTGCGTGCGGGCGCCTGGCCGGGCAAGCCGGCGGCCGACCCGGCCGAGGGCGACCTGCCACCGGCACCCGATCGAACCGACATCTGCGGAGGTCATGATGACGCGCTACTGCTTCACCTCCCGGGTCGACCCCCGGCACCTCGCCGAGTACCGCGCGCGGCACGCCGCCGTGTGGCCCGAGATGCTCGCGGCGCTCCGGGACGCCGGGTGGCGGCACTACTCGCTGTTCCTCGACGAGGGCGGTCTGCTCGTCGGATTCTTCGAGGCCGACGACAAGGACCTCGCCCAGGCGCGCATGGCCGCGACCGAGGTCAACGCCCGGTGGCAGGCGCAGATGGCGGACCTGTTCTCCGGCGACGGGAACCCGGACGAGGGTTTCACCTACCTGCCGGAGGTCTTCAACCTCGAGGACCAGCTCCGGACCGCCGGGCTGCCTGCCGGCGCCCCGCCGGTCGACAACGGTCCGGCCCGGGCCTAGACAGGCCGGCAACGGACCACGGTGGTCCCAGTCCCGGACCAGCACGACGAACGGAGAACGGTGATGACGCAGGCGGCCGACGGCACGCGACGGGTGTGGCCCGTCAAGCACAGCCCGCTGCTGCGCGCCCCCGAGCGGTTCATCGCCCGGGACGGGATCAAGGAGCTGGTCCGGCGGCTGACGGACAACCTCGTCGGCATCACGGACGAGACGGGGGAGTTCCTGCTCCGGCTCGACGACGGACGGGTGATCGACACCAAGGGCTGGGCGGGCTGGGAGTGGACCCACGGCGTCGGCCTGTACGGGATCTGGCAGTACTACGACCAGACCGGTGAGCCGGCGATGCTCGACGTCGTCGACTCCTGGTTCGCCGCCCGGCTCGCCGAAGGCACCACGAAGAACGTCAACACGATGGCCCCGTTCCTCACCCTGGCCTACCGGTACGAGGAGACGCGCGACCGCACGCTCCTGCCGTGGCTCGACTCGTGGGCCGAGTGGGCGATGCGCCAGATGCCGCGCACCCCGCACGGCGGCATGCAGCACGTCACGCTGGCGGAGGAGAACCACCACCAGCTGTGGGACGACACGCTGATGATGACGGTCCTGCCGCTGACGAAGATCGGCCTGCTGCTGGACCGGCCGCAGTACGTCCGCGAGGCGACGTTCCAGTTCCTCACCCACGTGGCCTACCTGATGGACCGTGAGACCGGGCTCTGGTTCCACGGCTGGACCTTCGAGGGCCACCACAGCTTCGCGAGGGCACGGTGGGCGCGCGGCAACTCGTGGCTGACCATGGTGGTCCCCGACTTCCTCGAGCTGGTGGACCTGCCGGAGTCCGACCCGGTGCGTCGCTTCCTCGTCGAGGTCCTCGACGCTCAGGTCGCCGCGCTGGCCGAGCTGCAGGACGGGTCCGGGCTGTGGCACACGCTGCTCGACGACCCGTCGTCCTACCTCGAGGCGTCGGCGACGGCGGGGTTCGCCTACGGGATCCTCAAGGCGGTCCGCAAGGGGTACCTCGACCCCCGGTACGGCGCCGTCGCGGAACGCGCGGTCCGTGCGGTGGTCGCGAACGTCTCGGACGACGGCGAGCTGCAGCAGGTGTCGTTCGGCACCGGGATGGGCGCCGACCTGGACTTCTACCGCAGCATCCCGCGCACGTCGATGCCCTACGGGCAGGCCATGGCGATCCTGTGCCTGGCCGAGTACCTGCGCACCTACTGCTGAACCGCGCCGCACCCGCCGAGACCCGACGGGCGTCGCACGCCGCCCGCACAAGGAGAGCACCCCCATGAGACTCGTCAGCCTCGACACGGAGCTGGGCGACCTGCCCGCCGCCGTCGTCCCCGGACCGGACGGCGCCGACCGGGTGCTGGACCTGTCGCCGGTGGTGGGCGCCGTCCCGCTCGCCCAGGTGCTGGCAGACGACACGCTCCTGACGGCGGCGCGCACCGCCGTCGCGCAGGCGGACCCCGCGGTCCTGCCTCCGTACGCCGGGACGCGGCTGGCGCCACCCGTCCGGCCCGGCAAGATCCTGTGCCTCGGCTACAACTACGTGGGGCACCTCGAGGACCTGTCCGGTGAGCAGCCGCCCTACCCCAACGTCTTCGTCAAGACGGCCAACGTCGTCTGCGGCCCGCACGACCCCGTGGTGCTGCCACGTGCCGCGGACGAGGTCGACTACGAGGGCGAGATCGCCGTGGTGATCGGCCGCACCGCCCACGAGGTCGCCGAGGCGGACGCGATGGATCACGTCGCCGGCTACACGCTGTTCGACGACGTGTCCGACCGGGGCTGGCAGCACCGCTCGAACCAGTGGGCGCTGGGGAAGAGCTTCGACGGCTTCGGCCCGCTCGGACCCTGGGTCGTGACCACCGACGAGGCGCCGGACCTGGCCGGCCGCGCCATCGAGGTGGAGCGCAACGGCGTCGTGACGGTGCGGTCCAGCACCGACGCGATGGTGTACCGCGTGCCGTTCCTCGTGCACTACCTGTCCCAGGTGATGACGCTCGAGCCGGGCGACGTCGTGTCGACCGGCACGCCCGCCAGATCGCCGAAGGCGCAGGCCGACCACCTACCCCTGGCTCACGGGGACACGGTGACCGTCCGGGTCGCCGGTCTCGGGGAGCTCACGACGACGTTCGTTTCCATGGAGGAGAGCTGATGATTCTGGACAGGTTCCGGCTGGACGGAAAGGTCGCCCTGGTGACCGGGTCGTCCCGCGGGCTGGGGCAGGGCGCCGCCCTGGCGCTGGCGGAGGCCGGCGCTGACGTCGCCCTGCTCGACCGGACCCGCGCGCAGGAGACCGCGGACAGGGTGCGGGCTCTGGGTCGCCGCGCCCACCTCATCGAGCTGGACCTGGTCGCGGCGACCCCGCCGCAGCTGGACGACGCGATCCAGTCCGTGGTGGACGGGCTCGGCCGGATCGACATCCTCGTGAACAACGCGGGGATCATCCGACGAGCCCCGCTGCTGGAGCACGCCGCCTCCGACTGGCACGACGTGCTGGCGATCAACCTCGACGCCGTGTTCCACCTGTCGCAGGCCGCGGCCAGGCGCTACGTCGCCCAGGGCGGCGGGAAGATCATCAACATCGCCTCGATGCTCTCGTTCCAGGGCGGCGTCCTCGTGCCCGGCTACACGGCGAGCAAGCACGCGGTCGCGGGCATCACCAAGGCGTTCGCCAACGAGCTGGCGGCCTTCGGCGTCAACGTCAACGCGATCGCGCCCGGCTACATGGCCACCGACAACACCGCCCAGCTGCGTGCCGACGAGGACCGCGAGCGATCGATCGCGGACCGGATCCCCGCGGGCCGCTGGGGCACTGCGGCGGACCTGCAGGGTCCGTTCGTCTTCCTCGCGTCGCCGGCGTCCGACTACCTGAACGGCGCCATCATCCCGGTGGACGGCGGCTGGCTGGTCCGCTGACCGCCGTCACCTCGACCCCTGCAGACGTTCCGAGCACAGGAGAGACCCCCATGGACCAGCGTTACGCCACCAGCCCCGACCAGCTGCCCCTGTTCGACACCGCCGACCTGCGAGAGAAGTACCTGGTCGAGGACGTCTTCGTGCCCGGCCAGGTGACAGCCGTCTACACCCACCACGACCGGATCGTGCTGGGCGGCGCGGTGCCGGCCGGAGCCGAGCTCCCGCTCCCGACGTTCGACGAGCTGCGTTCCGAGTACTTCCTCGCCAACCGCGAGCTCGGCATCGTCAACGTCGGCGGTACCGGCACGGTGACCGTGGACGGCGAGACCTACACGCTGCCGAACGGCGCCTGCCTGTACGTCGGCCGTGGCAGCCGGGACATCGTCTTCGCCGACGCCCCGGCCGAGGGCGAGTCCGTCGGCGCCCAGCTGTACCTGTTCAGCGCCCCGGCGCACACCACCTACCCGACCCAGCTGGTGCTCAAGGGGCAGGGGACGGTCCGTGAGCTGGGCGACCAGCTCACCAGCAACCGCCGCACGCTCAACCAGTACATCCACGAGAACGGCATCCGGTCCTGCCAGATCGTGATGGGTGTGACCGAGCTGCACCCCGGCTCGATGTGGAACACCATGCCCGCACACACCCACGACCGCCGCACCGAGTGCTACCTCTACTTCGACGTCCCGGCCGACGCCCGGGTCATCCACCTGCTGGGCGAGCCGACGGAGACGCGGCACCTGGTGGTCGCCGACCGGCAGGCCGTGATCTCGCCGTCCTGGTCGCTGCACTCGGGCGTCGGCACCGCGGCCTACTCGTTCGTCTGGGCGATGGCGGGCGAGAACCAGTCCTTCGACGACATGGACCCGGCTCCCGCCACGGCGCTGCGGTGACCCGTCGACCCCGGCCAGCCACGTCCTTCCTGGGTGGCCGGGGTCGACGAGCGCTGTCGGGCGCCGGGCTCCGGTGCCCGGCAGCGCTCACGCGCGACGGGTCAGCGCGTCCCGGATCTCGCGCAGCAGCACGGTGCTCTCGTCGGGTGCCGCATCGACCTCGGGCTTGCGGGCGAAGCGCGCCTTGGCGGCCTCGTAGGGCTTGACGATGAAGAAGTAGACGACGAACGCCAGGATCAGGAAGGCGACCAGCGCCGTCAGGAACGGCCCGACCGACACCAGGCCACCGGGCTTCCACTGGTCGAAGTTCGGTGCACCGCCGGCCTTCGCGAGCAGCTCGATGATGACCTTGGTGAACGCCGTGACGACCGCACCGAAGGCGGCGCCCATGATGAACGCGACAGCGAGCTCGACGAGGTTGCCGCGCAGGACGAAGTCTTTGAAGCCCTTCATGGTGGTGCCCCGTTCCAGTTGTGCGGATGGAGATGGACGTGGTGCCGCCGCTCCCGGGTCACGACCCGGCAGTGCATTCCGAGCGTTCCAGCAGGTCATGAGGGCGTCGCTGCGGGCAGTGCCGTGATGCACGCGACCAGTCTGTCGACCACCCCGGCTCGCCGGAAGTACATCTATCACCGGCACGGCGGGTGTGCCCGCCGGGAACGCGCGCTCGGCGTCAGGCCTTGCGGCGCACCGCCCGCGCAGCCTGGGCCGCGGCCAGCCCGCCGATCCCCGTGCGTCCCACCCGCAGCCGGGCGAACGCCGACGCGGCCGGGCCGCCGGGTACCCGCCGGGGGAGCGAGTCGACCGCCACGAGCCACGACGGCCAGCCGAGCAGCCGCGCGACCGACTGCAGCCGTTCCGACTCGTTCTCGCTCTCTCCCAGTCGCTCGGCCAGCACCTGCTGCAGGTCGTCGGCCACCTCCGGGCGGCCCAGCTCGCGGGCCAGCGCCCGCGCGTCCTGCGCCCCGACGGGCCCGTCCGAGACGCCGACCGGGTTCCCGAACGGGTCAAGCTCGAGCGGCGCTTCCTCGGCGCCGACGCTGGGGTCGCTGACGTAGTCGATCAGCTGCCGGTCGCCGTGCCCTGCCCACAGCCGCAGCACCTCGTCCTTCAGCACCACGGCGGCGGCGACCACCACGCCGGTCCGTCCCGCGACCAGCTCCGCGAGCTCGGGGACCCTCCGTCGGCGTGCCGCGACGTGCCCCGCCGGCACCTCGGGGACGGCCACGGTCCAGCCGTCCTCCGTGGGGCCCACCCAACCGGAGAACCGCTCCTCGGTGAGCACCTCGAGGAGCTCGGCACGGGGCAGCCGGGCGAGCAGCACCGCGTAGGTCAGCCCGTTGGGGCCGCCCACCTCGATGCCGCTGTAGAGACTCATCGTCCCCAGTCTGCCGGACGGTCCGCCTGCCCGGCGGCCGTGCGGCGGCCGGGCGCGGCGGGCGCTGCCGATTGGGGAGGCGGGGAACCCGTGACGTACGATCGAGGGTCGCCAGCGCGAGGTCGACGCCGCTCTGCGGTACGTCTGCGGTACGCGCGACGCACGCGCCAACCCGCCGGAGCACCGGCGCCCGCCGAACCAGTTGGAGAGCACCCGAAGTGAAGAGCGCCGTCGAGACCCTGGAGCCCACGAAGGTCAAGCTGACCGTCGAGGTGACGTACGACGAGCTCAAGCCGAGCATCGAGCACGCGTACCAGCACATCGCCGAGCAGGTCACCGTCCCGGGCTTCCGCAAGGGCAAGGTCCCGCCGCGGATCATCGACCAGCGGGTGGGCCGTCCGGCGGTCATCGAGCACGCGGTCAACGAAGGTCTGGGCGGCTTCTACGCCGAGGCTGTGCGCGACAACAAGCTGCGCCCGCTCGGCCAGCCGGACGTGCAGGTCACGCAGGTACCCGGCCTGTCCAGCACCGCTCCCGGCGAGGAGGGCGAGCTGCACTTCACCGCCGAGGTCGAGGTTCGCCCCGAGATCACGGTTCCCTCGCTCGAGGGCGTCACCGTCGCCGTCGACGACGTCGAGGTGGGCGACGACGACGTGCAGGCGCGGCTCGACGGGCTGCGCGAGCGCTTCGGCACGCTGGTGGGCGTCGACCGACCGGCCGCCGAGGGCGACTTCGTCCAGATCGACCTCGTCGCGACCATCGACGACGAGGCTGTGGACCAGGTCAGCGGCGTCAGCTACCAGATCGGCTCCGGCAACATGCTCGAGGGTCTTGACGACGCCCTGACCGACCTGTCGGCGGGGGAGACCACCACCTTCGAGAGCGTCCTGGTGGGTGGCGAGCACGCGGGCGAGACGGCCCAGGTCACCGTCACGGCCACCACCGTGAAGGAGCGTCAGCTGCCCGACGCCGACGACGACTTCGCGCAGCTGGCCAGCGAGTTCGACACGCTCGACGAGCTGCTGGTGGACCTGCGCGAGCAGGTCGGCCGGATCAAGACGCAGAACCGTGCCGTCCAGGCCCGCGACCGGCTTCTCGAGCAGCTGCTCGCCGAGCTGGAGATCCCCGTTCCGTCCGGCGTCGTCGAGGCCGAGGTCACCCGCCACCTGGAGTCCGAGGGCCGGCTCGAGGACGACGTGCACCGTGCCGAGGTCCACGAGCAGGCGACCACCGCGCTGCGCAACCAGATCCTGCTCGACACCCTGGCCGAGGACCTGCAGGTCAAGGTCAGCCAGCCCGAGCTGGTGGACTACCTGGTCAACGCGTCGCGGCAGTACGGGATGGACCCGAACACGTTCATCCAGACGATCGACGAGCAGGGCCAGATCCCCTCGATGGTCGCCGAGGTCGCCCGTTCCAAGGCGCTCGCCGTCGCGCTGCGCCGGGTCACGGTGACCGACCCCGCCGGTGCGCCCGTCGACCTCTCCGAGTTCATCGGCACCGACGAGGAGGAGTCGCCCGAGGGTGCGGCGCCCGAGGTCGCCGACGAGGGCGAGGCCGCCACGGCGGAGGCCGCCGCCCCGGCCGCGGCGCAGGGCGACGCCGCCACGGACATCTCGGCGATCACGCGCGGCTGACCTCGCGCACCTGGCAGGACGCACCGCCCCGGGCCCGGACCGACCACTGGTCGGTACCGGGCCCGGCGTGCGTCCGGGCCCGGCCGGACCGTCCGGCGGGCACGCTCCGCCTGGCTGCGCCGTCAGCGAAACGGCGCTCGCGCCGGACATGGGGGCCCGCACCCGGGCGTTAGGGTCGCTTGCAGCGTCGCCGTTCCGCTCCGCAGGCCTCCTCGTAGGGTCGGACGGGCAGGGCGGCGCGGTGACTCAGCAGCACTCCGCCAGACGAGGGAGCCCATCCGTGAACGAGCAGGTGCCGGCGATCGCCCGGACCGATTCCCCGGGATTCGGTCTCAACGACTCCATCTACAACCGTCTGCTGCGCGAGCGCATCATCTGGCTCGGGTCCGAGGTGCGCGACGAGAACGCCAACGCGATCTGCGCCCAGATGATGCTGCTGGCCGCAGAGGACCCCGAGAAGGACATCTGGCTCTACATCAACTCGCCGGGCGGCTCGATCACCGCAGGCATGGCGATCTACGACACCATGCAGTACGTGCAGCCGGACGTGGCGACCATCGGCATCGGGATGGCTGCCTCGATGGGGCAGTTCCTGCTCTCGTCGGGCGCCAAGGGCAAGCGGTACGCCACGCCGCACGCCCGCGTGATGATGCACCAGCCGTCCGGCGGCATCGCCGGTACCGCGACCGACGTGCGGATCAACGCACAGCTGATCCTGCACATGAAGACGGTGCTGGCCGAGCTGACCGCCCAGCAGACCGGCAAGACGGTCGAGCAGATCAACTCCGACGCCGACCGCGACCGCTGGTTCACGGCCCAGGAGGCGCTCGAGTACGGCTTCATCGACCACGTCGTCGAGACCGCCCACGCGGTGACCGGCCGCGGCGGCACGGCCTGACCCGCGCAGCAGCGACGACGACCCCAGACGAGGAGATCTTCGTGAGCATGGAATCGCAGTTCATCGCCCGCGCCGGCCAGCTGGCCGGACCGGGTGGGCTGGCGCCCGCGTCACCGATGGGCCGTTACGTGCTGCCCCAGTTCGAGGAGCGCACGGCCTACGGCTTCAAGCGTCAGGACCCCTACACCAAGCTGTTCGAGGACCGGATCATCTTCCTGGGCGTCCAGGTGGACGACGCGTCCGCGGACGACGTCATGGCCCAGCTCCTGGTGCTGGAGAGCACCGACCCGGACGGCCTGATCACCATCTACATCAACTCACCCGGCGGCTCGTTCACCGCGCTGACGGCGATCTACGACACGATGCAGTACATCAAGCCGCAGATCCAGACGGTGTGCCTGGGCCAGGCGGCCTCCGCCGCGGCGGTGCTGCTCGCAGCAGGCTCGCCCGGGCGCCGGCTCGCCCTGCCGAACGCACGGGTGCTCATCCACCAGCCCGCGATCGAGGGTGGCGGCTACGCGCAGGCGTCCGACATCGAGATCCAGGCGAACGAGCTGATCCGCATCCGCGAGTGGCTCGAGAACGCGCTCGCGCAGCACACCGGCCAGCCGCTGGAGCAGGTGCGCAAGGACATCGAGCGGGACAAGATCCTCACGGCCCAGCAGGCCTTCGAGTACGGCCTCGTGGACCAGGTGCTCGTCAGCCGCAAGGGCGTGGTGCCCACCACCATCCAGCCGTCCTGACGGTGACCGGCTGATCGACCGCCGCCCCTGCGGCATCCCGGGACCTGCGTCCCAGGTGCCGCAGGGGATCGGCTGGTCGGCGGTGCAGGACACGCCGGGAGTTGCGGGGGGTACGGCTGACACGACGCCTGGCGTGGTGTCCAATGGGATGACGCGCACCGCCGCCGGCGCCGTGCGGGACGATGCACGGACGCACCGCGGGTGCACACGAGGAAGGGGCATCAGTGGCTCGGATCGGGGACGGGGCCGACCTCCTCAAGTGCTCCTTCTGCGGGAAGTCGCAGAAGCAGGTCAAGAAGCTGATCGCCGGGCCGGGCGTGTACATCTGCGACGAGTGCATCGACCTCTGCAACGAGATCATCGAGGAAGAGCTGGCGGAGAGCACCGAGGCGGGCATGGTCGAGCTGCCCAAGCCGAAGGAGATCTTCGAGTTCCTCGAGCAGTACGTCATCGGCCAGGACTCCGCGAAGCGCTCGCTGGCCGTCGCGGTCTACAACCACTACAAGCGCATCCAGGCGGGCGAGACCAGCCGGGTCGGTCCCGCAGAGGACCACGTGGAGATCGCCAAGTCCAACATCCTGCTGATCGGCCCCACGGGCTGCGGCAAGACGTACCTGGCGCAGACGCTCGCCAAGATGCTCAACGTGCCGTTCGCCATCGCCGACGCCACGGCCCTCACCGAGGCGGGCTACGTCGGCGAGGACGTGGAGAACATCCTGCTCAAGCTGATCCAGGCCGCCGACTACGACGTCAAGAAGGCCGAGACCGGCATCATCTACATCGACGAGGTCGACAAGATCGCCCGCAAGAGCGAGAACCCGTCGATCACGCGGGACGTGTCCGGCGAGGGCGTGCAGCAGGCGCTCCTGAAGATCCTCGAGGGGACCACGGCGTCGGTGCCCCCGCAGGGCGGGCGCAAGCACCCGCACCAGGAGTTCATCCAGATCGACACCACCAACGTGCTGTTCATCGTCGCGGGTGCGTTCGCCGGGTTGGACGAGATCATCACGTC
>DAIDJQ010000189.1 GCA_027451305.1 Cellulomonas sp.
GCCAGCAGGCCCAGCACGATGCCGGCTGCCAGCAGGGCGGGGCGCTTGGCCTTCGCCGCCACTGCGAGCAGCTGGATGACGACGTAGAGGATGGATCCGCACGCGAGCATGAGGAACACGACGGAGAGCGCCTCGCTGGCGAAGCTGTGCCCCACGACCGTGCCGATGAAGGTAGGGCCGCCGCCGATCAGACCGAGGCCCAGCAGGAACGCCCAGCTCGGCCGCTCCCGGGCAGACGCATCCCCACCGGCCAGGGGCGCGACGATCCCGAAGCCTTCGGTCGCGTTGTGCAGGCCGAACCCGATGACCAGCAGCGTCGCCAGGGCCAGCTCGCCACGGGCGGCTGACTGGCCGATGGCCAAGCCCTCGGCGAAGTTGTGCAGGCCGATGCCCACGGCGATCATCAGCGCCCATCGCCGCGCCGGCGTCCACGTGGACTGCAAGGCCGCCCCCTGCGCCACAGACATGGCCCCCGGCCCGTACGAGGGTCGGGGCGCGCCAGCGGAGCGGCCCATCCACACCTCGTAGGCCACCAGCGAGCCAAGACCCACCGCCAGGCCCACAGCGAACAGCGCCCCGTAGCCGAGCACGGGAGCCAATCCGCCGGTGTGGTCGTGCACGGCACCCAGGGCCCGGTCGACCGGCTCCCAAGCGTGCGTGGTCACATCCCAGACGAGGAAGATCAAGATCCCGATCGCCAGCGCGTTCAGCATCAACCGCAGCGCGGGCAGCGGACGGCGAAGGCGGCCCACAGGCAGGCCGAACACGATCGTCGCTCCAGCGATGAACCCCAGCAGCAGGGTCTCCGAGAGACTCACAAGCCATCCCGTCTTAGGTAAGCCTTACCTTGCCAAACGTTGCAAGGGTGCCCGATGGCTCAACCAGCGGTCAAGTCGACCCCGCTGACGCCCGGCCTTCGCTCATCACGGCACGAGGACGCCGATGCCCTGCCCTACCGCCTTGCGGTCAGCCTGGACGCGCCGGTCCGCCACGAAGTGCGCGTCCATCTCCTCATTCGTCGCCGACACGAACGACGTCAGGCTGTACGCGTCCTGGATCTCCTTCTGAAGCGTCCGCCATCTGGCGTCGGCGACGGCCGCGCGCAGGGCATCCGACCGGGCCCCGACCCCGGCGGCGGCCATGTCGGTCAGCCGGTGACGGGGTCGTGTTCACGTACGCCTGGCCGGCGCGGTGTTGCGAGCACATCCCGCCCTGTCGAACCGTGGTGGGAGCCTGCCCCGCTCTCCCGGACACGTGCCGCGAGATGACGATGTCAGCATCCATGCACCGACCGCGAGGCTGTCACCGGAGAGGTACAGGACTGCGCCGACGAGGAGCGCGCCCGAACCCCGCTCAGAGCAGATGTACGTGCCAGCGACCAACGGTCTAGAGCGTGCTCGTGGACGCTGCCAAGGCTGCCATGCGGCGCGACACCCAGGCGGTTGGCCCAGGCAGCATCCCAGGACGACGCGACGCAGGAATCGAGTCTCACGGAGCTGACCTGCGCATCTGCAGACTCGAACCCCATACGTCCCATCGCGGAATCGACTTTCGCGAGCCAACGCCGACGCGTCGACCCAGGTCACAGCCCTCACCCGCGCCCCAGAGCGCACGGTCATGACCGGACTTCGTGTCCGCTTTCTGTCCACCGACAAGCCGAAAGGCCGCCTCTCCACCCGGAGAAACGGCCTCTGACCTGCCCAAACGTGGAGCTGAAGGGACTCGAACCCTCGACCCCCTGCAGCGCGACGGCGGGCTCACCGGGCTCGTCGTGCGTCGAGTCGACTGGCGTCGTCTCGGACCTTCTCCGCTCTGGCCTGGGACACGACCGAGATCTGCTCGCTGTGACGCCTCCACGATATCGACCTGGGCCGGGTTGTCTCGACCTGGCTGGGTCGTCCTCGCGCGGAGTTTCTGGCCACTTCTTGTCCACCCCCTGACACCGCCCCAAGGCAGGTGTCCGGGAAGGCGGGGGGGCTCCGCGGCGCACGTTGTCGGCCTTGGCGAGGCCAGCTGACCACGCTCGCACGACGGCCCGCGCCGGCGATGTCAGGGTCGATCGCGTCGCCGCACCGTGACCTTCGTCCCCCTCTTGTTGCGTCCCGGGGGTCCAACCTGGCCGTGATATCAACCTCCTTTGAGGCAATACCTCTTGATATGAGCGCGGGAGAACACCATGACAACTGACACCGGCCCGACCGTCGAGCAGATCATCGCCAACATGACGACGTCGCTGAACGGGCAGATCCCACCCGCCATTGAGCGGGCGGTGACCGTGATGCCCGAGCTCGTCGTGCGGCACGCACAGGACAGCGCATTCGCGATGCCGCCGCAGGGCGGCGCACTGACCAATGAGACGCGGACGCTCATCTATCTCGGTATCGCGCTGGCCACTGGCAGCCACGCCTGCATCGAGGCGATGACCGACAAGGCCCAGAAGCTGGGCATCGCTGCTGACAAGCTCCTCGAGACCTTCAAGATCGCTCGCTTCGCCGAGGCGACCCGCGTCCTCGGAAACGCCGAGCCGCTGCTGGCAAAGCTCGACGGGGTCAAGGCCTGAGGTCGGAGCTTTCCGATCGGCCTGGGTCACGGTGGCGGCCGGCGCCCTGGCACCGGTCGCCACCGTGAGACGCCCGGCCCACCCTTGCCCACTGGTCGTCGCCGCTCTCACCGCCGTCCCGCCCGACACGGGGGACTTGGCGGGCCGGCCCGTTCCCGACGCGGTCGCCGAGGCCGCGGTATCGTCCGGGCCGCGATGGTGAGTTGGACAACCTCACCGCGGCGTCGGCGCCTGGGGCGACTTGGCCACGACGTGGCCGTGGACGTCGCAGACCGCCGCCAGGGTGTTGTAGACGGTGCCGAACCGGCGCAGGTTCCGGTGCAGCAGGTCTATCCGGTGCTGGCTCTCGTTGGTGAGCAGCTGCATCTCGTACTCGATCTCGACGAATCGTGGCGGAACATCCTGCCGTCGGGCGCGCACGTCGACGCTCGCGCGCTCGTACCTGAGGGACAGCAGGACCGCGGACCGCTCGAGGTTCTTCATCAGACACGCGGCGAACGCCCCGGCCAGCAGCTCGGCGGGTCCCGGTTCCGCAGAGATGTCGTCTGCAGCCCAGGTCGCATCCAGCGGGATGACCTGGTTGCCGGCGGTCAGCGTGGCGCGACCCCCGGCGACGACCTCGGCGTTCACCCGATACTCGGTCGGCGGCCTGCTCATGTCATCCCCCTCGGCCCAGTCAGATCACACCGCGGTCCCGCCGAGCACGGGACACGTCAGGAGGCCAGGCCCGCAAGGAATTCGCGGACCTGGGCGGGCCGCGGGACCCGACCGGAGAAGAGGACCTTCTCGTCGACAACCAGGGCGGGGGTCGACATCACGCCGTAGCCCAAGATCGTCGGGTAGTCCTCGACCTTCTCCACGCTCGCGTCCAGGCCGAGCGCGGCGACCGCGTCCCGCGTCACCCGTTCGAGCGCGACACAGCTGCTGCACCCCGGTCCCAGGACCTTGATGATCACGCGGCGCGTCCTGGCTGCGGGCCCTTGGCCGAACCGGGAAGTGCGGCGGCCAGCCGGTCCAGCGCATCGTCGGCAAGTGAGTAGTCGATCCACCGGCCGCGTCGGGAAGTGGCGACCAGGCCCGCGTCGCGCAGCACCTTGAGGTGGTAGCTGAGCAGGTTGCCGGCGATCGGGATGCGCTCCTGGAGGTTGCAGACGCAGGACTGGCTGTCGGCCAGCTGCTGGAGCACCGCCCAGCGGATCGGGTCGGCCACCGCGGTCAGCAGGGCCACGGCATCGGCCGCGCCTCCGCGATGACCGATGGTCCCCACGACCGGGTCGCCGAGTGCCACTGTCGAATCAGCCATGGTTGAAGTGTACGCGGGCATCCCGTGGACGCCGCGGCGGCACTGACGCACGGGTCGACCCGAGCACGCACGCCAGGCGGACCGGACGACGAGGCGCCGCGGGCGCGTGGACCTACGTCCCGACGGGCGTGAGCCCGCGAGGTGCTACGTTTCAGCCGTGACTGATACAACGTCGTTTGAATCGACGGCGCTTGAGGTGGCCCGAGCGGCGGTGCCGGGATCGGTCGTGGCCGCATGAGCATCGCGGAGCATGTCCGTGCGCGCACGCCGCTGCGGCGCTGGGTCGGCCTCGGCTCCGCGGCGGTGGTGTGGTTCGCGCTGTACGCGGTGAACGGCCGGTTCTGG
Source organism: Cellulomonas sp. (assembly GCA_027451305.1). The sequence continues at coordinate 4,209 of DAIDJQ010000189.1, forward strand.
ACCTGGCTGGTGGGCGACCTCGTCGGCCTGGACCTGGGCAGCCGGCTCGGGTCCGGCGTGCTGTTCTTCGTGTCCGACTCGGTGAAGATCCTGCTGCTGCTCGTCGGGATCATCTTCGTCGTCACGGTGCTGCGCTCGTTCATGAGCGTGGAGCGCACGCGGGCGCTGCTGGGCGGGCGCCGCGAGGGCATCGGCAACGTCATGGCGGCCGGCCTCGGCGTCATCACGCCGTTCTGCTCCTGCTCGGCGGTGCCGGCCTTCATCGGCTTCGTCGCCGCCGGCGTGCCGCTCGGTGTCACGCTGTCCTTCCTCATCGCCTCCCCGCTGGTCAACGAGGTGGCGATCGCCCTGCTGTTCGGGCTGTTCGGCATCGGGCCCACCGCCCTGTACATCGCCGCCGGGCTCGTCATCGCCGTGGTCGCAGGGTTCGTGCTCGGCCGGCTCAAGCTCGAGCGCTGGGTGGAACCGTTCGTCTTCGAGACCCGCCTGGGCGGCCAGGTGGTCAGCTCGTGGAACGGGCTGACGTGGGACGACCGGATCCAGATGGGCGTCGAGGAGGTCGTCGCGATCCTGCGCCGCATCTGGCCCTACCTGCTCGTCGGCATCGGGCTCGGGGCCGTGATCCACGGGTGGGCGCCGGCCGACTTCTTCGTCCGCTACGCCGGCGCCGGCAACCCGTTCGCCGTGCTCATCGCGGTCGGCATCGGCATCCCGCTGTACTCCAACGCGGCCGGAGTCATGCCGCTGGTCCAGGTGCTGCACGACAAGGGCCTGCCCATGGGCACGCTGCTGGCCTTCATGATGGCCGTCGTCGCCCTGAGCCTGCCGGAGATGATCCTGCTGCGCCGCGTCCTCAAGCCGCCGCTCATCGCCACCTTCATCACCGTGGTCGGACTGGGCATCGTCGCGGTCGGCTACCTCTTCAACGCCGTCATCCCGTCCTGACCCACCCACGAGAGAGGCACCACCATGATCATCAAGATCCTCGGCTCCGGCTGCGCCAACTGCGTCAACCTCGAGCGGGCCGCCCGCGAAGCGGCCGCCGACCTCGGCCTCGACGCCCAGTTCGAGAAGGTCACCGACTACGGCGCGATCGCCGGCTACGGCGTCATGCGCACCCCGGGCCTGGTGGTCGACGAGCAGCTCGTCCTGTCCGGCCGCGTCCCCACCACCGCCCAGGTGCGCGACATCCTCGCGCCCCTCGTCGGCTGATGAACCCTGCCGCTGGCGCCAGCGCCAGCACGCCGCAGCCAGACCTGGGTAGCCCGCGCGGAGCCGCGCAGCTGCAGGCCCATCTGAGCCGGTGGCTTATGGGTTATGCCATGGCCGCGATCGCCGTGGGCCTGGCGGTCGGCTACCCGGCACGGACCTGGGCAGGTCACCATTCGGGGAACATCTCGACCTTGACGACGGTGGCGGTGTTCCTGGTGATCTACCCGATGATGGTCAACCTGCGCCTGGAGGCGATGGTCAAGGCCGGGCGCAACCTGCGCGGCCTGGGACTGGCGCTGGCCTACAACTTCGTGTGGGCACCCGTGATCGGCCTGGTCCTGGTGTACCTGTTCCTGCGGCACGACCCGCTGCTCGCCCTGGGGTTCCTCCTGGTGATGGTGGTGCCCTGCTCCTCGATGTCCATCGCCTACACCGGCCTGGCCAAGGGCGACGTGGAGCTGGCCACCGTGATCGTCGCGGTCAGCTTCGTGGTCGCCGTGGTCGCGGTGCCGGCCTGGATGCTGCTGTTCGCCGCCGGCAACCACACGGCCCTGCCGCTGGCGGCGATGATGACCTCGATCCTGAGCGTCCTGGTTGCCCCGATGCTCGCCGGCTGGTTGACCCGCAAAGGCATCGTCGCCTGGCGCGGCCCGCAGGTGATGACCCGGGCGCAGCCGGTGTTCTCGGCCGCGTCGATGCTGGCGATGTTCGCGATCATCTTCCTGATCTTCTTCGCCAAGGCGCAGATGATCATCGACCGCTGGCCCACGGTCCTGCTGCTGCTGGTGCCCAACGCGCTGTTCATGGGCGGCACGCTGGCCCTGGCCACCTGGCTGAACCGGCGGCTGGGCCTGCGTTACGGCGAGCACATGGCCGTGGTCTTCGCCTCGACCGGGAAGAACAACGCGACCGCGATCGCGATCGCCGCCACCGCCTTCTCCCCGCTGGTGGCCGTCCCTGCCGCGACGATGCCGATCTTCCAGATGCTGCTGATGATCGGCTACGTCAACCTGGCACCACGGGTACGGGACTACTTCGCCCACGCCCGACACGGCGAGCAGGCGCTGGTGGCCCAGCCATGAGCGCGGCCTCGGTGCCAACGACCCAGCTCGGGCACGCCTTCGAGCACGGCGGCGACATCGCCCGGCCCGGTCAGCGTCGGGCGCTGGGCTGGGCGCTGGGGGTCAACATCGCGCTGCTGGTGGTCGAGGTGGCCGGCGGGCTCGTCTACGGCTCACTGGCCCTGCTGGCCGACGCCGCCCACCTGGTCTCCGACGTCGCCGGCCTGGCAATCGCCCTGGGGGCCCTGATCCTGACCGCCCGCCCCGTCACAGCCAGGCACAGCTTCGGGTTCGCCCGCGCCGAGGTGATGGCCGCACAGGTCAGTGCCCTGCTGCTGCTCGGCGCTGGGGTCTGGATCCTCGTCGAGGGCCTGAGCCGCCTGGGCGAGCCCGTGCCCGTCAACGGCGGCGGGCTGGCCGCGATCGCCACCCTGGGGCTGCTCGTCAACGCCGGCAGCGCGATCGTGGTCCACCACGCCCAGGGCGAGAGCCTGAACATGCGCGCCTCCTTCGCCCACCTGGCCACCGACGCCGCAGGCTCGCTCGCCGCGGTCCTGGCCGGGTTGGCGATCGTGGCCTGGGGATGGTCGCGCGCGGACTCGGCGGCCTCGATCGCCACCGCCGTCCTGGTCCTGTGGACCGGGTGGGACCTGCTCCGCGAGTCCACCCACGTGCTCATGGAGGGCACACCCCGTGCCGTGGCGACCGACCGGATCGTGGACGTGATCAGCCGCGTGCCCGGCGTGGCAGGCGTGCACCACCTGCACGTGTGGAGCCTCGCATCCGACGTGCCGGCCATGTCGGCCCACGTGGCGGTGCTCGGCGACCCCATGCTGCGCGACGCGCAAGCCGTCGGCTCCGCCGTGCGCTCGGCCCTGGCCGACGCCCTTGACCTGACCAACGTGACCCTCGAGCTCGAGCCAGAGCTCCCGGCACCCGCACGACCAGAAAGGTCTGCCACCTCATGAGCACCACCCCGACACCCGCGGCACCTGCCGCACCGACGACGCGACGAGAGGACAGCGCCCAGGCCGCCGCGTCGCGGATGCGTGACCTGCACCCCGGCTGGTTCGCCTCGGTGATGGGGACCGGGATCCTCGCCGTCGCCAGCTACGACAACCCCGGCGGCATCGCCCGGCTGCAGACCACCGCACACGGCATCGGCATCGCGGTGGCCGTCCTGGCGTACGTGCTCGGGGCGGTTCTCCTGGTGGCCTATGCCATCCGCTGGGCGCGGCACACCGGCGCGTGCCGGGCCGACCTGCGCCACCCGGTGCTCGGCGCCATGCACGCTACCCTGCCCGCCGGACTGCTCGTGCTCTCGGTGATGACCTCGGTGGTCGGCCCCGGTCTGCTGCCGGCCTCGCTGGTGACCCCGCTGGCCGCGACGCTGACGGCTGTCGGCGCGGCGATCGGGCTGGTGCTGGCCGTGACGTTCGTCTACACCCTGTTCATCGGCGAGGTCGCCGCAGCCTCCGTCAACGGCGGCTGGTTCATACCCCCAGTGACCACCATCATCATCCCCGTGGCGCTGGTCGCCCTCGTCCCGCACGTCGGCGCCGGCAGCGCCCGGCTGCTGCTGGCCCTGGGCTACGCGACCTTCGGCATGGGCTTCCTGCTCTTCCTGCTCACCATGGGCCTGCTGTTCGCCCGGCTCGTCCTGCACCCGCTGCCGCCGGCCGCGCTCGCACCGACCGTGTGGATCGCCCTGGGCCCGGTGGGCGTCGGTGCCCTGGCCGCTCTCGCGCTCGCGCGGGTCGCGCCTCTGGCCAGTCCGACCACCGCCGGCGCTGTCGGCACCGTCTCACTGCTGTTCGCCTCGGCCCTGTGGGGCTTCGGACTGTGGTGGCTCGCCATCGCAGCGACCCTGCTGGTCCGCTACCTGCGGGCCGGTCGACTCCCCTTCCACCTCGGCTGGTGGGCCTTCACCTTCCCCCTCGGCGCCTTCACCGTCGCCACCTTGACGATCGCTCGTGCTTGGCAGAGCTCCGCGCTCGACGCCGTGGCGGCCCTGCTCTACCTCGGCCTGGTCGTGTTCTGGGTGGTCGTCGGTGCCCGAACGATCCGCGGCATGGCCACCGGGCACATCTGGCAACGCTGACCGCAGAGCGGGGCAATATAATTGCAGTAGCAAACAAAAACATATGTAAAGGCTGACCTTGCTGCAAAGCAACACCAACAGAGCCTAACCATTCAAAACCTTTGGTATGTCCGAACC
>DAIDJQ010000190.1 GCA_027451305.1 Cellulomonas sp.
GGTTCCGGTACGAGTTGCAGGTGACCAGCGCGCCGATCTGCACGCGGTGCGTCTGCTCGGCCCAGGCGCCGAGCATCGTCCAGCACTCGAAGTGCTTGCCGTCCGGATCGCCGGACAGCGGGAAGAAGTGGTCCCAGTTGATCTTCTAGTGCTGTCGAGGGCCGAAACGCCTGACATCACTAGTCGATCAACTGATCCCAGTTGAAGACGACGTCGACCCCCAGGTCCTCCGCGCGCCTGACCGCGTCGCGGATCTGGTGGTAGTCGGCGTGCTGGGGCTGGAGCTGGACACCGATGCGCACGGGATGAGTCACGGGCTGCAGGCTATGTCGGGCGCCCGGTGCGACGCGCGCGGTCGTGCGGTCAGGCCGCGGCGGCCACCCGGACCACGTTGCGCCAGGGGTCCTCGAACCGCAGGGTCGCTCCGTCGTGCGCACCCTGCACGCCCGCACGCGCCACCCGCGCGGCGAGGGCGCCCAGGTCGTCAGCGGTCGGCACGAGGATCCGCACCTCACCGAGGCCCAGCGACGACGCCCGCGGCCCCGCGCCGGCGGACGCCCACGTGTTCATCGCCAGGTGGTGGTGGTAACCGCCTGCGGAGACGAACAGCGCGCCGTGCCACTGCGCGGTCACGTCGAACCCGAGGGCGTCGACGTAGAACGCGCGGCCGGACGGCACGTCACCGACCGACAGGTGCACATGGCCGACGACGGTGTCACCGTCGACCGGCGTGCTGGACGGGGTCTCCTGCTCGAGCCGCTCGAGCTGCGTCTGCGTCAGGTGCTCGCCGAGGAACTCGTTGGGGTCGAGCCGCAGGGAGTCCATCACCACCCCGCCGTCCGACGTGTGCCGCCACTGGTCCCGCGGACGGTCCCAGTAGAGCTCGACGCCGTTGCCCTCCGGGTCGGTGAGGTAGAAGGCCAGCGAGACGAGATGGTCCGCCGATCCGGTGTAGGTGCCGGGTGCGTACCGCGCCACCGACGCGAGCGTCTCCGCCAGGTCGGACCGGTCGTCGAAGAGCAGCGCCGTGTGGAACAGGCCGGCCGCGCCGCGGCGTGCCGGCGGCAGGTCCGGGGTGTGGCGCAGCACGACGAGGGGCGTCGTCCCCCGCCCGAGGGTGACCTGGGCCGGACCGGAACCGAGCCGGTCCACCGGACGGTCGACCACCGCGAGGCGCAGCACGTCCCGGTAGAAGCGCAGCTGCGCGTCGAGGTCACCGACCAGCAGCGTGACGGCATCCATGCCCGTGCCGGCTGCGATCGACTCGGGTGCGTGCGCCACCGCCGGTGCGACGGTGGTGCGCTCTCCCGCTCCGGGTCGAGGAGCGGTCGCGGAGTCCGAAGCCTTGGTTGTCATGGCAACCAATGTAATAGTTGAACCGTCAACTTTCAAGCGGTCGGTTGGTCCCGAGCTCCGTGAGGAACGCCGGTCCCCGGCTGGCCAGCTCCGCGTCGAGCTCCCCCGCCCACGTGCTGAACGGGCGGGAGGCCAGCGAGTCGTTGGCGAACCGGCCGTCCGTCGTCACCTCGGTGATGCAGAAGGACGGGATCGCCAGGTCCGTCACGGGACCGCCGCGCTCCACCTCGGCGATGACGAGCGGAGCGTTGGCACCGGTGAACACGTCGATCACCCAGCCGTCGTCGCCGAGCCAGACCGCGTGCCGCAGCTTGGCCACGCGAGCGCTCCCCCGTCGCACGATCTCCAGCCCGACGAGCGGGTCGAGCTCGCGCTCGGCCTCGTACCGCGTCCCCGAGATCATCGGGCCCTTGACCGTCACCGAGGCGAACTCGACCCGGTCGACGTACCGCTCCAGCAGGACGAGCTCGGAGAGCCCGGGATCCTGCCTCGCCGGCACCCCGGGCGCCTGGACACGGACCCGCACCGCGTAGCCGTCGGCCGCCAGAAGGTAGCTCTGCACGATGAGGGTGGGCATCACCTCGAGCAGGTCCGCCGGGACGTCCCGCGCCACGAACCGCCGCTCGAACTCGAAGTCGCCCTCGCCGGAGTCGCTCATCAGGCCTCCCAGCCGTGGCAGCGCCTGCTCTGGCACCGCCTGCCATGACGTCGCCCCTGCCGACGCGCGCAGCCTAGTCGAGGTCTCCTGCAGCGCGTCCTCCGCGTCGCGCACGGAGCCCGTCATCCGCCGACCCGACGGCACCGCCGCGCGCGGCCCCGGTGCGAGACTGCGCGGGTGCCCCCTGCGCAGCGCTACGCCGACGACGACCACCTGAGCGGACGCACGCTGCTCGTCGCCGCCGCCTACCTCGTCCTCCGTCGGCACGGCCCGAGCGGCGAGGAGGTGCTGCTGCAGCTCCGTCGTGGCACCGGGTACATGGACGGGTACTGGGCAACCCTGGCCGGGCACGTGGATCCCGGTGAGTCAGTGCACCAGGCGGCCTGCCGCGAGGCGGCCGAGGAGGCCGGCGTCGTCGTGCGGTCCGAGGACCTGCGACCTCTCACCGTGCTGCACCGGTTCGAGCCCGGCGGCCCCGCCGTCGAGCAGCGGGTCGACGTGTTCTTCGAGGCGGATCGCTGGGCGGGCGAGCCGTCTGTGCGCGAGGACCACCGCGCCGCGGCGATGGGGTGGTACCCGCTCACGGCGCTGCCCGAGCCGGTCGTGCCGCACGAGCGGCTCGTGCTCGACGCGCTGGCTCGCCACGAGCAGCTGCCCGCGGTCGTCTCGCTGCCGACGCGGCTCTGACCGCGCGCCGCGCCGGCTCCTCCTCCTGACCCCGTGCCGGGCGGTCAGCCGGTGTTCTGCAGACCGGCGGCCACGCCGTTGACGCTGAGCAGCAGCAGCCGACGCAGGTCCTCGACCGTCTCGTCGGCCGCACCGGTCCGCAGGCCGCGCAAGGCCCGCAGCTGGAGCAGTGACAGAGCGTCCACGTAGGGGCTGCGGAGGGCGACGGCGCGGCCGAGGATCCGCCGACGGGACAGGAAGGCCTCGGAGTCGGTCGTCGCCAGCACCCACCGGCGGGTGCGTTCCATCTCGTCGAGCACCATCGCGGCCAGGTCGTCCCGGTCGCCGAGGGCGAGGTAGCGCGCAGCGATCCGCTCGTCGCTCTTCGCCAGCGACATCTCGACGTTGTCGATCACCGTGGCGAACAGCGGCCACTCGGCGTAGGCGCTGCGCAGCAGGTCCACGTCCCCGACCGACTCGAGGGCTGCGCCCAGCCCGTACCAGCCGGCGAGGTTGATCCGGGCCTGCGACCAGGAGAAGACCCACGGGATCGCCCGCAGGTCGTCCAGGGACGAGACGGACAGGCCACGCCGCGCCGGGCGGGACCCGATGGGCAGCAGGCCGACCTCCTCCAGCGGCGTCACCTCGGCGAACCACTGCGGGAAGCCGTCGGCACGCACGAGGGCGTGGAACTGCTCCCGCGACGCGCGGTCCATCCGGGCCGCGAGGTCGGCGAACCGCTGCGCGGCCGCGGCGGTCAGCCGTTCCACCGACGGCGCGCCTGCCAGCAGCGTCGCTGCCGTGACCTGCTCGATGTGCCGCGCGGCGATGGTCGGGTCGCCGTAGCGGGCGAAGATCACCTCGCCCTGCTCGGTCAGCTTGAAGCGACCGTCCACGCTGCCCGGCGGCTGAGCCAGCAGGGCGCGGTTCGCGGGGCCGCCCCCACGGCCGAGGGCGCCGCCGCGACCGTGGAACAGGGTCAGGTGGATGTCGTGCTCCCGCGCCCACTGGGTGATCCGTCGCTGCGCGTCGTCGAGCGCCAGCGTGGCCGACACCGGGCCCACGTCCTTCGACGAGTCGGAGTACCCGAGCATGACCTCGAGGTGCCGGCCGGTCTCCTCGAGTCGTCGCTGCACCTGTGGGATCGCCAGCGACTGCTCGAGGATGTCGACGCTGGCCTGCAGGTCCGCGAAGGTCTCGAACAGCGGGATCGCGTCGATCACGGGTGCGTCGTCCGCACCGTCGAACGCCAGCTCCGCCAGCCGGTACACCGCGGCCAGGTGCTCGGCGGACTGCGTGAACGACACGATGTACCGCCGCACGGCCGCCAGCCCGAACCGCCGCTGCACGGCACCGATCGCGCGGAAGGTGTCCAGCACCTCCACCGTCCGCGGCGCGAGCCCGCCCTCGACGCCGTGCTCGGCGAGGTCCGCCAGCGCCTCCTCGTGCACCTGCGAGTGCTGCCGGATCTCCAGCTCGGCCATGTGGAACCCGAACGTCTGCACCTGCCAGACGAGCCGCTGCAGGTCGCCGTACGCCGCCCGCAGCGCTCCGGCCTCCGCGAGCGAGCGCTGCAGCACCAGGAGGTCCGCCTCGAGCGCGCCGGCGTTCGCGTAGGCGAGGTCGGCGTCCCGACGACGGGTCGCGGCGATCCGCTCGGCCATCACCCGCAGCACACGACGGTGCGGCTCGTTCGGCGACTCGGCGGCGATCGCACCGGTGAGAGTGTCGGACAGCGACCGCTGCCGCTGCCACAGCGCGAGCAGCCCGGCCGACGGGGGCGTACCGGCCGCGTCCAGGGTGAGCGCCTCGGCGGTACGACGGGCGGAGGCCTCCAGCGCCGTCAACGCGTGCTCGGAGGCGAGCACCGCGGCCGCACGGGTCACCTCGGCGGTGACGTTGGGGTTGCCGTCCCGGTCGCCACCGATCCAGCTACCGGGGTGCGCCCACGGCCGGACGGCGGGGGCTGTGGTACCGGCCTTGGTGCCGAGCAGCCAGTCGTCCAGCCGCCGGTACACCGCGGGCAGCACGTCGACCAGGGTCGTGTCGAACACGTTGAGCACCGTCGCGACCTCGTCGAGCACGGTCGGCTTCTCCGCGCGCAGCGGGGAGGTGCGCCACAGCGTGTCGATCTCGGACAGGAGGCGACGCTCGTTCTCCGCCAGCGTGGTCCCGCCGGGGTGCAGCGCGTCACGCTCCGCGATCAGGTCCGCGATGCGGCGGATCGAGCGCGCGACCGCGCGCCGACGGGCCTCGGTGGGGTGGGCGGTGAAGACGGGGCGGAACTCCAACGCCTGGAGCCGTGCGCGCGCCTCGTCCTCGCCGATCTCCGCGGCGAGCTGTGCGTACGCGGCGCCGAGCGAGTCGTCGGGTGCGAGCTGGCTCGATGCGACCTCGGCCTCGCGCTCGCGCAGCACGCGAACGCGGTGGTACTCCTCGGCGAGGTTCGCCAGGTGGAAGTAGCACGTGAACGCCCGCGCCACCTGCTCGGCGCGCGGCAGGTCGAACCCCGCGACCAGTGCCTCGGCCTGAGCCAGCGCGTCGGAGCCCGGGTCGTCGTGCGAGCGGATCGCCAGCTCGCGCAGCCGCTCCACGTCCTCGAAAAGGCCGGGGCTGCCGGACTCCCGCAGCACCCGGCCCAGCAGCTCGCCGAGCAGCCGGACATCCGTGCGCAGGGGCTCGGGCACCTCGTGGCGGGCCAGACCGCGAACGACCTCGGGGGACTGCTCGGATGACGTCACGGGGCCAACGGTAGGGCCAAGGTCCCACGGGCGTCGCACGTGTCCGCCGCCGTGCGCAGAGGCGGGCGACGGCGACCCACGTCCGACGGCCGGAGCTCGACCCGGCACCCCACCGGTCGCCGACGCCGGGTACGACGAAGCGCCCGTCCCCGCATCGGAGAGGGCGCTTCGTCCGAACGCAGGTCGCGCGACGGTGCACGCGGACCTACCGAGCGGTCACTTGACGGTGGCG
>DAIDJQ010000191.1 GCA_027451305.1 Cellulomonas sp.
GCCATGGAGCTCATGGGCGCCTGGGACCCGGGCGTGATCGCGTCGCTGACCCCCGACGGCAAGGCCCTGCCGGACCTCGGCTGGTTCCCGTTCCCGGCGGTCGACGGCGGCAAGGGTGACCCCGCCGCGATGATGGGTGGCGTCGACGGCTACTCCTGCTCGGCGAAGGCGCCGAAGGAGTGCGCGCAGTTCCTCAACTTCGCGATGCAGCAGAAGTACCAGGAGGGCTACGCCAAGGCCTTCCAGACCCTGCCGGCCAGCAAGGACGCGCAGGGCGTGGTCACCGATGGTGCGCTGGTCGACATCCTCAAGGCCTACAACAACGCCCCGTACGTCTCGGTCTGGCTCGACACCCTGTTCGGTCAGAACGTCGGCAACGCGCTGAACAGCGGTGTGGTCAACATGCTCGCCGGCAAGGGTGACCCGGCCGGCATCGTGAAGGCCACCAACGACGCGGCGGCCAAGGGCTGATCTGCGCCATGAGCGACTCCCTGGGCGAGAACTCGCCGACAATCACGACGTCGCCCGAGGGTCCCTCGGCGGCCGGGGTCGGTGCCCGCACGGCACCGTCCCCGGCCCGCCGGCCGCGGCGAGCCTCCGGGCCCGACTGGCGCAAGCGGCTCGAGATCGCAGTCCTCTCGGGCCCGGCCATCCTCGTCTTCCTGACGTTCGTCATCTTCCCGGTGCTGATGGCGGCGTACTACGGCTTCTACAAGTGGAAGGGCTTCGGCCCGCCCACGCAGTTCGTCGGCCTGCACAACTACGTCGTCATCCTCCAGGACCCGACGTTCCACCAGGCCCTGGAGCACAACGGCATGATCGTGGTGCTCTCCCTGGTCATCCAGGGGCCGGCGGCCGTGGCGCTGGCGCTCCTGCTGAACCAGAAGATCCGCGGCCGGTCCCTGATCCGCGTGCTGATCTTCGTGCCGTACGTCATCTCCGAGGTGATCGTCGGCACCGGCTGGTCGCTGATGCTGCAGACCAGCGGGGCCGTCAACGACGTGCTGATGAAGATCGGCCTGATCCACACCCCGATCGACTGGCTGTCCAACCCGAGCCTGGCGATCTGGTCGCTGATGCTGATCATCAGCTGGAAGTACATCGGCTTCGCGGTGATCCTGTTCCTCGCCGGCCTGCAGTCCATCCCCGAGGAGCTGTTCGAGGCCGCCTCGATCGACGGCGCCACCTACTGGCAGACGCAGCGGCGCATCACGCTGCCGCTGCTCGGCCCCACCATCCGGATCTGGGCGTTCCTGTCGATCATCGGCTCGCTGCAGCTGTTCGACCTCGTCTACATCGTCTGGGGCCAGTACGTGTCCTCCACGGCGGGCACCTCGACGATGGCGACGTACATGGTCACCAACGGCCGGAACGCCGGCAACTACGGCTACGGAAACGCCGTCGCCGTGGTGCTCTTCGTCGTCTCGCTGGTCATCGCCCTGATCTACCAGCGCTTCGTGCTCCGACGTGACACCGAGGGCGCGCTCACGGAAGGGAAGAAGTGATGGCGACGACGACCCTTCGGGTGCCGACCCGCACCATCCGCTCGCGCAAGGCCGACAGCGTCGGCTGGGGCAGCCCGCTCACGTACTTCATCGCCTTCGTCTTCGTGGCGATCTGCATCGGGCCGGTCATCTACATCGTCATCGGCGGCTTCCGCACCAACGCGCAGATCACCACCGACCCGTCCGGGTTCCCGACCCACTGGCAGATCGGCAACTACCTCGAGGTGCTGCGCAGCACCATCTTCTGGAAGCAGGTCGGCAACTCGGTGTTCACCGCCGTGTTCACCACGCTCGGCGTGGTGGTGCTCGGCGTGATGGCCAGCTACGTGATCGCGCGGTACCAGTTCAAGGGCCGCAGCGCGATGTACTCGTTGTTCGCCGCGGGGCTGATGTTCCCGATGACGGTGGCGATCACGCCGCTCTACATCCTGATCAAGGGCCTCGGCCTGATGAACACCCTCGCCGGCCTGATCCTGCCGCAGATCGCCTTCGCGCTGCCGACCACGATCATCATCCTGGTGCCGTTCCTGCGGGCGATCCCCAAGGAGATCGAGGAGGCCGCGTCGATCGACGGCGCGAGCCGGCTCGGGTTCTTCTTCCGGATGGTGGTGCCGCTGTCGGTGCCCGGCGTGGTGACCACCGGGATCCTCGCGTTCATCGCGAGCTGGAACAGCTACATGCTGCCGCTGTTCCTGCTGAACAACGAGACCTCCTACACGCTGCCCCTCGGGGTGCAGGCGTTCGCCTCGCAGTACGCCGTGGACACCGCCCGGGTGCTGGCGTTCACGTCGCTGTCGATGATTCCCGCCCTGGTGTTCTTCTCGCTGTTCGAGCGCCGCATCATCGGCGGCCTGACCGGCGCTGTCAAGGGCTGAGTCCCCCCTCCCCCGGTGGCCGCGCACCAGCACGAGCGCTGCGCGGCGCGGCCACCCCTGCTCATCGAAGAGAAGAAGGGCCCCGTGTCCGACGTCGTCCCCGCCATGCCCGAGGTGTCGCAGCGCGTCCGCGCCCTGCACGCCCGCATGACGCTCGAGGAGAAGCTGGCCCAGCTGGTGGGCTACTGGCTGGACCAGAACGGCACGGTCGCGCCGATGCAGTCGGAGATGGCCGCCGGCCAGCAGGACTACGGCCGGCTCGGCGAGATCACCGCGCACGGCCTCGGCCACTACACCCGGGTGTACGGCACCCGGCCGGTGGACCCCGTCGAGCGGGCCGCCTGGTTGTGGGCGGAGCAGCGCCGGCTCAAGCGCGAGACCCGGCTGGGCATCCCGGCCCTGGTGCACGAGGAGTGCCTGACGGGCCTGGCCGCCTGGCAGGCGGCGACCTACCCGACGCCGCTCGCCTGGGGGGCGTCGTTCGACCCGGAGCTGGTGCAGGAGGCCGGCCGGGCGATCGGCGACTCGATGCACGAGCTGGGCGTCCACCAGGGCCTGGCACCCGTGCTCGACGTGATCCGTGACCCGCGGTGGGGGCGCGTGGACGAGTGCATCGGTGAGGACCCGTACCTCGTCGGGACCGTCGGCACCGCCTACGTGCGCGGGCTGCAGGACGCGGGCGTGCACGCCACGCTCAAGCACTTCGTCGGGTACTCGGGGTCCAAGGCGGGACGGAACCACGCCCCGGTGAGCGTGGGCCCGCGCGAGCTGGCGGACGTGTACCTGCCGCCGTTCGAGATGGCGGTGCGGGACGGCGGCGTGCGTTCGGTGATGAACTCCTACACCGACGTCGACGGCGTCCCGATGGCGGCCAACGGCGGCTACCTCACCACGCTGCTGCGCGAGGAGTGGGGGTTCGACGGGGTCGTCGTCGCGGACTACTTCGCGGTGGCCTTCCTCGAGGTGATGCACAAGGTGGCGGCCGACCGCGGCGAGGCCGCGGCGCTGGCGCTGACGGCGGGCATCGACATCGAGCTGCCCACCGGGGACGCCTACCTCGCACCGCTGGCGGAGCGCGTCCGGTCCGGGGCGCTCGACGAGACGTGGGTGGACCGGGCGGTGCTGCGAGCCTTGCGCCAGAAGGAGCAGCTGGGGCTGCTCGACGCCGACGCGTACGAGGACGAGCCGCCGACGGACATCGACCTCGACGGCCCCCGGCACCGGGCGCTGGCCCGGCGCCTGGCCGAGGAGTCGGTGGTGCTGCTGGCCAACGACGGGGTGCTGCCGCTGAACGGGTGGTCCACGGCGCCGGCGCGCGTCGCCGTCGTCGGGCCGAACGCCGCGCGCGCCGAGGCCCTGATGGGCTGCTACTCCTTCGCCAACCACGTCCTGGCGCACCACCCGGAGCTGCCGCTCGGGTTCGAGATCCCGACGGTCCTCGAGGCGTTCGGCACGGCGTTCGCGCGTGCGGGGATGCCGCAGCCGGTGCTGCTGTTCGCCGAGGGGTGCCGTCCCGAGGGGGACGACGCCTCCGGGTTCGACGCGGCCGTCGCGGCCGCCGAAGGGGCGGACGTCGCCGTGGTCGTCGTCGGCGACCAGGCCGGGTTGTTCGGGCGCGGCACCGTCGGTGAGGGCAACGACGCCGAGTCGCTGGAGCTGCCCGGTGTGCAGCGGCAGCTGGTCGAGGCGCTCGTCGCCACCGGCACTCCCGTCGTGCTGGTGATGGCGACCGGGCGGCCGTACGCGGTGGACTGGGCGTTCGCCGGCGGCGGCGACCCGGCGGCCGGTGCGCCGGCGGCGGTGCTGCAGGCGTTCTTCCCCGGTGAGGGCGGTGGCCTGGCGATCGCCGACGTGGTGACCGGGCTGGTGAACCCGTCGGGCCGGCTGCCCGTCTCGCTGCCGCGCTCCACCGGCGCCCAGCCGTACTCGTACCTGCACCCGGTGCTCGGCGGCCCGTCGGACGTCACGTCCGCCGACTCGACACCGCTGCGGCCGTTCGGGTTCGGCCTCTCGTACACCGGCTTCGCGTACGACGACCTCACCGTGGACCCCTCGGTGGCGGCGGGCGGCACGTTCACCGCTGCCGTGACGGTCACCAACACCGGTGCCGTCACCGGCAGCCACGTGGTGCAGCTGTTCGGGCACGACGTGCAGGGCACCGTCACGAGACCCGTCGTGCAGCTGCTCGGGTACACCCGGGTGGACCTCGACCCCGGTGAGTCGGTGCGGGTGACCTTCCTGGTGCCGACCACGAGGTTCGCGTTCTCCGACCGCCGGATGGTGCGGGTCGTGGAGCCCGGGGACGTCGAGGTGTGGGTCGGCGCGCACGCCGCGGCCTCCGACGCCGGGACCGGCGCCAGGGAGGCGACCGGCGGCGTGATCGCCAACGAGAAGGCCGCCGCCAGGCGCGCCCTGCCCGGCGACGCGACGCCGCGTGCCGTCCTCGTCGTCACCGGCGACGTGCACGAGGTCACGGGCGCGGACCCGCGCTGGGTCGAGGTCAAGCTGGCCACCGCGTGACCCTCGCGCACAACCCGCTGCTGCCGGGCTGCCACCCGGACCCCAGCATCTGCCGGGTCGGCGACGACTACTACCTCGTCACGTCGACGTTCGAGTACTGGCCCGGCCTACCGGTGTTCCACAGCCGCGACCTGGTGTCGTGGCAACAGGTCGGCCACGTCGTCGACCGTCCCGGGCAGCTGGACCTCGACGGCATCTCGTCGTCCGGCGGGCTCTACGCACCCACGCTGCGCCATCACGACGGGGTCTTCTGGCTCGTCTGCACCCTGGTGGACCAGCACGACTCGAGCCGCGGCGGCAACTTCCTCATGACCGCCACCGACCCCGCCGGGCCGTGGTCCGACCCGGTGTGGCTGGACGTCGACGGCATCGACCCGTCGATCTTCTTCGACGACGACGGCCGGGCGTGGCTGCACGGCACGCGGCTGGCCCGCGACCCGCAGCGGCACGACCAGACGGAGGTCTGGGTCCGCGAGCTCGACCCGGTGACGAAGCGACTGGTCGGGCCGGAGACGGTCGTCTGGAACGGCGCCCTGAAGGACGTCGTGTGGGCCGAGGGGCCGCACCTGTACAAGGTCGACGGCACCTACTACCTGCTCGCCGCCGAGGGCGGGACCGAGTTCCACCACGCGGTGTCGGTCGCCCGGGCCGACTCGGTGACCGGTCCTTACGTCGGCAACCGCGCCAACCCCGTGCTCACGCACCGCCACCTCGGGCACGGTGCGCCGGTGATCGGCGTCGGGCACGCGGACCTGGTGCAGGCGGCCGACGGCAGCTGGTGGGCCGTGCTGCTCGGCATGCGCACCTACGGCGGCGACCACTACCCGCTCGGTCGCGAGACGTTCCTCGTGCCGGTGGTGTGGGAGGACGGCTGGCCCGTCTTCACGCCCGGCGTGGGGCGGGTGCCCGACGAGGTGGACGTGCCGTTCGCCGCGTCGCGCTCCCTCGGCGCGTCCCAGGGGACGGCGTCCGGCGTGGTCCGTCCGGACGACCTGCGGTGGACGTCGCTGCGTGGTCCCGCGTCCTCGTTCGCCGTGCCGCGCGGCGACGGCTGGGAGCTGACGATGCTGCCCACCACGCTCGCCGAGCCCGGCACACCCGCGTTCCTCGGGGTGCGGCAGCAGCACGCGGACGTGGACGTGCGGGTGGTCCTCGATGCGCCTGCGGTGGCCGGCGAGGAGGTCGGGATCACCGTGCGGCAGTCGGAGGACGACCACGTGCGGCTGTTCGTCACCGGCTCCGACGCCGGGGGCCGGCGCGTGGTCGCCGTGCACCGGCACGGAGGCACGGAGGCGGCTCTCGGTTCGGCGCCGATCGCGGCCGCCGGGGCCGTGACCCTCGTCGTGCAGGCGCGGGGGCCCCGGTACGGGCTGCTCGTCGCGCTCGGCGACGAGGAGCCGGCGCTCGTCGGCACCGCGGACGCCCGCACGCTGGACAGCGTCGCGACCGGCGGGTTCCTCGGCCTGTGGATCGGCGTCTACGCCACGAGCAACGGCCGGCCGACGACGACCGTCGCGCACGTCCCGTCGTTCGAGTACGCGCCGTCCTCCGCCCCCTGTTGAAACGGGACATATCGGTCCGCTCGTTGTGGCAGGCTGCACGCGCCAGTCATCGCCGCGAACGACGAGGTCACAGCCGATGCGCACCCGCCCGAGCCCCCGCTGGGACTGCCGCCCCGACGACGCCGACCGCACCCGGGCCGGCATGCCCGGTCGCCGCCACCGCAGCCTCGCCGTCGCCCTCGCCGTCGCTCTCGCCAGCACACTGACGGCCTGCACCGCCGCGGACCATCCCACCGCGGCGGTCCCGTCGTCGGCGCCGTCCGCCACGGCTTCCCCGACCCCGTCCATGCCGGCGCCGGCACCCTCCCCGACCCCGCCGCCCGAGATGACCCGCGACGACGAGACCGGCGCCGCCGCCGCCGCCCGGTACATGGTCGACCTGTACGCCTACGCAGAGGGAACCCACGACCTGGTCCCTTGGAAGGCGATCAGCCACGACGAGTGCGTCTTCTGCCAAGGGGTCGCCGACGACGTCACCCGGCGGCAGTCGGAAGGCCTGGTGACGCGCTCCGGTTCGCTCCTGATCACCTCCCAGAAGGTGAGGCAGCTCAACCCGCTCGCGTACTCGATCGTCCTGGATCTGACATCCGGCCCCGATGCCATCTGGACCACAACCGGGAGACTCGTCGACCCGGGTCACGTCTCCGCCGGACGACTCACGGTCGTGGTGGTCTACCACGTCGACCGGTGGATCATCCGCGAGGTGCAGGTGGACCCCTCGGCATGAGCTCCTCGACCATCGGGGCACTCGCTGCCATGACGGCCCTGCTCCTCGGCGAACCGAGCCCTTCGATCCCCGACTCCGGCGCGATCGTCTCGCGGGCCGGCGGGAACGCCGTCGACCTCGAATCGACGCTCGCCAGACAGGTGTCCGGTGCCAGGACAGGCGGCGTCAGCGAGCCAGTCTCACTCACGGAGACGGCGCGTTTCGCCGTCTGTCGCCGGAACCTCGACGGTTCGGCGCAGCTCTTCCCCTGTCCTGGCGACACCGTGACCCCGCTGCAGCAGTGCGTGGACGCCGGGCA
>DAIDJQ010000192.1 GCA_027451305.1 Cellulomonas sp.
TCCGCTGATCGCCACGCTAGTGACGGCGGGTTCGGCACGCGACCGCCTGCGCGAGAGGCGCCGGACAGCGCGTTTCGCGGGCGTTGCGCTGACCTGGGCGTCCGTCGACGAGCCTGGTCCCGCGGGCGGCACCGCCGCCGATCCGATGCGACGGGCAGCCCCCGATCCGGGACCTAGGTCACGATGCCGGACGATGCTCACCCACCGCGGCGCGAACGTCGCGGGGATCGTCTGACCGGACGTCCTCGGGGGTCCGCCGACGCACGGACCCCGCGGCGCCGGCTGCCGTCAGCACGCCGGCGAGCGCCAGCAGCGCCGCCACCGCACCCTGCACCCCGAGCACCCGCTGGAGCGGCGGCAGGTAGTACGGGTACAGCGCCGGCAGCACGATCGAGGTGCTGTAGGCCAGGCCGTAGCCGCTGGAGCGGACGGACGGCGGGAAGTGCTCCGTCAGGTAGGCGGCGACCGGGCCGTACACGGGCACCGTGGTGACCTGCAGCAGGACGACGAGCAGCACGACGGCCGTCAGGTCCCGCTGGTGGAGCACGGCCAGGTACACGAGCGGCGAGACGACGGCCGACACGGCGCCGAACCCGATGAAGAAGGCTCGCCGGCCGGTGCGTGTGGACAGGTGGCCGCAGGCCAGCATCGCGACGGCCGAGACGGCCGTGCCGCACAGCATGGTGAACGTGACCTGCTGGTCGCGCAGGTGCGCGACGGTCCGCAGCTGAGCGGTCAGCACCGCGACCGCCAGGTCGGTGAACAGCCAGAGGCCCGTCATGAGCACGAAGAGCCGCCGCAGGCTGCGGCCGTGCTCGCCGGTGAGCACCTCACGCAGCGGGTGCGCGCGGCCCACGGCTCGCGGCGCCGTCGGGGCGTCGACCACCCGCCGCCGGTAGAACACGAGCATCGCCGCCGCCAGCAGCGCCCCAAGCGCGAACGGGACCCGCCAGCCCCAGGACGCGTAGGAGTCGGGCCCGACGGCGCCGAGCAGCACCAGGACCAGGGCGGCGATCGTCGCGTTGGCCCACGGTGACATCCACATGATCAGGCCGCTCACCAGGCCGCGCCGCGGCTCCGGCGCCCACTCGACGGCCAGCGGAACCGCCGAGGTGTACCCGCCTCCGATGAAGACGCCGCTGAGCAGGCGCAGGGCGACGACGGCGTAGAAGGTCAGCGGGCCGAGCACCTCCCGCCCGGGCACGGCGGCGATCAGCGCGGTGGTGATCGTCAGGCCCGTCATCGCCACCGTGGTGGTCCGCGTACGGCCGAGGCGGTCGGCCAGCGGGCCGAAGACGACCGAGCCGACGGGGCGTCCCACCAGGGTCGCGACGAAGACCAGCCCCACTGCGGCGGTCAGGTTCCCGGTGCCGTACAGCCGGGTGGCCGCCGGGGCGAGCGCGATCACGGGCAGGAAGATGTCGAACTGGTCGGCGTAGTTGCCGAGCACGCCGCCCAGCACGGCCGCCCGGGCCCGCCGCGCTCGGGTGGGTGCCGGCGAACCCGCAGCGGCGAGGCTGGTTCCGGACATGGACAGCTGGTCGACTTCGCGCACCGTGACGCACTCCCTACGCCGGCATGACCCGGACAGGTTCGACGGTCGACGGCCCCAGCCGTCCTCTCAGCCCGCTGGTGCGGGCTCCCGTGGTTTGACCAGCGGACCTTAGCGCGCCGCGGGTCGGCAGGTCATGAGGCCCTCGTTCGAGCCGGGCCGCGCCCTCGTCTGGACGGCTGTCCATCTTCACCCAGCAGGACTTCTTGCGAAATTACCTGCAAGTCGTTGCACCCGCTAGCGTGTGCTCGGTGACCGAGAACCAGCCTCTCTCCTCGACCGCCGTGATCCTGCCGGAGCACACCGTCGAGAAGTTCACGCGGGAGTTCCTCCGCGAGCTCAACTTCGGGCAGGGCGTCACCCTGTCGCGCGCCTCCGTCAACGACCAGTACCTCGCACTGGCGCGAGCGGTCCGCCACTACCTGATGGCGCGGTGGCTCGACACCCTGACCCGCCAGTTCAAGGCGCAGGCCAAGTCGGTGGCGTACCTGTCGGCGGAGTACCTGCTGGGTCGCCAGCTGGAGAACGCGCTGCTGGCCACGGACCTGGAGGACATCGCGCGCGAGTCGATGGCCAACCTCGGCCTCGACCTCGACGTGATCGCCGACCAGGAGGTGGAGCCCGGCCTCGGCAACGGCGGCCTGGGCCGGCTGGCGGCGTGCTTCGTCGACTCCCTCGCCACCATGAGCGTGCCGTGCATCGGCTACGGCATCCGGTACGAGTACGGCATCTTCCGGCAGACCTTCGTCGAGGGCTGGCAGGTGGAGCAGCCGGACACGTGGCTCTCGCTCGGCTCGCCGTGGGAGTTCCCGCACCCCGAGCACTCGGTGACGGTGCAGTTCGGCGGGCACACCGAGAAGTACGTCGACGGGGACGGGACCCCGCGCAGCCGCTGGGTGCCGGCCTGGGGCGTCGAGGGCGTGCCCTTCAACTACATGGTCCCCGGCTACCACAACGGCCGGGTGAACACGCTGCGCCTGTGGAGCGCCACCGCCAGCAACGCGTTCGACCTGGAGCTGTTCAACGAGGGCCGCTACCCGGAGGCGGTGCGCAGCCAGACCTTCGCGGAGAACATCTCCAAGGTGCTGTACCCGGAGGACTCCACGCCGCAGGGCAAGGAGCTGCGGCTGCAGCAGCAGTACTTCTTCGTCGCCTGCTCGCTGCGCGACTTCATCGACCAGGTGCTCCCCGAGGACTTCGACCTGCACCAGCTGCCCGAGCGGATCATCTTCCAGCTCAACGACACGCACCCGGTGATCGCCGTCCCCGAGCTGATGCGGCTGCTGGTGGACGAGAAGAAGTGGGACTGGCACGACGCCTGGGCCATCACCCAGCAGTGCTTCGCCTACACCTGCCACACGCTGCTGCCCGAGGCGCTCGAGGTGTGGCCCACCGAGCTGCTCGGCCGGCTGCTGCCCCGCCACCTCGAGATCATCTACCGCATCAACGACGAGTTCCTGGCCGAGGTGCGGACCGCGTACCCCGACGACGAGGAGCACGTGCGCCGCATGTCGATCATCCAGGAGCAGCCGGTCCGCGCCGTCCGGATGGCGTACCTGGCCACCGTCGCCGGCTCGAAGGTGAACGGCGTGGCCGAGCTGCACAGCCAGCTGCTGCGGGACAAGGTGCTCCCGGACTTCTCGGAGTACTGGCCGGACAAGTTCATCAACGTGACCAACGGCGTCACACCCCGCCGGTTCGTCCGGCTGGCCAACCCCGGCCTGTCCCGGCTGATCACCGAGGCGATCGGCCCCGGCTGGGCCACCGACCTGGGGATGCTCTCCGGCCTGGAGCCGCTGGCCGACGACCCGGAGTTCCGCGAGCGGTTCCGGGCCGTCAAGGCGGACAACAAGGCGCGCCTCGCGGCGGTGCTGGAGAAGCGCGACGGCGTGGTGCTGCCCGAGGGCGCCATGCTCGACGTGATGGTCAAGCGGCTGCACGAGTACAAGCGCCAGACCCTCAAGGTGCTGCACATCGTGTCGCTGTACGAGCGGATCCTGTCCGGTGAGCTGGACCCGACGTCGATCACCCCGCGGGTGTTCGCCTTCGGCGCCAAGGCGGCCCCCGGCTACAAGATGGCGAAGAAGATCATCGGCCTGATCAACCACGTGGGCTCGACGATCAACGCGGACCCGCGCGTGAAGGGCGCCCTGACCGTGGCGTTCCCCGCCAACTACAACGTCACGCTCGCGGAGACGCTGATCCCGGCGGCGGACCTGTCCGAGCAGATCTCGCTCGCCGGCAAGGAGGCGTCCGGCACCGGCAACATGAAGTTCGCCCTCAACGGCGCGCTGACCATCGGCACGGACGACGGCGCGAACGTCGAGATCCGTCAGCTGGTGGGCGACGACAACTTCTTCCTGTTCGGCATGCGCGAGCCGGAGGTGGAGAAGCTGGTGGCGGAGGGCTACGACCCGTCGTCGTTCTACGAGAAGAGCCCGCGGCTGAAGGCCGCGATCGACCTGATCGCCTCCGGCACCTTCGGCGGCGGCAACCCGGGCATGTTCGCAGCGGTGGTGGAGAACCTGCTGCACCAGGACCCGTTCATGGCGCTCGCGGACTTCGACGCCTACCTCGAGGCGCAGACCAGGGTCGACGAGCACTACGCGGACACCGAGGCCTGGACCCGGTCGGCCATCCTCAACGTGGCGCGCAGCGGGTTCTTCTCCTCCGACCGGTCGATGCAGGACTACATCGACCGCATCTGGCACACGCCGCCGGTGCGCTCGGCCTGACCCGTCCGGGCGGTCGCGCCGCTCAGCACACGCGCCGCACGACGAGGTCCACGGCCGGCCGGCCCGCAGCCAGCGCCAGCCGCTCGAACTTCGTCGTGCGGCGCCGTGCTGCCCGGGGGTCGTCGGAGGCGTCGGCCAGGCACGGGTCGGCGGCGAGCACCTCGCGCATCTGGTCGGCGTAGTCCGGCCAGTCGGTGGCCGTGTGCAGGACGCCGCCGATCTGCAGGTGCTCGCGCAGCAGGGTGACGTGGTCCGGCTGGATCAGCCGGCGCTTGTGGTGGCGGGCCTTGGGCCAGGGATCGGGGAAGAACGCGTGCACGGCGGCGAGGGAGGCCGGTGCGACGGACTCGCGCACCAGCTGGAGCGCATCGCCGTGACCGACGCGGACGTTGGTCAGCCCGGCCCGCTCGACCAGGGCCAGGAGGTTGGCCACGCCCGGCAGGTGCGCCTCCACCGCCAGGTAGTCGCAGCCGGGGTCGGCGGCCGCCGTCTCGACCGTGGCCTCGCCCATGCCGGGGCCGATCTCCAGGACCAGCGGGGCGTGCCGGCCGAACAGGGCGTCGGTGTCGAGCAGGCCGTCCGGGGTGCGCGGGCCCCGGCTCAGGGCCTCGTCGTGCACCGAGAAGCCGTAGCGGGGCCAGAGCCGGTCCAGCGCCTCGGCGCGGTCGCGGCCCAGCGCGGCGCGGCGGGGGTGGAACGTGCGCAGCGGCTCGTGCGGGCCGGCGGCGACGTGGCGGAAGTCGTCGGGGGAGGCGCCGGTCACGGTCGGCAGGGTATCCGGCGGCACGTGCGGCCCGTGCGGCCCGCCGTCAGGACGTCGGGCTCCCGGCAGGCTGCTCGACGGGCGGCTCCAGCAGGGCGAACACCTCGCCGAACGGTCCGGTGGCCAGCACCATCCGCCCGTAGGGCGTGTCCTCCGGCGGGCTGACGACGGTGCCGCCGAGGTCGCCGACGCGGGCGGCGGCGTCGTCCGCGACCCGCACCTGGAAGTACACGGTCCACGCCGAGGGCACCCGCGCGCCTGCGCCGGGCCCGTAGCCGCCGATGCCGCTGCGGCTCGGCTCACCCGCCACGGCCAGCGAGGCGTAGGCGAAGTCGGGGGCGGACATGTCCGTCACCTCGTACCGGAACAGCTGGTCGTAGAACGCGAGGGCCCGCGGCTGGTCGTGGGACATGTGCTCGGTCCACACCACCGCCCCCGGCTCGTCGACCACCTCCCAGCCGATGTGCGAGCCCGGGTGCCACAGCCCCACCACCGCCTCGGTCGGGTCGGTGAGCAGCGCCATCGAGCCGAAGCCCATCACCTCGATCGGGCCCAGCAGCGTGCGGGCGCCCAGCTGCTCGGCGCGGGCCACCGAGCCCGCCAGGTCCTCGGCGGCCAGGTACACGCACCAGGCCGACGGCGGTGCAGGGTCCTCGCCCATCGGTTCGGTGAGCCCCACCACCTGACGGTCGCCGAGGAACGCCTGGGTGTACCCGCCGGTCTCCGGCCCACCCGTCTCGAACCGCCAGCCGAGCAGGGAGCCGTAGAAGTCGGTGGCGCGCTGCAGGTCAGGGACGGTGATGTCCGCCCAGCAGGCGGTGCCGGTCGGCCAGGGTCCTGGATGAGTGGTCATGGCGCCCATCACAGCACCGCCCTCTCGCGGGCGACACCGGAGGGGCTGTGCTACGCAAGGCCCCATGACGAACGTGACGACCCCCGCGGCGCGGCGCACATGACGGACGACGTGGCCGACGAGTCCCGCGCGGGCGGCGAGTCCCTGGTCACCGTCGTCGTGGCGCTCGCCGCCAACCTGCTGATCGCCGTCGCCAAGACGGTCGCTGCCGTGCTCACCGGAGCCGCCTCGATGCTCGCCGAGGCGGCCCACTCGTGGGCCGACACCGGCAACGAGGTGTTCCTGCTGATCGCGCACCACAAGGCCGACCGGCCGGCGGACGCCAGCCACCCGCTCGGCTACGGCCGCGAGGTGTACGTCTGGTCGCTGTTCGCGGCGATCGGCCTGTTCGCCGTCGGGGCCGGTGTCTCGGTGACGCACGGCATCCAGGAGCTGATGCACCCCGAGCCTGCCGAGTCGTTCGGGATCGCGTACGTGGTCCTGGCGATCTCGATGGTGCTGGAGGGCGCCTCGTTCGCGCAGGCGTGGCGGCAGCTGCGCGGGCAGGCCGCGGAGCGGCAGCGGACGTTGACCGAGCACGTGCTGCGCACCTCCGACCCCACGGTGCGGGCCGTCTTCTTCGAGGACTCGGCGGCGCTGGCCGGCATCGTGATCGCGGCTGCCGGGATCGTGGGCCACCAGGTGACGGGCTCGGTGGTGCCGGACGCGGTCGGCTCGATCCTCGTCGGGCTGCTCCTGGGCGTCGTCGCCGTGGTGCTCATCGAGCGGAACCGAGACTTCCTGGTGGGGGAGACGGCGGACCCGCTGGTGCACCGCATGGTGCTGCAGGCGCTGCTGGACCGGCCCGAGGTGGCGCGGGTGACGTCGCTGCGGCTCGAGGTGATGGGCGCCGGCCAGGTGCTCGTCATCGGCGCCGTGGACCTGGTGGGCGACGAGCCCGAGGAGCAGGCGTCCCACGCCCTCGCGCGACTCGAGGCGGCGCTCAGGCAGCGGCCGGCGGTGGTGGGGGCGGTGCTGTCGCTGTCGGAGCCCGACGAGGAGTCGCTGCTGCCGTAGCTGCCGCGTCGGAGCCACCGGGAGCGGCGTGCTCGGGCAGCCGTGCGGCGAGGAAGTCGGTCACCTCGCGCAGGTAGCGTTCGCGGGCCGGCGACGGGGACAGCGCCAGGTCGTGCGCGCCGCCGGGGACCGTGACCAGCGTGACGTCATCCCCCAGCAGCGGCGCCCGGGCGGCGATCTGCTCGACGTCCAGCACCGAGTCCGTGGTGACCAGCTCGGGGTGCCAGCCCTTGTCCGGGCCGCTGCGGTCCGAGCGGAGCACCAGCACCGGGACGTCGATGTCCAGGCCGCGGGCCACCCGGGCGTGCCCGCGCCGGACGGTGCGGATGTACCCGGCGGTGACCGGGAAGTCGGAGTTCTTCCACGTCAGGTCGTAGGCCCACTCGCCACCGGTGGCGGAGTGCAGGGCCTTGCCGTACTCCGGGTCGAGGCGGGCGACCACGGTGGCCGGTGCGATGCCGCCGAGCACGTCGAGCACCGGCGTCAGCACGTGCTGCTGGAGCCAGCTGCCGCGCAGGTCCAGCCACGGGCTGTTCAGCACCACGGCGTCGAGGAGTCCCAGCCCCCGCCGCGAGTCCGCCCACAGCGCGGCGATCAGCCCGCCGGCGGAGTGGCCGAGCAGCACCAACGTCTCGTAGCGGGGACGCAGCAGCCGGACCGCGGCGTCGATCTCCTCGGAGTACAGGCCGAGGTCGGTCACGTCGTCCGGCGGCCGACCCGGCCGGATGGACCGGCCGTAGTCGCGCAGGTCGAGCGCGTACAGGTCGTAGCCGTGCTCGGCGAGGGGGTCCGCGACGTGGGCCTGGAAGAAGTAGTCGACGAACCCGTGCAGGTAGAGCACCGCACGGCGCCGCGGCGGCCCGTCGCGGTGCACCAGCGTCGCCACCGGCGGGATGCCGGTGCGGGCCGTCACGGCGTCGGGCTGCAGCGGGAGCGTGCGTGCGAGCCAGGGTTCGCCGAGCACGTCGGTGACCTCGGTGACCTCGTCGTCCGCCATGTCGCGGATCCTGCCACCGTGCCGGCGCCGGCGCACCGGGCGGGCTGCGTCAGACGGCGGTCGGCAGCGCGTCCCCGCGTGCGGGCACGGGACGAGCGGCCGTCAGGCCCTGCCCCGCCACGTCGGTGCCGACGGACAGCACCTCGGTGGAGCCGTCGGGGTGCACCTCGACCTGCGACACCGAGGCGTTGGGCAGTGCGACCAGGCCCTCGGGGTGGATCGTGGAGATCCACGCCCCGAGCGCGAGACCGTGCCCGACCACGAGCACGTGCCCGTCCGGGTGCCGGTCGGCGATCAGCGAGAACACGCGTCGGGTCCGCGCCATGAAGTCGGCGGCGTGCTCGCCCTTCGGCAGCCCGGGGTGCGTGCCGTCGAGGATCTGCGGCACCAGCTCGGTCCAGGGCAGCATCGCCTCGAGGTCCCGCTCGGGGTGCCTCTCGAACGTGCCGAAGTCGTACTCGCGCAGGTCCGCGTCGGTCCGTAGGCGCAGGTCGGGGTGGTGGCGCAGGATCTCCACCGCGGTGGAGATCGCCCGTCCCGACGGGGAGGAGTACGCCGCGAGGAACGGGACACCGGCGAGGTGCCGGGCCGTGGTGCGGAC
>DAIDJQ010000193.1 GCA_027451305.1 Cellulomonas sp.
CGCAAGCTGGCCGAGGCGTTCCCGGTGGAGCTGGTCAACTCGGTGAACCCGGACCGCATCGAGGGGCAGAAGACCGGCGCCTTCGAGATCGTCGACACGCTCGGCGACGCGCCGGACGTGCACGTGCTGCCGGTGGGCAACGCCGGGAACATCACCGCGTACTGGAGGGGCTACCGCGAGTACGCCGGCCTGGACGGCGGTGCCGGGCTGCCGGCGGTCGCGAGCCGGACGCCGGCGATGTGGGGCTTCCAGGCCGCCGGCGCCGCGCCGATCGTGCTCGGTCACCCGGTGGACGCTCCGGAGACGATCGCCACGGCGATCCGGATCGGCAACCCGGCGTCCTGGGCGCAGGCCGAGGCCGCGCGGGACGACTCCGGCGGTCTGATCGAGGCGGTCACGGACGAGCAGATCCTTGCCGCCCACCGGTTCCTGTCGGCGCAGGAGGGCGTGTTCGTCGAGCCTGCGTCCGCGACCGGCGTCGCCGGCCTGATCGCGCTCGCCGAGGCCGGCCGGATCCCGCCGGGGCTCCGGATCGCCGTCACGGTGACCGGTCATGGCCTGAAGGACCCGCAGTGGGCGCTGCGCGACCCCGACGGCGGCGAGGTCCAGCCGTCGCGCGTGTCGGCGGACGTCGTCTCGATCGCCGCCGCGCTCGGCCTGGACTGAGAGATGCGCCTGGCCGCCGACCACGTGCGGGTGCGCGTGCCCGCGACGAGCGCCAACCTGGGCCCCGGCTTCGACGCGCTGGGAGTGGCGCTCGGTCTGCACGACGAGCTCGAGGTGCGCGCCGTGGGCTCGCCCGGCGCGGTCGTGGAGGTGTCGGGGGAGGGTGCCGGCCAGGTGCCGGACGGTGAGCACCACCTCGTGGTGCGGGCGGTTCGTCTCGCGCTGGACCACGTCGGTGCCTCGCAGGTCGGCCTGCACCTGGTGTGCCGCAACCGCATCCCGCACGGCCGGGGCCTCGGCTCGTCGGCAGCCGCCGTGGTGGCCGGGATCCTGGCCGCGCGGGCGCTGATCGCGGAACCGCTCTCGCTCGACGACGACGCCTGCCTGGCGCTGGCCACCCGGATGGAGGGCCACCCGGACAACGCGGCGCCGGCGCTCCTCGGGGGCGCGACGGTCGCGTGGACGGAGGACGCCGGGGTGCGTGCCGCCCGCCTGTCCGTGCACCCGGACGTGGTGCCGATCGCCCTCGTCCCGCCGCAGCACCTGTCCACCCGTACCGCGCGCGGCGTGCTGCCGGCGCAGGTGCCGCACGCCGACGCGGCCTTCGAGGCGGGCCGCGCTGCCCTGCTGGTCGAGGCGCTGGGCCGTCGGCCCGACCTGCTGCTCCCGGCCACCGAGGACAGGCTGCACCAGGAGTACCGGCGCGGGGTGATGCCCGACTCGTTGGCCCTGGTCGCCGCGCTGCGACGACAAGGCGTGGCTGCCGTGGTGTCCGGTGCCGGGCCCACCGTGCTGGTGCTCGCGCGCCGCCTCGACGACGGTGGCACGGATGCCGACGCCGCGATCGCTTCCGCGTTCGGCGGGGTGATGGGGGGCTGGCAGGTGCTCCCGCTGCCCGTCGACACGGTGGGGGCCGTCGCCGAGCGCGTCGACGGCCACCGTTGAGCCGTCGGCACAGCGTCCACGATCACCCGCGTCGCACCGGGTGGCACGGACGCCGGTGCTACGATCGAGAAGTTCCCCGGACCTCGTCCTCATCGCAGGAGCGACGGTTTCGCGCTCTCGACCCGGTTGAGATCGCCTGGACCGGTGCACCAGCACCCCGAACACGTTCGGCACGAGTCGACGAACGGGAACGCCCCGCCCACGTGAGCTGACGTCGTGGTACGTCGTCCGTGCGGCTCCACTGACGCCCGGTCCATCGACCGGGCGACGGCCGACCCGACGAACGTCGGGAGGCCCTACGAGGGGGAAGGGTCCTTCGTGACAGACACAATCGACACCGCCGTGACGAGCTCCGGCGGTCCTGCCCGTGCCGGGGGCCTGTCCGCCCTCCGGTTGCCCGAGCTGCAGGCCATGGCGGCGCAGCTGGGCGTGAAGGGCACCTCCAAGATGCGCAAGGGTGACCTGGTGCAGGCGATCGGCGCCGC
Source organism: Cellulomonas sp. (assembly GCA_027451305.1). Next base: position 2,097 of record DAIDJQ010000193.1, read on the forward strand.
ACGCGGCGGGGACCGCCCCGTTCAGGACGAGCCCCGGGTGCGCCGGGTCGCAGCGGAGCCGGTCGCGGCCCCGCAGACCGCCGCGCAGGTCCCGACGCAGCAGCCCGCCGAGGTGTCCGCGCCGCCGGCCGAGCAGGTGGACCGCGGACCGCGGCGCGGCGCCCGGGCCGGCCGTGCGGCCGGTGCGGACCGAGCGGCCCGCACCGTCGACCAGGGCTCCACCGACGAGCCGAGCGTCGAGAGGGGCCCCGCACGCGGGGCTCAGGACGCCCTCGCGGGGCTCGAGGCCGCGCTCGACGCTCGGTCCACCGCCCACGACGACCGCGACGAGCGGGCCGTGCGCGCCGCTGAGTCGCTGGTGGGCGTCAACGCCGAGCGTCGCAACCGTCGCTCCGGCCGCAACGCGGGTGCCCCGGTCCGGGCCGAGGACGGCGACCGCACGCAGGGTCGGCCGGCCGAGGGCGGCGCCGAGGTTCGCGGCGAGCGGACCGAGCGGCAGGGTGTCGAGCGCCCGGGCGGCGCCGACCGGCAGGGCTACGAGCGACCGGCCCAGGATCGGCAGGCCTACGAGCGCCAGGGCTTCGACCGTGGCGAGCGCCAGCAGCGCGGCCAGGGCCCTGCCATCCAGGGCGGCGAGCGGACGGACAACGGGGACGAGAACGACGGCAACGGCCGTCGTCGTCGGTCGCGTGACCGTTACCGCGACCGGGACCGCAAGCGCGGGCGCGCCCCGCGCCCCGGCGGTCCGGACCTGTCCGGCCTGGACAACGAGGTCGAGCTCACCGACGACGACGTGCTGCTGCCCGTCGCCGGCATCCTCGACGTGCTCGACTCCTACGCCTTCATCCGCACCAGCGGCTACCTGCCCGGCCCGCACGACGTGTACGTCTCGCTCGGCCAGGTGAAGAAGTCCGGCCTGCGGCGCGGTGACGCGATCACCGGCGCCGTGCGGCAGCCGCACGACGGTGAGCTGCCGCCCGTGGGGAGCCGGCCGAACAAGTTCAACGCCCTGGTGCGTCTGGACACGGTCAACGGCATGTCGCCCGACCAGGCCCGTCAGCGGCCGGAGTTCGGCAAGCTGACCCCGCTGTACCCGCAGGAGCGCCTGCGGCTGGAGACCGAGCCGAACCGGCTCACGCCCCGCGTGATCGACATCGTGGCGCCCATCGGCAAGGGTCAGCGCGGCCTCATCGTCGCGCCGCCCAAGGCGGGCAAGACGATCATCATGCAGCAGATCGCCAACGCGATCACCGCCAACAACCCCGAGGTCCACCTCATGGTCGTGCTCGTCGACGAGCGACCCGAGGAGGTCACGGACATGGAGCGGACCGTGAAGGGCGAGGTCATCGCCTCGACCTTCGACCGGCCGGCCTCGGACCACACGATCGTCGCCGAGCTGGCCATCGAGCGGGCCAAGCGCCTCGTCGAGCTGGGCCAGGACGTCGTCGTGCTGCTCGACTCGATCACGCGGCTGTCGCGGGCCTACAACCTGGCGGCGCCGGCCTCCGGCCGCATCCTGTCCGGTGGCGTCGACGCAGCCGCGCTCTACCCGCCGAAGAAGTTCTTCGGCGCGGCACGCAACATCGAGCACGGCGGCTCTCTCACCATCGTCGCCTCGGCGCTGGTGGAGACCGGCTCGAAGATGGACGACATCATCTTCGAGGAGTTCAAGGGCACCGGGAACATGGAGCTGCGGCTCTCGCGGTCGCTGGCGGACAAGCGGATCTTCCCGGCTGTGGACGTCAACGCGTCGGGCACCCGCCGCGAGGAGATCCTCATGCCGACCGACGAGCTGAAGATCGTCTACAAGCTGCGCCGCGTGCTGGGGGCGCTGGACCAGACGCAGGCGATCGAGCTGCTGCTCGGCAAGCTGCGCGAGACCAAGTCCAACGTGGAGTTCCTGCTGCAGGTGCAGAAGACCACCCCGGGTGGCCCGACGATCCTCGACGACACCATCGGCCGCACGGTCTGAGCGGGGGCGCACCCTTTCGCCCGGTACCGGGCCGCCCACCGCCTCAGCGGTCGGCGGCCCGCACGGCCCGGCGGTAGACGGCCTCCACCTGGTCCATCACCAGGTCGGCGTCGAACCGGTGCACGGCGGCCCGCTGCCGTGCCACCGCTGCCGTGCGCTCGTCGTCGTGCGCGTCGATCCACCGGGCCAGTGCGCGGGCGAACGCGGGGGTGTCGGTGGCGTCCACCAGCTGGTCCTCGAGGCCCGCCATCGTGGCGCGGTAGCCGGCGTTGTCGCCGGCGAGCACGGGCCCACCCGCACACGCCAGCGCCTCGACCACCGAGATGCCGAAGCTCTCGCCACCGGTCGACGGCAGCACCACCAGGCCGGCCCCGGCGAGCAGCGCCGCCTTCTGCGTCTCGGCGACGAACCCCGGCATGCGCACCCTGTCCGTCAGGCCCTCGGCGGCCACCGTCCGGCGCAGCTCGTCGTCCAGCGGACCCCCGCCCGCCAGCGTGAGGGTCCACGGGCGGTCCGTCAGCCGCATGCGCGCCATCAGGGCCAGCGCCGCGACCAGCTCGCGGGGACCCTTGCGCTCCACGAGTCGGCCCAGGAAGACGACGGACGCGCCGTCCGGCCCCGTCGGCCGGACGGCTCCGGCCGGGAACGCGGACAGGTCCAGCGGCATGCCGATCGCGGTCGACCCGACGCCGAAGGCACGCCGGGCGAACTCCCCGGCCGGCTCGGACAGCGCGATCACCTCGTGGAACCTGCGCAGCGTCCGGCGCTCGAGGAGCCCGAGCGCCCGCGTCGCGAGGGCGACCCGTGTCGACTCGGGCAGGATCAGGAAGGTCCCCACCACCGCCACCCGACGATCGGCCCGTCGTACGACGCGGCCCGTGAGCACCGGGCTGTGCGGCAGCTGCACGTGCAGCACGTCGAACGGGACCTCAGCCAGCAGCCGGCGCACGGACGCGGCGGAGGCCGGCAGGGGGGTGCGCACCACGTTGCCGTTCACCCGGACGCCGAGGTGGCGGCCCAGCACGTGCAGGTTGGGCAGGTCGGTGCGACGGGTGGTCGAGGCGACCAGGTGCACGGTGTGCCCACGGGCCGTCAGGCACCTGGCCAGCGCGAGGACGTACTGCTGCACGCCGTCCGGGCGGTCCAGCCCGTCGTCGAGGAGCAGGCCGATCGTCAGCGGGCGCCCCTCGTCGGACGGGGCGGCGGCGGGCACCGGCCCAGGATAGGTGGCGCCCTGGTGGACGACGGACCGCGCCGGGCGCCGCGCCGAGGGAGCGTGGCGCGGGACCGGGGGATGATTTCGGGCCGCGGCATCGTTCTGGCATGATTGTCTGTCGGTCTGCCGGTTCACCGGCGCAGCACCTGCGTCCGGACCCGGCGACATCCCCGAACAGGAGATCCCCCGTGAAGTCTGGTATCCACCCGCAGTACGTGCCCACCACGGTGACGTGCACGTGCGGCAACACCTTCGTCACCCGGTCCACCGTGACCAGTGGTGAGATCCACGCTGACGTCTGCAGCGCGTGCCACCCGTTCTACACGGGCAAGC
>DAIDJQ010000194.1 GCA_027451305.1 Cellulomonas sp.
GTGTCATGACGCGCCTCCCGGTCGGGTGTCGGTGAGGAACCGGGGCGCCGGTGGGGTCAACGTGAGGGCACGCATCCACAGCAGGCAGCCGGTGAAGGCGGCGGCGATGAGCAGCAGGACGAGCTGGCCCAGGCCGTCCCGGTAGGGGGCCAGGTAGGTGCCGTTGAGCATGAGTGCCCCGGCGACTCCGAGGGTGATGAGGGTGACCAGGCGGGCGGTGGAGCGGGGTTTGGCGCGTTCGGCCTCGATCCGGCGGCGGGCGGCGACCTCGTCGCCGACCGACCCGGCCACCGCGGTCAGCACCCCCGACAGGCCCGGACCCCGGCGCCGGGAGGCGAGCAGCAAGGTGGCCACGACCAGGTCGCCGGCGGTGTCGTCCAGGTCGTCGGCGAACGCGCGTAGCGCCTGCTCGGTGGGCCAGCGGGCCGACAACCGCGCCACCAGCCCGCTCACCTCCCCGTGGAGGGGTGGTGGGCAGGTGGTGGCCGAGGCGGTCAGGGCCTGTTCGAGGCCGACGCCGGTGGCCAGGACGTCGGCCAGTCGGCGGGTCCACTCCTCGATCGCCTCGACCCGGTCGATCGCCCGGGCGGCGACCTTGGCGGAGCCGAGCAGGTAGGGCAGGCCGACGATCGTCGCGGCCACGATCAGCCCGGCCGCCGGCCACCGCGAGACCGCCCAGACGAGAAGCCCGGTGCCGCCACCAAGCAGCCACCGCCCTCGCGCCCACCCGACCGGTCGTCGCGCCCGCCAGGGTCGGGGCGGCGCTGGTTCGGCGTGGCGAAGCCCAACGATCGCCAGCAGGATCCCGCCGACGAGCAAGGCGCCGGCGGTACCGGCCAGCACGGCGGTCATGAAGCACCGTCCAGGGGTGAGGTCCAGGTGCCGTACCGGTGGTCGAGCAGGTGCTCGTCGAACCCGACCCGCACCAGATCGGATAGACAGGCGGGCCGGTGCAGTGGGACGGCGCGCCCGTCGGGGCCCGGGCCGAAGACGGTCGTGATCGCGGGCCGGTTGTTCTCCCCGAGCCCGGCGATCTCCAACACCTGGGAGACGAACCGGTGCCGGCGACCCGCCTCGGTGAGCAGCTCGATGTGGACCACCAGGTCGACCGACCCGGCGAGCAGCCGGTAAGCGAAGGTGTCGGTCATGTGGATGCCCGCCGACAGGCACAAGGTGACGATCCGGTCGACCGCGTGGGAGGCGGTGCGGGCGTGCAGGGTGCACAGCGACCCGTCCCCGGTCGACATGGCCTCGAGCATCGGGAGAACCTCGGGGCCGCGTACCTCCCCGACGATGATCCGCCGCAGGTTGAGTCGCAGGGCGTCTACGACGAGGTCGGAGAGCGATACCTCGCCGGCGCGGCGTCCGCCGGTGTCCTGTTCGGCCGAGCCCTCCCGGGCCTCCATCGCCACCACCCGTGGGTGGCGGTCGGGCAGGTCGTGCAGGTGCAGCTCGAGTTCCTTCTCGATGGTCGCGAACCGCTCCATCGGGTCGAACTCGTTGGCCAACGCCCGGATCAGCGTCGTCTTGCCCGCGTTCTGCAGGCCGGTGACCACGATGTTCTTGCCCGCGTGGACGGCGGCCCGCAGGAAGGCGGCCAGCACCGAGTCCAGGGTGCCCAACCGGATCAGGTCGTCCAGGTCGACGTCACGCACCCGGTGGCGGCGGATCACCACGTGCGGCTTGGGGGTCGTCCAGGCCACGGCCGCCAACCGCGAGCCGTCCTCCAGGCGCAGGTGAAGGGCCGGGTGGGCGGAGGTGAACGTGCGCTCGGCCGATCCGGTGCGGGCTGCGAGCAGTTGCAGGATCTCGATCAGCTCGGCGTCAGAGTCCGCGACCGGTGCCGCTTGCTCGTCGTGGCCGTCGGCGTAGGAGACCCACACCTGCTCGTGCCCGTCGACCTCGATGTTCTCCACCGCCGGGTCGTCGATCAGCGGCTGCAAGCGCCCCAATCCGAACAGGGCGGCCATCACCGCCCGGCCCGTGGCCATCTCCACCTCGACCGACCACGGCTGTTCACCGCGGCGCACCCGCTCGCGGCCCTGCTCACCCAGCTCGGCCGCGATCAGGGACCGCGCCAGCTCCCGGCGTGCCTCCGGCGCGTCCACCGGCTGGGCCTGCAGCCGCTCCGCCAGACGTGCGGAGACGACGCCGCGGACCTGACGCACGACGACCGGGTCCGCGACCGCGAGCACCGGTCCGCCCGGGGTCACGGCCGGGATCGCGGTCGGCAGGCGACCGTCGCTGTTCACCGCGACGGTGCGGGGCCGCTCGTCCAGCCCGGTCATGACGTCACCGGCTGCGGTTCGGGCACCAGCTCGGTCAAGCGGTCGACGATCGCCCGCGCGGCGCGCATCAGCGAGGACCTCTCCAAGCGCGCGCCTCGGCCGGAGCCGTCGAGCAGTGCCCGGGCCGCCCACTCATCGCGGGGAAGCGTGAGCACGTCACGCACGCCCAGCGCGCCGGCGATCTCGCCGGTCGAGTAGGGGCCAGGGTCGACGACCAGACCCACCGGAGCCGAACGCCCCGCCCTAGTCGAGGCCAGCGTCCGCACCGCCGCAGTCGCAGGCAGGACCGAGGCCACGTCGCCGCGGGCGACGAGCAGCAGCAGATCCGCCTCGGCGAACCACGGGGTTGGCTCGTACCGGTGCCCGACCCTGCCCACGTCGACCAGCACGTCGACGCCCTGCGTGGACAGGTCACGTGCGACATCGACCAGGGCAGTCCACGTCGCCCCCAGGGGCCGGGCCTGGACCGGGTCGACCACGCCGGGCAGCACCATCCGGGTCGAGGCCTCGTCGAGCGCGACGGCGCAGCCGATGACCTGTTCGCCGGTCAAGGGCGGGTGGACGGCTGCCAGCACCGACACCCCGGTCGAGTCCGGGACGCCGGCCCGCAGCGGCCCGGTCAGCAGCCCCGAGCCGGCCGGGTCGGCATCCACGAGCAGCACCCGACGACCGGGGCGCGCCAGCGGCCACGCCCAGGCCATCGCCAGGGCGCTCGTCGTGACCCCCGGCGCCCCGTGCGCCGAGGCCAGGGCCACGACGCTCACGGCGTCACCGCCGGCAGCACGACCAGGGCGAACCGGCCCGTCGCCGCCCGCATCGCCAACGCCGGCCCGTCCGCGCTGGCGGCCGTCACGTCGATGACGACCGTACCGTTGACGTCCGGCGGGCCGACCCGCACCACCTGAGCGGCGAACGTGGCTGGCGCCCCCGCCACCGGATCGGCGCCCGTTGGCGGTGCATCCACGACGAGCAGCCGGTCCTTGGCTCGCAGGCCGCCGGCGGGCATGCGCCCCGCCGGGACCGGCAGCGGCACCAGCACCTCGTCGGTCGTCAGCACACCCGCGGCGGTGACCTCACCGCGGGTCAGCAGCTGTCCGCGGGTCAGGTTCGTGGTCGCGGTCTGCCCGACGAGGGTGGCAGCGTCGGCAGCCGGGACCGTCGGCACCGATGGATCCACGCTCACCGCCGTCGTGGTCAGATCCGTCTGGGTCAGGATCGTTCCGTAGGGCACGTCGTGGGCGAGCATCACCACCGGCACTCGATGCCCGGAGGCCGAGACCAGCCAGATCGCCGTCAGCGCTCCCAACGCCACCATCGCCAGGCCGGCCACCAACAGTGCGGGTCGTCGTCGGCCGCGAGGTGCGACGACGGCGGCGGGCCGCAGCTCGGTCGCCGCCGACCATCCGTCGAGCCCCTTACGTTCGCTCGTCGTCGTCATCGTCACCCTCCCTGCAAGCCGCCTCCCGGCGGCCCCTGTCACTGGATCAGCCGGTGGTGATGAGCACCTGCACCTCACCCACGCGCACGTGCCCGGTCGAGGTCCGGGTCACCGTCAACGACCCCGACGTCCCCCCGCCGGTCCAGGTCACGTCCCACGTCGTCGTCGCCGTCACCGTGTAGGCCAGGTCCGGCTGGTCGGCCGACGACCGGTCGTAGATGTGCTGACACGTCGGGCTCGTCACCCCGCCCGTGTAGTACGGGGTGCCCGGGTTACGGCACGTCTCCGAACGACCGTCGCCGGTGTCCCACACGATCTGCCGCGCCTGCGCCCTAGCCGTCACCGACAACCCCGGCACCGACGCCGTGGCCGAGTTCGGACCCCACGTCGTGGCCGACACCGCGGTCCACAACCACACCGGCACGCCGACCGTGGCGAACTTGTCCGCCGGGATCGACATCTCGATCTCCGGCCCGGTCAACGCCATCTGGTCCACCGCCTGCTGCGCCAGCTGCGCCGGCGTCACCGTGGTCCCCCCGTAGCCGGGCGGCGGTGTGGCCCGCCATGCCCACCCGCCATTGCTGCTGTTCGGATACAGGGGCAGGCAGGTGACCTGGTAGATCGCGCCATTCGGATAGTGCCCCTGCCAGATCACACTGTCCGGCGGCTGGGAGGCGAGCGGCTTCCAGTAGCAGCTGCTGGCGTCGTCCCACCAGCCGGAAGCCGGGTCATAGCACGCGACCTTCTCGCCAGTCGCCGCCACGGTGCACTGGCGAGGGCCGGCGCCGGCTTGGCCATCGCTCGGGGGTGCTGGCGCTGCTGACTGACCCGGGTCGACCGCTTGGACGTAGCAGAACTGGACGCCCGGCGGGCACGTCACATCGGACGGCGGCGCGGCGTTCGCTGCCGCCGCCGACGCCAGCATCCCGACGATCGCAAGAGCGCCCGCGGCCAACGATCGCCTCAGCACGGGGTGTCCCGATTGACGACCGAGGCGTTGATGACCCACCGGTTGTCGTAGAAGAGCGCTGTGGACTTCGTGACGAGCCTCGGCGCCTGACCCGGCGCGGCCGCTGACTTCCCGGTCGCGGTGTACACGGGCTGCCAGTCCGTCGAGTCGACGCAGTCGGTGATGGAAGCCGACTGACCGGGCACGACGTCGCTGACCTTGGGCGCCAGGGCCGGGTGACCGTGTACGGCGATGCCGTTGCGCTGCATGTCGAACGCGGTCGAGTAGACCTCAGACTGGGCGGTGTCCACGGCGTAGAGCGCGAACTGCGTCCACAGACCTTCGAACGGTGCGCTGCCCACGCTCGGTGCAGCGAAGATCTGGACCTTCGTGTCCCAGTAGCCCTGGTACGCCTTGAGGATCGCTGCCTCGGCCGCGGCCGTCGTCGGGTCGACCGACGGAGCGGAGCTGGGCGTCGGGGATGGCGTCGGGCTCGTCGTCGGAGTAGTGATCACCACACTCGGGGTCGGTGCTGGCGCCGGGTCGGAGCATGCGGCGAGGAGGGCCGCGACGATCCCGAGCACGATCGCGGCCCCGGAAGTCGTGCGTCGACTTGTCATCGGCGTACTCCCGCTCTCCGGGCGGCCCGCCTGCCCCACGGGTCGACCCGACTTCGGCGTCGGTCCGCACATTGCACAACGCGCCGCGGAGACACGCACCTAGACCCTCGTCCAACTAGCGGTTCTGGCGCCTCGCTCATGACCCGAGGAAGCGCGCGACCGAGCGCGCGGCGACGAGCCAGGCTCCGTTCTGTGGACATCTCTCAGCCCGCCTCGAGCTGTGGATAACCGGAGGCGAACTCGTCGTCCGCCCGCAGCGCGGTCAGGACCGGTGAACGGAGTCGGCGTACCCGCGTGCAGCGCAGCGCCGCTCGCATCGCGCGGCGGTGCCTGGCGTCAGGTCCGTCCAGGAGCATCCGGGCCAGCAAGCCGGGCCACGTCGGCGTACCGAGGAGGGCGACGCACAGGCGGCGCGCCTGCCACGGCGGCAGGTCCAGATGGGCGGCCATCGAACGCCAGCCGACCGAGATCCAGCCTCGACGGCTGCCCGGCTCCGGCATGTCGGCGACCTCGGCGACGATCTTGAGTGCCACATCGGGCGGCCAGCCGACGTCGCACAGCGCCGCGACCGCCGCCTCATAGGCATCGGGCAGCGTCAGGACGAAGGGCGGCCGTTCGGCGGGAGAGGCGTCGAGCCCGAGCGCGAAGAGGATGTCCAGCCCGGCGAGCTGCGGTACGCCGCTGCGGGCAAGGCGCCAAGCACCGTGTGCCTCCACGCCGTACCGGGCAGAGACGACCTCACCGGTCACCGCGCGTTGCGCCGCCCGCCAGACGACGCCCCATGGCTTGTCCGTGCGGCGCAGGTCCTGAAAGGCCAGCACCTCCCAGGCGGCCTGCCACGCCGAGGCCTCGGCCTGGCTCGCCGCCAGCCCCCGCAGCCCGGCCCCGACAGCCAGCGGCCGTGCCAGCCGTTCGCGGACGAAGGAGAGGAGCCGCCGACCTGTTGGGCCGTCCCAACCCTCCTGCGAGACGTGCTCGAGCATCGTCAGCAGCTCGGCGTTGTCGCGCGGTGCGGCCGACGCCATCGCGCCGGCACTCTCGCTCACAGCCATCGTCGCCTCCAGGTGTCGTAGAGCACCGGAGACGTTCCTCAGGGGCGATAGACAGACCGATGACACGGACGAAAGCGCAGGTCGCAGCGGGCATAGACAGCGCTTCAAGCCACGATGGGTAGACGGTGTCCGGCGATAGACAACTCCCCCCCAACCGCGTCATCGAGTTGTCCATCGGCCCGTCTATCGCCCGCCGGCCGAGGACGCTGCTGGCGTGGGCCACCCCGGGGCGACCCGGACGCGCTCAGTGCAAGGCAGCCCAGCCCCGACGATGGCCCGAGCTCGGGGCCCGGAGGCGTCGACGCGGAGCCGGCATTCGGCACTGAACGCATCCGAAGCTGCCGGCGCCGATTGCGAGACCCGGCATGCGGTCGCGCGGCGCCGCCCGACAGGGGGCTGCAACCCCTCACGCGCCGGGGGCGTCCTCCTCGTCGTCGAGGAGGTCGAGCAGGTCCTGCTCGTCCTCGGCGCCTTGCACGGCGAGCAGCCGCGGGTCGGGTCGAACCGGTCGCAGGGTGAGGTCGAGCACGCGGGCCGGTTCGCGGTCGATCGACTCGTCAGGCTCGATGTAGTGGGCCTCGGTGACCGCGCTGCTGGTGTGGCCCAGGAACGCGGCAGCGGCATCGACGCCGAGGCCGCGGGCCAGGACGGTCGCGCCGGTGCGTCGGTACCAGCGGGGTGTGATGCCCGAGTCGGCCAGTCCGGCGTCCGCCAGGAACGAGCGGAAGGTGCGGCGCAGGTTGGCCAGGGTGATCGGTCGGCCGTCGCGGTTGTGGAAGATCGTCGTGTCGGACTGGTCCGGGCCCATCTGGGCGACCCGTCGGCGGATCACCTCCGCGGCGAACTGCGGGACGGCGATGTGCCGGTTCGAGGCGTCCGTCTTGGGGTGGTCCTGGCGGAAGTCCGCTCGCCCGGTCCGGCGCACGACGGTGCCCGCCACGTGCACGACCATCCCTGTCCTGGTCTCGGCGACGTCGCAGGGCCGCAGGCCCAGCGCCTCGCCCGGGCGCATCGAGGTGCCCAGCAGCACCTCGCAGACGTCGCGGATCTTGCCGTCCGGGCGGGGGCCCTTCACGTCCGGACCGGTGCGCCAGGCGGCTGCGGCGGCGCGGATGGCCTGCACCTGTTCGAGCGTCATCGCGTGGATCTCGTGCTTGGGGCGGGTCAGCGCGGAGGTGCCCTCGACGGGGTTTCGCGTCAGCGCGTCATGCCGCAGCGCAAAGGCGAACAGCTGGTTGAGCAGGGTGCGGGTGTGCTTGGCCCGCCCGTAGGACAGGGCCGCCTCCCGCCGGAGGAGCCACTCGACCCGTCCGGTGGTGATCTCCCCCAAGGTGTAGTGCTCGAACGCCGGGCGGACGTAGCGACGCAAGTCGTCCCGGTAGTTCTGCTTAGTGCCCTCGGAGATGTCGCGCAGCTCCAGGTCGGCCAGCCACAGCTGGCACAGCTCGTCGAACCCGCTGGCCACGCTCAGCAGCCCCCCGCTGCCGAAGCGGGGACGGTCGGCCAGGCGCTGCTTGAGCAGTGTCTGCGCCGCGCGGCGGGTCGGGCCCACGGCCGTCACCCGGCGCAGGCGACCGTCCAAGTCCCGGAACCGGGCCGCCGCCTGGTACCGACCCCCCAGGTCGATCACGGCGACCTCCCCGAACGTGCCGATCGGGGTACGCGGGCGCCCGCACCTCACGTCCGGCCCCGCGGCGGATGGCGGCGGGCGTCGTCGGCCTCCATCGCAGCCAGCCAGGCCTCGATCTCGCTGGCCCGGAAGCGCAGCTGACGCCCGACGCGGAAGCCGCGGGGGCCGCGGCCCTGCGAGCGCAGGTCGTACAGGGCCTGGTTGCTCACCGACAGGAAGGCGGCGAGCTCGGAGAGGGTCATCGTCGGCGCGGTGGGAGTGGTCGCATCGGTGTCCATGCCAACAGGTGTGCACCGAGCGTCCAAGACGCGACGAGGAGGTCCCAGACCGGTGCCCGAGACACCGATGCCGGACGACTTTGTGTCTACTTTATGGCCACTTTCCACGTCCAACTCCCGTTTCCGGGATCTCAACGTGGCCCTGACCAGCACTTTCGGTGGAGCTGAAGGGACTCGAACCCTCGACCCCCTGCATGCCATGCAGGTGCGCTACCAGCTGCGCCACAGCCCCAAGGCCC
>DAIDJQ010000195.1 GCA_027451305.1 Cellulomonas sp.
GACAGGTCCGCCTCGGGCTCGGGGCTCTGGTCCTCGAACGCGTTGGTCAGGCTGTCCATCTCGTCGTCGGCCCGGCAGAACCGGTCGATCGCGCGCTGCACGTTGTCGAACGTCGCGACGACGGAGATCACCTGCATGCCGGAGACGGTGCGGACGTCGTCGACCGCCACCACGTTCCCGGGGTCGGCAGTGGCGAGCACGAGGGCCCCGTCCCGGATCGCCACCGGCAGGACGGTGTAGCGACGGCAGAGGGCACCCGGGACCATCGAGACCGCCGCCCGGTCCACCGGGTACTCGTCCAGGTCCACGAAGGGCATGCCGACCTGCTCGGCGAGCGCCTTGACCAGCTGCCCCTCGCTGAGGAATCCGAGCTCGACGAGCGTGCGGCCCAGCGACTGGTTGCGCGCGCCCTGCTCGTCCAGGGCGGCCAGCAGCTGCGCCTCCGACACCAGCCCCTCGTCGAGCAGGATCTCTCCGAGCTGCTTCACGCGTCCTCCACTCACCGGCCGGTCCGAGAGTCGCCACGGCGCAGGACCCTCTGTGCGTGCATCGGCACGCTACGTGCGCGGCCTGAGGAAGTGGACGCTCGTCCGGGTGATTCAGCGGGGGAAATCGGACGCTGGTCCAGGGATCGCCGTGCCTCGTGGGGCCGGCAGCCCGCCCCGGGGCACCGCCTCCGGCGGAGCTGGACAACCGGCGCGCAGAGCCCTCAGACGATCTCGGCCAGCGCGCGGCCCAGCGCGGCGTCCATCGCCTCCAGCGGCGCGGGCAGCCCGGTCATCAGGCGCACCTGCTCCGCGGCCTGGTGCAGCAGCATGCGCGCACCACCCACGGCAGCCCCCCCGCCGGCCTCCCACGCCGCGATCAACGCCGTCCGCGCGGGCGCGTAGACCACGTCGAGCAGCACGCCGTGCGGTCGCCCGACGAGAGCGTCGGCGACCGCGTCCGGCGCTCCCGCCGGCAGGGTGCTGACCACGAGGTCGGCGCCGGGGATCTCGGCGGCCGCGCGGTCGAGGCTGCGCACCACGGGGGTGACGCCCATCCGGTGCGCCGCGCGCTGCAGCGGGCCGGACCGACCTGCCGAGCGGACGTAGACCACCGGCGAGGTGCACCCGAGCTCGGCCAGCGCCGCGAGGGTGGACGCGGCCGTCGCCCCGCCGCCCAGTACTGCCGCGGAGGGGTTCACGAGCCGCTGGCCGGCACCGGTGGCGGCCAGGCCCTCGCGCACCGCCGCGACGACGCCGTGGACGTCCGTGTTCGCCCCGGTGAGCGTCACCGACGCCCCGACGGGCTGCACCAGCACCGTGTTGACCGCCCCGACCGTCTCGGCGAGCGGCTCGACGTGGTCCAGCAGCCCGATGACGGTCTGCTTGAGCGGCATCGTCAGCGACAACCCCGCCCAGCTCGCGTCCAGTGCGGCGACGAACGCCGGCAGCTGCGCCTCGGTCACGTCCACCGCGTCGTACCGCCACGCGGTCAGGCCGAGGGCTGCGTAGGCGGCGCGGTGCAGCACCGGGGACAGTGAATGACCCACCGGGTGGCCGAGCACGGCCGCCCTGCGCTCGTCGGGCACCGGTTCTCCGGTCAGCCGGCCGGGGTGGCGGTCGCCGACGCGTGCTGCGCCGCCCAGGCGTTGTACTCCGCCACGTTCTGCTGGTGCTCGGCGAAGGTGGTGGCGAACTTGGTCTCGCCGGTGTCGAGGTTCACCGTCACCCAGAACAGCCAGGTGCCCGGTTCGGGGTTCAGCACCGCGTCGATCGACTTCTCCCCCGGTGACGCGATGGGTGTGGGGGGCAGGCCGGTGTGCACGTACACGTTGTACGGGTTGGACGCGTCCTTGAAGTCGGCGCCGGTCAGCGTCATCGCGGACTTGCCGGCGCCGTAGGCGACGGCCGTGTCCATCTGGAGCGCCATGCCCTGGGCGAGCCGGTTCTCGATCACGCGGGCCATCTTGGGTCGGTCCTGATCGAGCTTGGCCTCCCGCTCGATGAGGGAGGCCTTGGTCAGCACGGCCTCCCACTGGTCCTGCGGCACGTTCTTGGCGGTGAGCACCGAGACCGTCTGGGCGACCATCTGCTTGAGCACGCCCGCTGCGGTGTCGCCCGGCTGCACCTGGTAGGTCGCCGGGTAGAGCCAGCCCTCGATCTTGCCGTTCGCCTGCGCAGGCAGCCCGATGGCCGCCGGGTCGGCCGCCGCCGCCTTCAGGTCCGCGGCCGGGATCAGTGCCACCTCGGTGATCTTCGCGAGGATCTGTGCGGACGTCTGCCCCTCCGGGATCGTCACGCGCATCGACACGCGGCTCGCGGGGTTGAGCAGGGCGGCGACCGCGTCGGACGCCTTCATCTTGAGCAGCATCGTGTAGGTGCCCGGCTGGATCTTCGAGGCGTCCGGGTTGGCGGAGAAGGCGGCCACGAAGGCCTGCTGGGTCGCCACCACCCCGGCGTCGGCCAGCGTCTTGCCGATCTGCGTGCCGGAGTCGCCCGGGTTCACCACCACCTGTGCGGACGGGTAGCCCGGCCCCGGGTAGTCGCTGACCGACGAGGACGTGAAGTGGAACACCTTGCCGCCGACCGAGTACACGACGTAGGCCGCGCCGAGAACCATGGCGACGACCAGGGTCACCACCAGGAACGAGCGGCGTCGACGGTGCTTGCGCTCACGGGTTCGGTGTGCGCGGGCGCCGGAGCGGGACCGACGTGGCGACTGCGGCTCGGCAGCAGCGGGCACGGCGCCGAACAGGTCGCTGCTGGGGTGCGACTCACCACTCGGGTGCGACTCACCACTCGGGTGCGACGCATCATCGGGGTGCGGCTCACCTCCGACGGGGGGCCACCAGTCCGTTCGGCTGTTGCTCACCTGTGCGTCTCTCCACCAGTCGTCGTGTCCTCCCGCGGACCCCCCGGCGTGCCATGGGTGGGGTCGACCTCGACCCGCTCCCCGGGACGACGTCCCGTGCCACGCTCCGCGTCCAGCGCGTCCTGCAGGATCACCACGGCCGCGGCCTGGTCGACCACCTCGCGGTGCTTGCGCCCGGACCGGCCGGACGCCGTCAGCGCACGATGAGCGGCCACCGTGGTCATCCGCTCGTCGACGAGGCGCACCGGGACGGGTGCGATCGCCTGCGCCAGGGTGTCAGCGTACGCGCGCGCAGCGGCAGCCGCCGCGCCCTCGGCGCCCGAGAGGTGGCGCGGCAGCCCGACGTACACGACAGCCGCACCGCGTTCACGCACCTCCTCCACGATCCGCACGACGTCGCCGCCACGCGCACCGTCGCGCGCCGACCCGCGCGGCAGAGTCGCCACCGGGGTCGCCACGAGGCCGTCCGGATCGCTCACCGCGAGGCCCACCCGGACCGAGCCGACGTCGACCGCGAGACGCGTCCCGCGGACGACGAGGTCGGCCGGCACCTCAGGCACGCACCGCCTCGGCGACGGCGGACAGCGCCTCGGGCAGGCGGGCGGCGTCCTGGCCGCCGCCCTGTGCGAGGTCGTCGCGACCGCCACCGCCGCCACCGAGCACCGCGGACGCCGCGCGCACCATCGCACCGGCCTTCAGGCCCGCCTCGCGCGCAGCCGCGTTGGTCGCGACGACGACGACGGGCCGACCCTTGCTCACCCCGCCGACCGCCACCACGGACGGGGAGGAGTCGCCGAGCCGCCCGCGCACGTCGAGCACCAGACCGCGCAGGTCGTCCCCGGAGCCGACCTCGCCGGCGTCGTGCAGCACCACGCGGGTGTTGCCGATCAGCTGCGGCGCGGCCGCCAGCGCCCCGGCCTGGGCCAGCAGCTGGCCCTGACGCAGCGTGGCGAGCTCCTTCTCCGAGTCCTTGAGCTTGGTGAGCAGGCCGGACACACGTTCGGTGAGCTCGTCGGGGCGGGCTCCGAGCAGGCCGGACAGCTGACCGACGAGCGCGCGCTCCGTGGCGTGGTAGCCGTAGGCGCCGTCGCCGACCAGCGCGTCGACCCGGCGGACCCCGGAACCGATGGACGCCTCCCCGAGCAGCGTGACGAGGCCGAGCTCGCCGGACCGGCGCACGTGCGTGCCGGCGCACAGCTCCCGGGACCAGTCGCCGCCGATCGACACCACGCGCACCTGCCGGCCGTACTTCTCGCCGAACAGCGCCATGGCGCCGAGCGCACGTGCCTCGTCGATGTCCATCACCTTGTCGGTGACCTCGAGGTCGTCCTGCAGGCGCTGGTTGACCCGACCCTCGATCTCCGACAGCGAGGACGCCGGCACGGCGGCACCGGACCGGAAGTCGAACCGCAGCCGGCTCGGCGCGTTCTCCGAGCCTGCCTGGGTCGCCGTCGAGCCGAGCTCCTCACGCAGTGCCTTGTGCACCATGTGCGTGGCCGTGTGCGCCCGGGCGATCGCACGGCGACGGGTGGTGTCGATCGTGGCCGTCCCCGGCTCGCCGAAGGTCACGGTGCCGTCCACCAGCCGGCCGCGGTGCACGTTCAAGCCCTTGATCGGCGCCTGGACGTCGTCCACCTCGATCCGGGCGCCGCCGTCCAGCAGGATCGTGCCGGTGTCGGCCAGCTGGCCGCCGGCCTCCGCGTAGAAGGGCGTCACGTCGAGCACCACCTCGACGTCGGCCGGAGCGATCGCCGCGGGTGCGGGGACGCCGTCGACCAGCAGCCCGACGACGTGGGCCCGGGCGGTGCTGTCGGTGTAGCCGACGAACTTCACGGGCCGGCCGTGCTCGTCGGACAGGCGTGCGTGCAGGTCGGAGTAGGCGGAGGTGTCCGCGTGACCCGTCTTCTTCGCCAGGGCGTCGGCCCGTGCCCGCGCCTTCTGCTCGGCCATCAGGGACCGGAACGTCGACTCGTCCACCTGGACGCCGTGCTCGGCCGCCATCTCCAGGGTCAGGTCGATGGGGAAGCCGTAGGTGTCGTGCAGCGTGAACGCCTGCGCGCCGGTCAGCACCGGCACGTCCTGGCCGGCCGTCGCCTTGGCGGTGCGCACCGCGGTGTCGAGGATCGTGGTCCCCGACTCCAGGGTCCGGCCGAACGCCTCCTCCTCGCCGTACGCCACCTGCGAGATGCGCGCGAAGTCGTCGGCCACGTTCGGGTAGGACGCGCTCATCGCGTCGCGGCTGACGGGCAGCAGGTAGGGCAGGGTCGCCTCCTGCACGCCGAGCAGCCGCATGGAGCGCACGGTGCGCCGCAGCAGGCGGCGCAGCACGTACCCGCGACCCTCGTTGGAGGGCGTCACGCCGTCGCCGATGAGCATCAGTGCCGACCGCACGTGGTCCGCCACGACGCGCAGCCGCACGTCGTCGCCCTGGTCGGCACCGTAACGTCGGCCGGAGATCTCCTCCGCCTTGGTGATGACCGGGAAGACCTCGTCGATCTCGTACATGTTCTGCTTGTCCTGGAGCAGGAACGCCATGCGTTCCAGGCCGGCGCCGGTGTCGATTGCCTTGCGGTCCAGCTCGCCGACGAGCGGGTACACCTTGCCGACACCCTCGCCGCGGATGAACTGGTCGAAGACGAGGTTCCAGATCTCCATGTACCGGTCCCCACCGGGGTCCACGGTGCCGCCGACCGCCTCGGGGCCGTACTCAGGACCGCGGTCGTAGTGGAACTCGGCGCACGGGCCGGCGGGACCCGGCTGACCCGTGTCCCAGAAGTTCTCCTCGCGCGGCAGCCGGACGATGTGCTTTCGGTCCACCCCGACCTGGCGCAGGGCGTCGAGCGCCACGTCGTCCTGGTCCCAGATGGTCACCCAGAGCCGGTCGCCGTCGAACCCGTACCGGCCCTGTGCCTGCGCGCCCGTGAGCAGCTCCCAGGCGAACTCGATGGCGCCTTCCTTGAAGTAGTCGCCGAACGAGAAGTTGCCGTTCATCTGGAAGAACGTGCCGTGGCGTGCCGTGCGGCCGACGTTCTCGATGTCGTTGGTGCGGATGCACTTCTGGACGCTCGCCACCCGCGGCCACGGCGCCTGCTGGGTGCCGAGGATGTACGGGATGAACGGCACCATGCCGGCGATCGTGAACAGGATCGAGGGGTCGGGCGAGATCAGGGGCACGGACGGCACCAGGGCGTGGCCCTTGCTCTCGAAGTAGTCGAGCCAGCGCTGGCGGATCTCGGCGGTGCGCATCATGTCCTCGTCGTCGTTCGGCGCCCTGTCCGGGCGGGTCCAGATGGTTCAGCGCCGCCGCGGGCGGCGGTGTTCCGGCGCCGCGTCGGCGCGGCAGGCGTGGCGCCGGTCTGCGGTCGGTCAGAAGAAGGCGTAGCCGTCGTCGTCGTCGGGGTCCTCGGTGGGGTTGTCGGCCCAGTCGGCCGGTGCACCCCGTCGGCCGCCGAACGCCTCACGCACGGCGGAACGTCGGGCCGGGGCCTGCTCACGGAGCTCGTCGACGTCGACGTCGCCGACGAGCGCCTCCCGCAGGGCCTGCTCGCGCTCCGTCATGCCGGCGGCGAACTCGCGCCGGGCGCCGTCCACGGCTCGTGCCACACGTCCTGCCCCGGCGAACGCCGCGGTGGCCTCGGGCGGCGCGTACCGCTCGAGCACGGCCCGACCCTGACGCACGACGACCACGGTGAGTGCGACCCCGACGCCGATCCAGAACAGCCGGCGCATCAGCGGCCGCCCCGCCGCACCCCGGCCAGTGCCCGGCGCACGCCGTGGCTGAAGGCGGCGACCTTGATCAGCGGCCCGCCGACCGTCGCGGTGACCAGCGCGGTGAGGGCCGAGACGTTCTCCGAGACGGAGGCGGCGGCTGTGGTGACGACGTCGACCTTCTCCAGCTGCCCGTTGGACGAGGCGACCAGCGTCGCGGCCTCGTCGAGCACCGGGACCGCGTGCTGCGCGATCTGCTCGACGGCCGTGCGTGTCTCGTCGAGCACGCCGCCCAGCTTGAGCAGGGGCACGGCCAGCAGGGCGACGAGCGCGACGAACGCCACCGCGGCGATGAGACCTGCGATGTCGCCACCGGACATGGGTCGCTCCGTCCTGTCGTCGTACGTGCGGGCGCCGCCCGACGCGGCGCGCTCTGCCGGTGCAGCCCACCGGTCGCACCACCCTACCGGCGCAGGGCGGCGGGCTCGGGTCCGGGTGCGCGAGAGCCCCGCGACCGGACCGGTGCGGGGCTCTCGCGCGAGACCGGGCGGTTGCCCGGCGACGGGTCAGCGGGCGTAGTACTCCACG
>DAIDJQ010000196.1 GCA_027451305.1 Cellulomonas sp.
ACCGCGTTCGCGGCCGAGGACGAGGCACTCGCAGACCTGGTGATGACCGACGAGATGCGGGCCAGCGTCTACGCCTTCGGGCTGGTGAGCGGCGCCAAACGCCCCCAGCAGGCCCCGGACCCCGCGCTGGCCCGCCCGGTCACCCAGGTCGGGGTGGTCGGCGCCGGCCTGATGGCGGCGCAGATCGCGACGATCTTCGCCCACCGGCTCAAGGTCCCCGTCGTGATGCGGGACCTGGACGAGGAGCGTGTGGCGCACGGGCTCGCCGCGGTCCGGTCGTCGGTCGAGCGGATGGTGGCCTCGGGACGGTTGTCGGCCGATGCCGGTGCGCGCGTGGTCGGCTCCGTCACCGGCAGCACCGCGCTGTCCGCGCTCGCCGGGTGCGACCTGGTCATCGAGGCGGTCACCGAGCTGCTGGGCGTCAAGCAACGGGTCTTCGCCGACCTCGAGCAGGTGGTGGCGCCCGGCGCGGTCCTGGCGACCAACACGTCCGCGCTCTCCGTCGGCGCCATGGCCGCGGGGCTCGAGCACCCCGAGCGGGTGGTGGGGCTGCACTTCTTCAACCCGGTGGCCGCCATGCCGCTCGTCGAGGTGGTGCGCGCCGAGCACACGGACGACGCGGCAGCCGCGACGGGGCTGGACGTGGTCGCCCGCCTCGGCAAGACCGCCGTCCTGGTCCGCGACCGTCCCGGCTTCGTCGTCAACCGGCTGCTGGTGCTGCTGCTGGGCGTCGTCGTCGGGGCGATCGAGGACGGCACCCCCGTCGAGGTGGCCGACCACGCGCTCGACGCGCTCGGCCTGCCGATGCCGCCGTTCGAGCTGTTCGACCTCGTCGGACCGGCAGTCGGGCTGCACGTGCTCACCTCGCTGCGGGCGGATCTCGGCGACCGGTTCCCCCGCTCCCCCGGCCTCGAGCGGCTGGTGGCCGACGCCACCCCGGTGGTGCTGCCAGCGCCCGCACCGGGCCTGCCGAGACGCGTGGACCCGGCGATCCAGCAGGTGTTCGACGCCACCCGCGAGCAGCCACCGCGGGAGGCCCCGCTGGACGGCCCCGGCCTCCTCGACGCCGTGCTCACGGCGCTGACGGTCGAGGTCGGTCACCTGCTCGACGAGCACGTGGTCCCCGGCCCCGACCAGGTGGACCTGTGCATGATCCTGGGCGCCGGGTGGCCGTTCCACCTCGGCGGTCTGACGCCGCTGCTCGACCGCACCGGCAGCAGCGAGCGGGTGCTCGGACATCGGCTGCTGCCCGGAGGCGTGGCCGACGTGGCGCGCGGCTGACGAGCCGCCGCGCGGGCGCCGCGTGGACCGCCCCTCGGTCCGCAGCGCCCGGCAGACGACCGACGGGCCCGGTGCCGCGGGGGTGACCCCGCCGCACCGGGCCCGTCGGCCGGCGCTACGACCTCAGGCGGTCGTGTGGAACGTCCGGGACAGCACGTCGAGCTGCTGCTCCTTGGTGAGCTTGACGAAGTTCACCGCGTAGCCGGACACCCGCACCGTGAGGTTCGGGTACTGCTCCGGGTGCTCGATCGCGTCCTCGAGGGTCTCGCGGGAGAGCACGTTGATGTTCGCGTGGTACAGGCCCTCGCCCATGCCGGCGTCGAGGATGCCGACGAGGTTGCCGACCTGCTCCTCCTTGTCGCGGCCGAGGCCCGCCGGCGTGATCGTGTTGGTCAGCGAGATGCCGTCCAGCGCGTCGTTGTAGTCGAGCTTGCCGACCGAGAGCATGGACGCGACCATCCCGTGGGTGTCCATGCCGTTCTCCGGGTTGGCACCCGGGGCGAACGGCGTGCCCTTCTTGTGACCCGACGGGAACGACCCGGTGGCCTTGCCGTAGACGACGTTGGACGTGATGGTCAGCACGGACTGCGTCGGGACCGCGTCGCGGTACGTCGGCAGCTTGCGGATCTTGTCCATCACGGTCTTGACGACCAGCTGGGCCAGTGCGTCGGCGCGGTCGTCGTCGTTGCCGTACACCGGGAACTCGCCCTCGGTCACGTAGTCGACCACCAGGCCGGTCTCGTCACGCACCGGCGTCACCTTCGCGTACTTGATGGCCGAGAGGCTGTCCGCGACGATCGACAGGCCCGCGATGCCGCAGCCGAGGGTCCGCACGATCTCGTCGTCGTGCAGCGCCATCTCGATCGCCTCGTAGGCGTACTTGTCGTGGCTGTAGTGGATGATGTTCAGCGCCTCGACGTAGGTCGCGGTGACCCAGTCGAGCACGGCGTCGTACTTCGCCCACACCTCGTCGAAGTCCAGCGGGCCGTCGCCGGCGATCGGCTCGTAGCCGGTGACCACCTGCTTGCCGGACATCTCGTCCCGGCCGCCGTTGATCGCGTAGAGCAGCGACTTGGCGGCGTTGACCCGGGCCCCGAAGAACTGCATCTGCTTGCCGACCGTCATCGGGGACACGCAGCACGCGATCGCGGCGTCGTCACCCCAGTGGCAACGGATCTGCTCGTCGGACTCGTACTGGATGGCCGAGGTCTCGATCGAGATGGCGGCGCAGAAGTCCTTGTAGCCGCCGGGCAGTGCCGGGTCCCAGAAGACCGTGATGTTCGGCTCCGGCGCCGGGCCCAGGTTGCGCAGCGTCTGCAGCAGGCGGAACGAGGTCTTGGTGACGAGCGACCGGCCGTCCTCACCGAAGCCGCCGTCGGACCAGGTGGCCCAGTACGGGTCGCCGGAGAAGATCTGGTCGTACTCGATGGTCCGCAGGAACCGCACGATGCGGAGCTTGAGCACCAGCGCGTCGATGATCTCCTGCGCACCGGACTCCGTGAGGGTGCCGGCCGCGATGTCCCGCTCGAAGTAGACGTCGAAGAACGACGAGAGCCGGCCGATGCTCATGGCCGCGCCGTCCTGGCTCTTCACCGAGGCCAGGTAGCCGAAGTACGTCCACTGGACGGCCTCCTGCGCGGTCTGCGCCGGACGGCCGAGGTCGAAGCCGTACTGCTCGCCGAGCCGCTTCAGCTTCTTCAGCGCCTTGACCTGCTCGGAGTGCTCCTCGCGGTACCGGGCCCAGCTCTCGGAGAACGGCTGGTCGGCGATCGAGTCCTTGTCCTTGAGCTTCGCGGCGATCAGCACGTCGACGCCGTAGAGCGCGACGCGGCGGTAGTCGCCGATGATCCGGCCGCGGCCGTAGGCGTCCGGCAGGCCCGTGACGATGTGCGAGCTGCGGGCGGCCCGGATGCGCGGGGTGTAGATGTCGAACACCGCGTCGTTGTGCGTCTTGCGGTACTCGGTGAAGATCCGCTTGACCTCGGCGTCGGGCTCGAGGCCCGCCTCCTTGATCGCGGTCTCGACCATGCGCCAGCCACCGTTGGGCATCATCGCCCGCTTCAGCGGCACATCGGTCTGCAGGCCGACGACGACGTCGTCGTCCTGGCTGATGTAGCCCGCCGCGAAGGCGTCGACGTCCGCCGGCGTGTGGGTGTCGACGTCGTAGACGCGCTTGACGCGCTCGACCGACAGGAACTTCTTCTCCAGCGTGTCCCAGACACCCAGCGTCTTGGCGGTGGGACCCGCAAGGAACGCTGCATCGCCGTCGTACGGCGTGTAGTTGCGCTGGATGAAGTCCCGGACGTCGATGGTGTCGGTCCAGGGGCCCGGCACGAAGCCGGCCCACTCAGCGGGTGTGGTGGTCGAGACCGGTGTCGCGGTAGTCGACATTGGACGCCTTCCTCCTTGGGGGGTCGTTGTCACACTAGGCGCGAAGTCATGGGACGACTCGGGTCATAAGTCCTGGGATGAGTTTCGCCCGAGGTCAGAGGCCTGTGGCCTCGGTCACAGCGCTATGGCGCCGGTCACATCACCGCGAGGCCGCGGGCGCGGAACTGGTCACGCACCCGCTCGACGAGCTCGGGGGACGGCGCACGGGTGCCCTCGAGCTCGTAGCGCATGCCGAGCTCGGCCCACTTGTCGCGGCCCATCTGGTGGAACGGCAGCACCTCGACGCGCTCGACCGTCGACAGGGCCTGCACGTGGTCGGCGACCTTCTCGACGTTCTCCACCGAGTCCGTCAGCCCGGGCACGAGCACGAAGCGCACCCAGATCGCGGTACCGCGTGCGGCCAGCCGGCGGCCGAACTCCAGGGTCGGCGCGAGCTCACGGCCCGTCACGCGCTGGTACGTCTCCTCGTCGCCTGACTTGATGTCCAGGAGCACGAGGTCGAGGTCGTCGATCATCTCGTCGGTGCAGGCGCGACCGAGGTAGCCCGAGGTGTCGATGGTCGTGTGGATCCCCATCGCCTTGGCGCCGCGCAGCAGCCGCCGCACGAAGGCCGGCTGCATCAGGGGCTCGCCGCCGGAGATCGTCAGGCCACCCCCGGTGGCGCTGAACACCCGCCGGTACCGGCCGATGCGCCGAAGCAGCTCGTCGGCCCCGACGTCCGTGCCGCGGCGCATCTCCATCGTGTCGGGGTTGTGGCAGTACAGGCACCGCAGCGGGCAGCCGGACAGGAACACCGTCATGCGGGTCCCCGGGCCGTCGACGGCCGTCACCAGCTCCCAGGAGTGCACCGAGCCGAGCTCGCCGGCGCGGACCCGTGCGAGCCGGTCCGCGCGCTCGTGGTCCTGCGTCGCGAGACCCGACGTGCCGGCGCCGTGCGTCCGGACGTTCGAGCCCCCGACCAGCGGAAGCCCGAGGTCGACGACGGGTGCCCCCGCGCGTTCGGCCACGAGCGTGCCGGTGCCGCCCGAGTTGGTGCCCACCTCGCCGCTCATACGGCACCGTGGAACGTGCGGGCCAGCACGTCGAGCTGCTGCTCGCGCGCGAGTCGCACGAAGTTCACGGCGTACCCCGAGACCCGGACGGTGAGGTTGGGATAGCACTCCGGGTGCTCCATCGCGTCCTCGAGCGTGGTCCGGTCGAGCACGTTCACGTTCAGGTGGTAGCCCGTGGACAGCGTGTACGCGTCCAGCAGGCCGACGAGGTTGGCGACCTGCTCGGCACGCGTCCGGCCCAGGCCGGAGGGCAGCACCGTGCTGGTCAGCGAGATGCCGTCCTGCGCCTCGGAGTACGGCAGCTTGGCCACCGACAGCGCGGAGGCGAGCATGCCGTGGGTGTCCCGGCCGTTCATCGGGTTCGCGCCCGGGGCGAACGGTTCGCCGTACCGCCGGCCGTCCGGGGTGGAACCGGTGGCCCTGCCGTACACGACGTTCGAGGTGATCGTCAGGACCGACTGCGTGTGCAGGGCGTTGCGGTACGTCGGCAGCGCGCGCAGCTTCGCCATGAAGGTGCGCACCACCCAGACGGCGATGTCGTCCACCCGGTCGTCGTCGTTGCCGAACGTCGGGTACTCGCCCGTCACCGAGTACTCGGTGACCAGGCCGTCCGTGGTGCGCAGGGCCCGCACGGTCGCGTGCTTGATCGCGGACAGCGAGTCGGCGACGACGGACAGGCCGGCGATGCCGCACGCCAGGGTGCGCAGCACCGAGCGGTCGTGCAGGGCCATCTCCAGGCGCTCGTAGGAGTACTTGTCGTGCATGTAGTGCACGCAGTTCAGCGCGTCGACGTACGTCGCGGCCAGCCAGTCGAGCGTGCGGTCGAACTTGGCCAGCACGTCGTCGTAGTCCAGCACCTCGCTGTCCACCGGGGCGGCGACCGGCCCGACCTGCCGACCGGTCATCTCGTCACGGCCGCCGTTGATCGCGTACAGCAGGGCCTTGGCCAGGTTCACCCGGGCGCCGAAGAACTGCATCTGCTTGCCGACGCGCATCGGGGACACGCTGCCCGCGATGGCCGCGTCGTCGCCCCAGGAGGACCGGATGAGCTCGTCGGACTCGTACTGCAGGGCCGACGTGTCGAGGGTGAGCTCGGCGCAGAACCGCTTGAAAGCCTCCGGGAGACGCTCGCTCCACAGCACCGTCAGGTTCGGCTCGGGCGCGGGGCCGAGGTTGCGCAGCGTCTGCAGGTAGCGGAACGACGTGCGCGTGACCAGGGGCCGGCCGTCCTCGCCGAGACCGCCGATCGTCTCGGTGACCCAGGTGGGGTCGCCGGCGAACAGGGCGTCGTGCTCGGGGGTCCGCAGGAAGCGCACGATCCGCAGCTTGATGACGAGGTCGTCGATCAGCTCCTGCGCCCGCTCCTCGTCGATCACACCGGCGTCGAGGTCGCGCTGGAGGTACACGTCGAGGAAGGTCGAGGTGCGACCCAGCGACATCGCCGCGCCGTTCTGCTCCTTGACCGCGCCGAGGTAGGCGAGGTACAGCCACT
The DNA here is from genome assembly GCA_027451305.1 of Cellulomonas sp. The sequence continues at coordinate 6,217 of DAIDJQ010000196.1, forward strand.
GCACGGCCTCGTGAGCCGTGGCCGCGGGCCGCGTGATGTCGACGCCGTAGGACGACGCCATGTGCGCGAGCTCGGCCAGGGCCCGGATCTGCTCGGCGAGCTCCTCGCGGTCGCGGATCACGTCCTCGGTGGACCGCTCCATGTCCAGCGACGCCTTCTCCAGGCGCTTCGCCTCGATCAGCGCGTCGACGCCGTACAGCGCCACGCGGCGGTAGTCGCCGATGATCCGGCCGCGGCCGTACCCGTCCGGCAGGCCGGTGATCAGGTGGCTCGACCTGGCGGCCCGCACCGCCGGCGGGTAGACGTCGAAGACGCCGTCGTTGTGGGTCTTGCGGTACTTGGTGAAGATGTCGACGATCTCCTGCGGCGCCCGGTAGCCGTAGGCGTCCAGCGACTGCTGGACCGTCCGCCAGCCACTGTTCGGCATGATGGCGCGCTTCAGGGGCGCGTCGGTCTGCAGACCGACGACGAGCTCGCGCGAGCGGTCGATGTAGCCCGGCGCGTGCGACGTGATGGTCGACGGCGTGGCGGGGTCGACGTCGTAGACGCCCCGCTCGCGCTCGACCGCGAGCGGCTCGGCGAGCCGGCCCCAGACCGCCAGGGTCCGCTCCGTGGGCCCTGCGAGGAACGCGCCGTCGCCGGAGTAGGGGGTGCAGTTGCGCTGGATGAAGTCCCGCACGTCGACCCGGTCCGACCACGGGCCGGGCACGAAGCCCTCCCACGCCCGCGGCAGCGCGGCATCGCGGCGGAGGGAGGCGGCGGTCAGAGGCATCCAGAGCTCCAGGGGCTAGGTCTAGAACGACGCTAGAACCCAATTCATAGGATGTCTCGGGACGTTCGTCCCCCCGTCGGCGCGCCCGGGACGCGTCAGTCGGACCCGCCGAGCGCCGCCAGCACGTCCGCCGCGACGTCCGGCGCCCCGAGCCGGAGCTGGTCCACCAGCTGCTCCCGGGTCGCATGGCCGAGGAACGTCCGGGGCACGCCGAACGACTGCACGGGGCCGTGGAGCCCCTGCTCGGAGCAGCGTTGCGCCAGCAGGGAGCCGACCCCGCCGTCCACCAGACCGTCCTCGAGCGTGACCACGTGGTCGTGCTCGGCCACCAGCTTGACGAGGGTGGCGGGGACGGGAACCGGCCACAGCGGGTCGACCACGGTCACGGCCAGCCCGTGCGCCGCGAGCAGGTCGCCGACGGCCAGCGCGGTCGGCACCAGCGCGCCGACGCCCACCACGAGCACCCACCGCGCGGCCGCATCGCCCTGGCCGGGGTGGCGTGCCAGCACGTCGACCCCGTCGAGGTGCTCCAGCGCGGGCATCGGGTCCGGCAGTGCGCCCTTGGGGTAGCGCACCACGGTCGGGGCGTCGTCCACGTCGACGGCCGTGCGCAGCGCGCTGCGCAGGGTCCCCTCGTCGCGCGGGGCCGCCAGTCGCAGACCGGGCACCAGGGACAGCAGCGACAGGTCCCACATGCCGTTGTGGCTCGCTCCGTCGTCACCGGTGATGCCGGCGCGGTCCAGCACGAAGGTGACACCCGCCCGGTGCAGGGCGACGTCCATCAGCACCTGGTCGAAGGCTCGGTTGAGGAACGTCGCGTACACGGCGACCACCGGGTGCAGGCCCGCGAAGGCCATGCCCGCGGCCGAGGTGGCGGCGTGCTGCTCGGCGATGCCGACGTCGAACACCCGCTCCGGGAACTCCGCCGCGAACGGCGCGAGCCCCACGGGCTGCAGCATGGCGGCGGTCACCGCCACCACGTCCCGCCGTCGACGACCGATCCGCACGATCTCGTCCGCGAACACGCTGGTCCAGCCGAACCTGGACGGCGCGAGCGGGAGCCCCGTCTCGGGATGGATCTGGCCGACTGCGTGGAACCGGTCGGCGACGTCCTGCTCGGCCGGCTGGTAGCCGCGGCCCTTCTCGGTGATGACGTGCACGATGACGGGCCCGCCGTACGCCCGGGCGCGGCGCAGGGCCCGCTCCACCTCGCGCTCGTCGTGCCCGTCGACCGGGCCGATGTACTTCAGGCCGAGGTCCTCGAACATCCCCTGCGGCGCCACCACGTCCTTCAGGCCCTTCTTCAGGCCGTGCAGCGCGTCGTAGGCCAGCCGTCCGGGCGGACCGGACCGGCGCAGGGTGGCCTTGCCCCAGTTCAGCACGCTCTCGTAGCCCTGCGTGGTGCGGAGCGTGTCGAGGTGCCGTGCGAGACCGCCGATCGTCGGCGCGTAGCTGCGTCCGTTGTCGTTCACGACGATGACGAGCCGCCGGTCCGCGCCGGCCGCGATGTTGTTCAGCGCCTCCCACGACATCCCACCCGTGAGCGCGCCGTCGCCGACGACCGCGACGACGTGGCGGTCCGGCTCGCCGCGCAGCTCGTACGCCTTGGCGATGCCGTCCGCCCAGCTCAGCGCCGTCGACGCGTGCGAGTTCTCCACCACGTCGTGCTCGGACTCGGTGCGGCTGGGGTAGCCGGACAGCCCTCCGCGGCGACGCAGCTGGGAGAAGTCGGAGCGGCCGGTCAACAGCTTGTGCACGTACGCCTGGTGGCCGGTGTCGAAGACCAGGGTGTCGTGCGGGGACCGGAACACGCGGTGCAGGGCGATCGTCAGCTCGACGACACCGAGGTTGGGGCCGAGGTGACCACCGGTGCGGGAGACGGACTCGACGAGGAAACGACGGATCTCGCCGGCCAGCTCGTCGACCTCGCGCGGGGTCAGCCGCCGCAGGTCGGCCGGGGACGAGATGTGCTCGAGGAGTCCCACGCTCCGCTCCCTTCGGCCTCCACCCGCCGCCGCACCGCGCGGAGGCCGAAGGACACTGTAAGTCCGGCGCCGCTAGGCCGTCGCCCCGAGGGTGTCGCGATGCTGCGGCCTGCCGACGACACGTCGGTACACCTTCTCGTAGCCGGCGGCCATCACCGGCAGGTCGAACCGTGCCAGCGCGACTGCCCGGCAGTCGACCGGGTCGAGCTCGAGCACCGCCGGCACCGCTGCGACGAACTCCCCGGGGTCGTGGACCACCACGCCGCTCACGCCGTGGTCCACCACCTCGGGCACCGAGCCCCGGCCGATGGCGAGCACGGGCGTGCCGCATGCCATCGCCTCGACCATGACCATCCCGAACGGCTCGTCCCACTGGATCGGGAAGAGGAAGGCGCGGGCACCCGCGAACAGCTCGCGCTTGAAGGCCGCGTCCGCCTCTCCGACGTACTCCGCGTCCGGACCGAGCTCCGGCGCCACCACGGTCTCGAAGTACTCCTTCTCCCCGGGCTCGTTGATCTTCCCGGCCAGCACGATGCGCAGGCCATGCGCCCGCGCCGCCGCGATGGCCAGGTCCGGGGCCTTGTCGGGGCTGAACCGTCCGAGCCACAGCAGGTAGTCGTCCTTGCGGTCACGGAACGGGAACGACGCGACGTCCACGGCGTTGTGCACGGTCGCGCGCCAGTTCAGAGCCGGTGCCGCCGTGCGCTGCGCGTGCGAGATCGAGACGAGGTCGACCGTGCTGCCCAACCGCTCGTAGTAGCGCGCGTACATGCCGGTGACCGGCCCGTGGGTCGTGACGACGGTCGGCGCGACCCGGCCGCGCGCCAGCAGCGGCCCGGCGAGGCTGTGGTCGTGCACCACGTCGATCGACAGCTTCGCGAGGGCGCGGGCGGCGGCCGCCGCCGCCACCACCTCGGGCACCGGGTCGCCCAGCAGGTGCGTGGGCGGCTGCTCGAACACCTGCACGAAGCGCTGCGCGGAGGTGCGGTGAGCGCCGGCGCCGACCAGGGTGACGTGGTGCCCACGCGCGACGAGCTGATCCACCAGGGCGCCCACCACCTCCTCGATCCCGCCGTAACCACGAGGGGGCACCTCGAACCAGGGCGGCGCCACCATGGCGATGCGCAAACCGTCGGACCCGTCCCGCTGCGCGCCGGCCGGCCGTGCGTCGGCGAACGGGCCCTCGACGCTCGACGACCTGGTCACGACGGCCTCCGGTTCCCTGCGGCGAGGCGCACGGACGGGGACCTGACGGGTCCCGCGCGCGGTGCGGGAGCGGTGCGACGCCGCGGACGTTATGGTGCTTGTCGGGCTTCTCAGGGAAGCACACAGCCCGTGCTCCCGCACACGCTGCGGTGGGCGACGGCCCGCTCGCGCAGGACGCCGGCACCGCCTGGCCTCGAAGGATGCACGTGAGCAGCCACTCCCCTGACACCTCGGTCCCCCGCCCGGCCCGTGGGACGGACGACCGCCGGCCGGTCACCGCTCCCACGCCCGTCGTCGCGCCGCACCTGCCGTCGCCGACCGCCGGGCCCACCGTCCTCGGCCCCGTCGAGCCGGTGGGCGCCCTGGTCGAGGGCACCTCGTTCTGCGCGAGCGGCCCGGACGGCGACATCTCCCCCGACGTCGCGCAGGGCTTGTTCGTGCGGGACACGCGGGTGCTGTCCGGCTGGCGGCTGCGGGTGGACGGCAAGCCGGTGCAGCCGCTGGCCACCGTCCCCGCGGAGCCGTTCGAGGCGACCTTCGTCGGGCGGGTGGTCGGTCGCACCAGCGACGCGGACTCGACCCTGGTGGTCGAGCGGCACCGGCTGGTCGGCACGGGCATGCGGGAGACGATCAGCATCCGCAACCACGGCACGGAGGCGGCCGGGCTGCACGTCACGCTCGAGGCGGAGGCGGACTTCGCGGACCTCTTCGAGGTGAAGGAGGGAATCCAGCAGACGCGGGTCCGGGTCGAGCACCGCGCCACGGGTGAGGAGCTCTCGTTCTGGACGGACGGCGGCACCACGCGCCGTGGCGTGCGCATCTCGGCGAGCGGCGGGTCCGCGACGCCGCACGCCTTCACCTTCCGAGCGGTGGTTCCGCCCCAGGGCACCTGGTCGACCACCGTCGAGGTGCTCGCCTCGGTCGCCGACCAGGAGCTGGAGCCACCGTTCGACCCCAACGCACCGGGCCGCCGGATGCGGACGTGGCGGCAGGCGGCCCCGCGCTTCGACGTGGACAGCGCGTCGCTGCGCCGGGTGCTGCGGCGCACGGAGGTCGACCTCGGTGCGCTGCGGATCGTCGACCACGACCACCCGGAGGACGACGTGGTCGCCGCAGGGGCGCCGTGGTTCATGGCCCTGTTCGGCCGCGACTCGCTGCTGACGGCCTGGATGTCGGCGCCCTTCGCTCCCGGCCTGGCCCTCGGCACGCTGCGGACCCTCGCCCGGTTCCAGGGCACCACGGTGGACCCGCTCACCGAGGAGCAGCCCGGCCGCATCCTGCACGAGGTGCGACTCGGCGCCGACCTGTCCCTGGCCCTCGGCGGCGACAGCGTCTACTACGGCAGCATCGACTCCACGCCCCTGTTCGTCGTTCTCGTCGACCGCGTGCTGCGCTGGGGAACCGACCCGGACCACGTCCGCGAGCTGCTGCCGGCCGTCGACGCGGCGCTCGACTGGATCAGCGACTACGGCGACCGTGACGGCGACGGGTTCGTGGAGTACCAGCGCAGCACGGACCGCGGTCTGCTGAACCAGGGCTGGAAGGACAGCCACGACTCCCTCGGCTTCGCCGACGGGACGCTCGCCGCACCGCCGATCGCGCTCGCCGAGGTGCAGGGGTACGTCTACGCCGCCTACCTCGCCCGCGCCCACATCGCCGAGGTGCTCGGCGAGCAGCAGGGCCCGGACCGGTGGCACCAGGCCGCGGCCCGCCTGCGCACGGCGTTCGACGAGGCGTTCTGGTTGCCGCGGCGAGGCTGCTACGCCTTGGCGCTCGACCGCGACAAGCGACCCGTCGACGCCGTCGCGTCGAACCAGGGGCACTGCCTGTGGAGCGGGATCGTCCCGCCGGCCCGGGCCGCGGAGGTCGCCGACACCCTGATGTCGCCCTCGTCCTTCACGGGGTTCGGGGTCAGGACGCTGGACACGGGCATGCGGCGGTTCAACCCGGTCAGCTATCACAACGGCTCGGTCTGGCCGCACGACTCGACCCTGGTCGCCTCGGGGCTGTTCCGCTACGGGCTGGACGGCCATGCCCGCACGCTGCGCGACGGGCTGCTCGCCGCCGCGTCTGCGTTCACCGGCCGGCTGCCGGAGCTGTTCTGCGGGTTCGACCGCGAGTCGACCCGCTGGCCGGTGCCCTACCCCACGTCCTGCTCGCCGCAGGCATGGGCCGCGGCGTCGCCCTACGAGCTGGTCCGGGCATCGTTCGGGCTCGAGGCCTGCGTCCCGCACGGCGAGCTGTACGCGCACGCCCCGGTGGGCCTGGGTGCGGTCACCGTGGACGGCCTGCCGGTGGGTGCCGGGCGCGTGAGGCTCGCCTCGCACGACGGCCGGCTGGACGCCACCGTTCCGGCCGGGCTCACCGTCGTGGACCACGTCCCTTCCTGTGCGCAGGTGCAGCCCTGAGTCCGCCCGCGCACCCCCGGTAGGCTGTCTCGGAAAGGGGAACACCCATGCGCTTCCTGCCCGGCCACACGGCCACCGGCGACCTCACCTACGGCGACGTCTTCCTCGTCCCGTCCCGCTCCGAGGTCGCCTCCCGGTTCGACGTCGACCTCACCACCGTCGACGGGACGGGGACCACGATCCCGGTCGTGGTCGCGAACATGACGGCGGTCGCCGGCCGGCGGATGGCCGAGACGGTCGCCCGTCGCGGCGGTCTCGCGGTGCTGCCGCAGGACACCCCGACCGACGTGGTGGCCGACGTGGTTGCCTCGGTCAAGTCCCGGCACCCGGTCGTGGAGACCGCGGTGGTGGTCTCCCCGCACGACACGGTCCAGACGGCGGTCACCCTGATCGGCAAGCGGTCGCACGGCGCTGCGGTCGTCGTGGACGACGGCCGGCCGGTCGGCGTGGTGACCGAGGCCGACTGCCGCGACGTCGACCGGTTCACCCAGGTGGCCGAGGTGATGGCCCAGGACCCCACGACGCTCGACCTCGACGTGCTCCAGCAGCGCGGCACCGCCGGTCTCGAGGACGCCTTCGACCGGCTGCACGCCTCCCGCCGCCGGTTCGCGCCCGTGGTCCGCGACGGCCTGCTGGTCGGGGTGCTCACGCAGGTGGGCGCGCTGCGGTCGTCCATCTACACGCCGGCGCTGGACGCCGCCGGCCGGCTGCGGGTCGGTGCTGCGGTGGGCATCAACGGCGACGTGAAGGCCAAGGCGGCGAGCCTGCTCGAGGCCGAGGTCGACGTGATCGTCGTCGACACGGCCCACGGGCACCAGCGCAGGATGCTCGACGCGCTGGCCGCGGTGCGCGCCCTCGACCCGCAGGTGCCGGTGGTGGCGGGCAACGTGGTGACCGCGCAGGGCACCCGGGACCTGATCGAGGCGGGCGCCGACATCGTGAAGGTGGGCGTCGGCCCCGGCGCCATGTGCACCACGCGCATGATGACCGCCGTCGGACGGCCGCAGTTCTCGGCCGTCCTCGAGTGCGCTGCCGAGGCCCGCCGGCTCGGCCGCAGCGTCTGGGCGGACGGCGGCGTGCGCTACCCGCGCGACGTCGCGCTGGCCCTGTCCGCCGGCGCGTCCCAGGTGATGATCGGCTCCTGGTTCGCCGGGACCCACGAGTCGCCCGGTGACCTGCACGCGGACCCGGACGGACGGCTGTACAAGGAGAGCTTCGGCATGGCGTCGGCGCGCGCCGTCGCGGCCCGCACCCGGGGCGGGTCTCCGTTCGACCGGGCCCGCAAGGGGCTGTACGAGGAGGGCATCTCGTCCTCGCGGATGTACCTCGACCCGCGGCGACCGGGCGTGGAGGACCTGCTGGACGCCATCACGGCCGGCGTGCGCTCCGCCGCCACCTACGTGGGCGCGGCGACGCTCGAGGAGCTGCACGAGCGTGCGGTGGTCGGGCTCCAGTCCGCGGCGGGGTACGACGAGGGCCGGCCGCTGCCGGACGGGTGGTGATCCCGTGCGGCCGGCGCTGATCCTGACGCACGCGCCGCACGAGGGCCCCGGCCTCATCGGACCTGGGCTGGGGACGCCCTACCGGGTGCGCACCGTGATGGACGACCCCGCTCCGCGGCTGCCGGACGTCGAGGACCTGTCCGCACTGGTGGTGATGGGCGGCCCGATGGACGCCGACGACGTCGCGGGGCACCCCGGCCTGGCTGCCGAGCGCGACCTGATCGCGGCCGCGGTGGCCGCCGACGTCCCGGTGCTCGGCGTGTGCCTCGGCATGCAGCTGCTCGGCCTGGCGCTCGGCGGTCGGCTCGCGCGGCGGTCCGGCGCCGAGGTGGGCTTCGCCCCCGTCGACGTGGTGGCGACCGACGCCGTCCTCGGCACGCTGGGCGCTCCCGGCAGCACGCCGACGGTGCTGCACTGGCACACCGACGCGATGGACCTGCCGGAGGGCGCGACGCTCCTGGCCAGCAGCCACGCCACGCCGGTGCAGGCGTTCCGGTACGGCAGCGCGCTGGGCGTGCAGTTCCACGTGGAGGTGACCGCCGACCAGCTCGCGCTCTGGCTCACCACCCCCGACATGGTCGACCCGCTCGAGGACGACGAGATCGAGGCCGTCCGGGCGGGTGCGGCCGAGCACCTGCCCGCGCTGGGCATCGTCGGCGCCGCGTTCGTCGCCGCGTTCGCCGCCCAGGTGCGCGACCGCGGGTGAGCACCGAGCCCGCGGCCGTCGGTGCCCGCGCCGAGCTGGCGGCGCTGGCTCGAGACGGCCTGACGTGGCACACGGACGCCGCCCGCCTCGACGCCGTGCCGGGGGCCCGACGCGCTGCCGTCCTGGTCCTGTTCGGCGTCCTCGACGACGTCCCGGCCGCAACCGGGACGCCGGCGCCGGTGAGCCGTGACCTCGACGTGCTGCTGCAGCGCCGTGCCGCCACCCTCGGCCACCACCCCGGCCAGGTCTCCTTCCCGGGCGGGCGGCTCGAGGCGGGCGAGACCCCCGAGCAGGCTGCCGTCCGAGAGGCTGTCGAGGAGACGGGCCTTGACCCGACCGGCGTCGAGGTGCTCGGGACGCTGCCGGAGCTGCCGCTGCCGGTCAGCCGTCACGTGGTGACGCCGGTCCCCGCGTGGTGGTCCCGACCGTCGCGGGTGGCCGCCGTCGACCATGCCGAGACGGTCGACGTGTTCCGCATCCCGGTCGCCGAGCTGCTGGACCCCGCGAACCGCGCATCCGTCGCCCGCCACGTCGCCGGCAGGGCGTGGCACAGCCCCGCCTTCGAGGTCGGCGAGGTGCTCGTCTGGGGTTTCACCGCGATCGTCCTGTCGGAGGTGTTCGACGCCCTCGGCTGGACCGAGCCGTGGGACACCTCCCGACGCGTGGAGCCGGCGTGACACGCACCCGCCGGTCGCCGGGCTCTGAAGGACCCCGGTGACCGGCGGGTGGGTCGCGTCCGTCAGGCGACGCCGGCGACCTGGCGCAGGACGTACTGCAGGATGCCGCCGTTGCGGTAGTAGTCCGCCTCGCCGGGGGTGTCGATCCGCACCACCGCGTCGAGCTCGACGACGGAGCCGTCGCTCTTCGTGGCGCGGACGTGCACCGTCCGGGGGGTGCGACCCTCGTTCAGCTCGGTGACCCCCGTGACGTCGAACGTCTCGGTGCCGTCGAGGCCGAGCGAGTCCGCCGACTCCCCCTCGGGGAACTGCAGCGGCAGCACACCCATGCCGATCAGGTTCGACCGGTGGATGCGCTCGAAGCTCTCCGCGAGCACGGCCCGGACACCCAGCAGCGCGGTCCCCTTGGCCGCCCAGTCACGGGACGAGCCGGAGCCGTACTCCTTCCCGCCGAGCACGACGAGCGGCACGCCCGCGGCCTGGTAGGCGGTCGAGGCGTCGTAGATCGCCTGCTGCTCGCCGGTGAGGAAGTTGACCGTGTACCCGCCCTCGACGCCCGGCACCAGCTGGTTGCGCAGCCGGATGTTGGCGAACGTGCCGCGGATCATCACCTCGTGGTTGCCGCGGCGGGACCCGTACGAGTTGAAGTCCTTCCGGTCGATCCCGTGCTCGGCGAGGTACCGGCCCGCCGGGCTGTCCGCCTTGATCGAGCCGGCCGGGCTGATGTGGTCGGTGGTCACCGAGTCGCCCAGCTTGGCCAGCACCCGCGCGCCGGTCACGTCCTGCACCGGCGCCGGCGTGGCCGCCATGCCGTCGAAGTACGGGGGCTTGCGCACGTACGTGGACTCCGGGTCCCAGGCGAAGACGTCACCCTCGGGGGTCGGCAGCGAGCGCCAGCGGTCGTCACCGGCGAAGACGTCGGCGTAGTCCGCGGTGAACATCGCGCGGTCGATCGACGCGTCGATCGTCTGCTGGACCTCCTGCGGGGACGGCCAGATGTCCCGGAGGAACACCGGGTGGCCGTCCTCGGTGCGGCCCAGCGGGTCCGACTCGAAGTCGAAGTCCATCGTCCCGGCCAGGGCGTAGGCGATCACCAGGGGCGGGCTGGCCAGGTAGTTCATCTTCACGTCCGGGTTGATCCGGCCCTCGAAGTTGCGGTTGCCGGACAGCACCGACACCACGGCGAGGTCGTGCTCGTTCACCGCCGCGGACACCGGCTCGTCGAGCGGGCCGGAGTTGCCGATGCAGGTGCCGCAGCCGTAGCCGACCAGGTGGAAGCCGAGCTTCTCCAGGTACGGCCACAGGCCGGCCTTCTCGTAGTAGTTGGTCACCACCTGCGAGCCGGGCGCCATGGAGGTCTTCACCCACGGCTTGGCCGCCAGGCCCTTCTCCACCGCCTTCTTGGCCAGCAGGCCGGCCGCCAGCATCACCGACGGGTTCGACGTGTTGGTGCAGGAGGTGATCGAGGCGATCGCCACCGCGCCGTGGAACAGCTCGAACTGCTTGCCGTTGCTGTCGGTCACCGGGACCGTGCGGAGCGCCTGCCCCCCGACGGCCGGGGAGTCGGAGGCCGGGAACGACTCCTCCTCCGCCTGGTCGACGAGATCGCGCACCTCGGGGGCGTACACGGGCAGGTCCCGCTCGAATGCCGCCTTGGCCTGCCGGAGCTCGATCCGGTCCTGGGGACGCTTGGGACCGGCGATCGACGGCACGACGGTCGACAGGTCGAGCTCGAGGTACTCCGAGAACAGCGGCTCGGTGCCCGGGTCGTGCCAGAGGCCCTGCTCGCGGGCGTACGCCTCCACCAGCGCCACCTGCTGCTCGCTGCGGCCGGTGAGCCGCAGGTAGTCCAGCGTGACGTCGTCGATCGGGAAGATCGCGGCCGTCGAGCCGAACTCGGGGCTCATGTTGCCGATCGTCGCCCGGTTGGCGAGCGGCACCGCCGCGACGCCTGCCCCGTAGAACTCGACGAACTTGCCGACCACCCCGTGGGCCCGCAGCATCTGGGTGATGGTCAGGACGACGTCGGTGGCGGTGACCCCCGACGGGATCGACCCGCTCAGCTTGAAACCGACCACGCGCGGGATCAGCATCGACACGGGCTGGCCCAGCATGGCGGCCTCGGCCTCGATGCCGCCGACGCCCCAGCCGAGCACGCCGAGCCCGTTGACCATCGTGGTGTGCGAGTCGGTGCCGACGCACGTGTCGGGGTACGCGCGCAGCACGCCGTCCACCTCGCGCGTCATCACCACGCGCGCCAGGTACTCGATGTTCACCTGGTGCACGATGCCCGTGCCCGGCGGCACCACCTTGAAGTCGTCGAACGCGGTCTGCCCCCACCGCAGGAACTGGTAGCGCTCGTGGTTGCGCTGGTACTCCAGCTCGACGTTCCGCTCGAACGCGTCGGGCCGGCCTGCGACGTCGATCTGCACCGAGTGGTCGATGACCAGCTCCGCGGGCGCGAGCGGGTTGATCCGGGAGGCGTCCCCGCCGAGCTCGACGACGGCCTCACGCATCGTCGCCAGGTCCACCACGCAGGGGACGCCGGTGAAGTCCTGCATGATCACGCGCGCCGGCGTGAACTGGATCTCGGTGTCCGGCTGCGCGTCCGGGTCCCACGCGGCGAGCGCGCGCACGTGGTCCGCGGTGATGTTCGCACCGTCCTCCGTGCGGAGCAGGTTCTCGGCGAGGACCTTCAGGCTGTAGGGCAGCCGCTCCGCACCAGGCACCGCTGCCAGCCGGAACACCTCGTACGAGGTGCCGCCCACCTCGATGGTCCCCCGGGATCCGAAGCTGTCGACACTCACGAGAGGCTCCTTCGCTGGACGGGTCGGTGCCGGACGGACCTGAGCCGGGCGGGACCGATTTATCTCGACGTCGAGATACCTTACCCCGCCCGGCTCAGCTCCGGCACCTCAGCGGCTGGGCGTGTCCGGGTGCTCGACCACCTCGGCGGCCTTGCGCTCGGCCTCCACCAGACGTTCGTACGTGCGGGGGTCGTAGTCCGGCGTCCCCTGCTTGAACAGCTCCTCGGTCACCGCCCGCTTGGCCTCGGCCAGGCGCTGGGTGGCGACGTCCTTGTCCTCGCTCACTGCCGTGCTCCCTCCTCGGCGACGTGACCGCCGTCACAACCACCCTAGGCGCGCGAGGGTCGGCACGCACCGGTCGGCAGCGGCCGGCCGGTCAGCGCTCCAGGACCGCGACCGCCTCGAGGTGGTGCGTGTGCGGGAAGAGGTCGAACCCCTGGACCCGCATCGGCCGGTAGCCCGCCGCGCCGAGCAGCCCGACGTCCCGGGCGAGCGCGGCCGGGTCGCACGCGACGTACACGATCCGGTCCGGGCGCAGCTGCACGACGGCGTCCACCACCCGGCGCCCGGCGCCGGTGCGCGGCGGGTCGAGCACCACGACGTCGGCGTGCACCACGTCGTCGGCCTCCGCGAGGACCCGTGCGACGTCGCCGTGGTGCAGCGCCACGTGGGGCTGGTCGTGCAGCGTGCGACGGGCGTCGCGGACGGCCCGCTCGTCGCCCTCGACGCCGACCACCGCCCCCGTCGGCCCGACCGCGTCGGCGAGGGGCACCGTGAACAGCCCGGCACCCGCGTAGAGGTCGGCGACGGTCGCACCGGCGACGTCCCCGACCCCGGCCAGCACGGCCTGCACCAGCACCTCGGGCGCCTCGCGGTGCACCTGCCAGAACCCGGCGGCGGACACCCGGTACGTGTGCGCGCCCACCTGCTCGCGCACCGATGTGCGGGCGTTGGGACGGGGATCGGGGCGACCTCGGCGCAGGTCGAACGGCACCCCCTCCAGGAGCACCAGCGGTTCGTCACCACCCGCGGGCGCGATCGCCTCGATCCGGGAGCCCGCCGGCCAGCGCCGGTCGAACAGCCCGAGACCGGCGATCACCTCGGTGGCCAGCGGCATGGAGTCGAGCGCCTGGACGTCGTGCGAGCGGAACCGGCGCATGCCGGCCCGACCGGCGGCGTCCGCCACCAGGTCGATCCGTGTCCGGTACGCCAGGCCGCCACGCTCGTCGTCACCGGGTGCGGCGTTCATCGGGACGTCGATCTCGAGGTGCGCGAGCCGCCGCAGCTGCTCGTCGAGCACGGCGGACTTCCACGCCCGCTGCGCCGGCAGCGCGACGTGGGACAGCTCTCCCCCGCCGACCCCGCCGGGCCCTGCGGCCGGCCACGCCGGCGGCACCCGGTCCGCGGACGCCTCGAGCACCTCGACGGCGTCGGCCCGCCAGAACGCGCGACCCTCGCCCGACTCGGTCAGCCGCGCGCGCACCCGCTCGCCGCGCAGCGCGTGCCGCACGAACACCACCCGGCCGTGGAGCCGGGCGACGCAGTGCCCGCCGTGCGCGACGGGCCCGACCTCAAGCTCGACCAGCTGCTCACCAGACATGCGGCACGGTCCCCGGGGTGCGCTCCTCGAGGCCGGTCTGGCCCTCGCTGGAGGGGAGCTGCCACGGCACCGACGCCACCACCACGCCAGGGGTGAACAGCAGCCGGCCCTTGAGCCGCAGCGCGCTCTGGTTGTGCAGCAGCGTCTCCCACCAGTGCCCGACGACGTACTCAGGGATGTAGACGACCACGAGGTCCCGTGGGCTGTCGCGGTGGATCGAGCGCACGTACGCCACCACCGGCCGGGTGATCTCGCGGAAGGGGGAGTCGAGAACCTTGAGCGGTGCCGGCACCTCGAGCCGTTCCCAGTCCGCCCGCAACGCCGCCGTCTCGTCGGGCTCGACGCCGACGGTGATCGCCTCGAGCACCTGGGGCCGGGACGCCCGCGCGTAGGACAGCGCGCGCATCGTCGGCCGGTGCAGGTGCGAGACCAGGACGATCGCGTGCACCCTGCTCGGGAGCGCCCGGGCGGCGGCCGCGTCCTGGAGCGCCAGCTCGCGGCGCACCCGCGCGTAGTGCCTGTGGATGGCCTGCATGAGGGCGAACACCATGGCCATCGCGAGGATCGCGATCCACGCCCCGCGCGTGAACTTGGTGACGAGCACGACGAACAGCACGGCCGCGGTCATGACGAAGCCGAACGAGTTGATCACGCGGGACCGCTGCATCGCCGACCGACGTCCAGCGTCCTCCTCCGTGCGCAGCTCACGGGTCCAGTGCCGCGTCATGCCGAGCTGGCTCAGGGTGAAGGAGACGAACACGCCGACGATGTACAGCTGGATCAGCCGCGTGACCTGGGCGTCGAACACCCAGATCAGCACGATCGCGCCGGCGGCGAGCGTCACGATGCCGTTCGAGAAGGCCAGCCGGTCGCCCCGGGTGTGCAGCTGCCGCGGCAGGTACCCGTCACGCGCCAGGATCGAGCCGAGCACCGGGAACCCGTTGAACGCCGTGTTCGCGGCGAGGGTCAGGATCAAGCCCGTCACCACCGCGACGATCGCGAACATCCACCCCGCACCGTGGAACACCGAGGCCGCGAGCTGGCTGATCACCGGGTGCTGCACATAGCTGTCGCCCACCGGCACGCCGTTGCGCAGCAGCTGCTTCGCGGGCTGGTCGGCGAAGGTGACGCCCGTCGCCCGGGACAGCAGCAGGATCGACATGATCATGGTGATCGAGACGCCCCCCAGGAGCGCCAGGGTGGTCGCCGCGTTCCTCGACTTGGGCTTGCGGAACGCCGGCACCCCGTTGCTGATCGCCTCGACCCCGGTGAGGGCGGCGCACCCGGAGGCGAACGCCCGCAGCACGAGGAACCCACCGGCCAGTCCGGTGATCCCCGTCTGGTACCCCGCCTCCGCCGAGAGGGTGAAGCCGGCGCTCTCCGCCGCAGGCAGCGACCCCGTCAGGTAGCGGACGACGCCCACGACGGCGAGCAGCCCGATGACCCCCATGAAGCAGTACACGGGGATCGCGAACGCCGTCCCCGACTCCTTGACGCCGCGCAGGTTGACCAGCATCAGGACGATCACCAGCGCGACGGCGAACTCCCGTTCGTGCCCCCGCAGCACCGGCAGGGCGGTGGCGGCGTACTGCGCGCCCGACGAGATCGACACGGCGACGGTGAGCACGTAGTCCACCAGGAGCGCGCTCGCCACGGTGACACCGGCGGTGGGTCCGAGGTTGACCGTGGCCACCTCGTAGTCACCGCCTCCCGACGGGTACGCGTGCACGTTCTGCCGGTACGACGCGACGACCGTCAGCATCACGACGACCACCGCGACGCCGACCCACGGTGAGAACGTCAGCGCCGCGATGCCCGCGATGGACAGCGTCAGGAGGATCTCGTCGGGTGCGTACGCCACGGACGAGAGCGCGTCGGACGCGAACACGGGCAGCGCTATGCGCTTGGGGAGCAGGGTGTGCCCCAGCCTGTCGCTGCGGACCGGCCTGCCCACCAGGAGGCGTTTGGCCGCAACGGCGATCTCGGACACGAGGCCAGATCGTATGCCCCGGGTCCTCGCGGCACAGCCCGGCGGCCCTGCCTCGGCGCCGTCCCGCGGCGGTCCCGGCCCGGCCCTCCGGCCGCCCGTCCAGCCCCGGGGGCGCGGCCCGCGGTCCCGGAGCGAGGCTGTAGCGTGACCGCCTGTGCACTTCGTCATCATGGGCTGCGGCCGGGTCGGCGCGACTCTCGCGCTCTCCTTGGAGGGGCGCGGACACTCCGTCGCGGTGATCGACCAGAACCCCGAGGCGTTCCGCCGGCTGGACGCCACCTTCGAGGGGAAGAAGGTCACGGGCCTCGGCTTCGACCGCGACACCCTGACGGGTGCCGGCATCGAGGACGCGTTCGCCTTCGCCGCCGTCTCGGACGGCGACAACTCGAACATCCTGGCCGCACGGGTGGTCCGCGAGACGTTCGGCGTGCAGAACGTCGTCGCACGCATCTACGACCCCCACCGCGCGGAGATCTACCAGCGCCTGGGCATCCCGACGGTCGCGACCGTCCGCTGGACAGCCGACCAGGTGCTGCGCCGGATGCTCCCGATGGGCGCGCAGGACCAGTACCGCGACGCCTCGGGGCACATCAGCCTCGCGCAGGTGGACGTGCACACCGGCTGGGTCGGACGCCCGCTGCGAGCGATCGAGGCCGCGACGGGTGCCCGCGTGGCCTACATCACGCGGTACGGCGACGGCGTGCTGCCTTCTGCCGACACGGTGCTGCAGGAGAACGACGTGCTGCACATCCTGCAGCGCGTGGAGGACATGGACGCGGTCGAACGCGTGCTGGGTACGGCACCGGGGGTGACCGAGTGAGGGTCGTGATCGCAGGCGCAGGGTCCGTGGGCCGGTCGATCGCGCGCGAGCTGCTCGCGCACGAGCACCAGGTCACGCTGATCGACCGGCAGCCGTCCGCCATGCGGGTGGCTCAGGTGCCGGACGCCGAGTGGCTGCTGGCGGACGCGTGCGAGCTGCCGACGCTGCGCGAGGTGAAGGCCGACGAGTGCGACGTCATGGTCGCCGCCACCGGCGACGACAAGGCGAACCTGGTGGTCGCGCTGCTGGCGAAGACCGAGTTCGGCGTGCCCCGCACCGTGGCCCGCGTCAACAACCCGAAGAACGAGTGGATGTTCGACGAGGCGTGGGGCGTGGACGTCGCCGTGTCGACGCCGCGGATCATGACGGCGATGGTCGAGGAGGCCGTCGCCGTCGGCGACCTGGTGAAGATCTTCACCTTCCACCAGTCCCGGGCGGACATCCTCGAGCTCACCCTGCCGTCGGACTCACCGCTGGTCGGCGTGCGCGTCGGCGAGATCGTGTGGCCGGCCGACACCGTGCTCGCGGCGGTCGTGCGCGACACCCGGCCGCTGGCTCCCAGCCCCGACGACACCCTCGAGGGGCGCGACGAGCTGTTGTTCGTCACCGGGCGGGATGCTCAGGAGCAGCAGCTGCAGGACCTTCTGCTGCGCGGACCATCCGCCAGCTGAGCCAGAGCACGAGAGCCGTCAGCGGCAGGCCCATCGCGAGCTTGGCCGTGCCGAGCCAGGCCACGTCCGACTTGAGGTAGAGCGGCACCTGAACCGCGAGGCGGATCGCGAACATCGCGACCCACGGCCAGGTGGCCAGCCCATAGGTCCGCCGACGACGCGGGTCGGCCCGCCAGGCCAGCACCGCCGACCACGGCCCGCCGGCCAACGGCCCGCCCTTGGCGAAGAGCCCGACGACGAGCCCGACGAGCGGGAACCCGGCGAGGACGGACGCCGCCGTACCCACGAGGTACGCCGCGTTCACGAGCAGCCCGTACAGGAAGTAGTCCTGCGCCGCGCCCGACCGCCAGGCCCAGACCACGCCGATGCCGACGCCGAGCAGCCCGGAGAACGCCTGCGTCACCGGGGTCCGCTGAACGAGTCGCAGCAGCACGGCGACCACCGCGGCAGCCACCGCCGCGATCAGGGCCGGTGCCAGCCGCTGC
Source organism: Cellulomonas sp. (assembly GCA_027451305.1). Next base: position 23,846 of record DAIDJQ010000196.1, read on the forward strand.
CCCGCCGCGAGGTAGACGACGACGAACAGCAGGCCCGGCGCCACCGACTCCACCATGCCCCGGACCCCGCCGAGCGCCTGGGACGCCGAGAACTCCTCGGCGGTCAGCGCCCGCAGACCGCGGGCCGCGCCGTCCGGCTGGTCACTCACCGGGTCGGGGCTGCAGCTCGTACCGGGGGTTGAACAGGGTGCGTCGCCCGTCCACCAGGCAGACGAGCCCCTCGGCGCGCAGCCGACGACCGGGGCTGATGCCGACGATCTCACGGCGGCCGAGCCACACGAGGTCGAGCGTGCCGCTGCCGTCGTAGAGCTCGGCCTCGAGCGCGGGCACGTTCTCGCGCGGCCGCAGCGTCACGGAGCGCAGCACCCCGGACACCTTGGCGCGGGTCCGGTCGGTGAGCTTCTCGACAGGGGTGCAACCACCCATCCGACGCATCTGGTCACGCTCCTCGTCGGCCTCGAGCTCGGCCTGCGAGGCGAACACATGGTGCAGCCGCGACTTCAGGGTCATCGGGTCCTCATCTGATCTCTGTGATCTCGGGGCCACGCCGCAACGGGTCGAAATCCGGCTCGGCGGGCTCCTCCGGACCGGCAGGTGCCGGTCCGCTCTGGTCGGGAAGACGCAGCGGCAGCAGGTCGCGCGGCGGACGCGCATCCGTCCCGCGCACGACGACGATCTGGGCGAAGACCTGCTCGAGCGACCCGGCCGCCTCGGGCTCCACGGCCGCGCGGCCGGTGATGACGCCCCGCAGGAACCAGCGTGGCCCGTCCGCCCCGAGGAACCGGGCAGGACGGTGCCCGGTACGACCCTCGGGGGTGCGCACCGGCATCCGCGCCAGCAGCTCACGGCCGAAGGGCCCCGGGAGGTCGTCGACCGTCCCGCCCTGCTGGGTGATCGACGCGGCGATCTCGGAGCGGATCTCGTCCCAGATGCCCTCGGTGCGCGGGGCTGCGAACGCCTGCACCTGCAGGATCGAGCCGTCGAGCGCGACCGACACGCCGGACACGGTGCTGGTGGCCTCGTCGATCTCCATCCGGAGCTCCATGCCGGCGATGCCGGGGAGCTGGACGGCGCCGAGATCCACCCGCGGCACGCCGGCCGGTGCCTCCGCGACGTCCCAGGGGCCCGCGGTGGCGGGCGTGCCGGGGGACGGGCTCGGGGTCGTCGGCGTCTCGTCCTGCAGGACGTCGTCGTCGGCGGCAGCGTTCTTGCTGCCGCGCCGGAACAGGGCCACTCCATCTCCTCCCCGCCGTGCGCGTGCACGTCGGTCTCAGGCTCCAGTGTCACTCTTCTGCGGGGCGGACGTGCGATCGCCGGGTGGCCCGGCCGCGACCCAGCCGCCGCTCGAGCCGAAGCCGCCGTCGCCGCGGTGCGAGCCGGGCAGCCTCTCGGCCTCCACGAACCGAGCCCGCTCCACGCGCTGCACCACGAGCTGCGCGATCCGGTCGCCGCGGTGCAGCACCAGGTCCTCGTTCGGGTCGGTGTTCAGCAGCGTGACGGAGATCTCGCCGCGGTAGCCGGCGTCCACGGTGCCCGGTGCGTTGACGATGGTCAGACCGTGCCGGGCGGCCAGCCCGGAGCGCGGGTGCACGAAGGCGGCGAAGCCGTCCGGAAGGGCGATCGCCACACCGGTGGGCACCGTGACCCGGCCCTGCGCCGGGACGGTCACGTCCACCCTCGTCACCAGGTCCGCCCCCGCGTCACCGGGGTGCGCGTAGGCAGGCACCGGCAGCTGCGGGTCGAGGCGCAGCAGCAGCACCTCGACGGTCGGCTCGGTCACGGGTGCCGACCCTACAGCCCGTCCGGCCGACGGGTGCGATGCTGTGCCCATGGCCGACACCAGCCCCATCGGCGCGACCACGTCCAGCACGGGAACCCGCTACGCCGAGAGGCTCTGGCTCGGTCCGCTCGGCTGGGTGCTCGTGGTCGCGTTCGGCGGTCTTCTCGGCCTGGTGCTGCTGCCGGTGGACGCCACCCTGGCGCTGGTGGTGACGGTCCTCGGCGTGGCGGGCGGTCTGCTCGTCGCCGTGCTGAGCACACCCCGGGTGGAGGTCTCCGGCGGCACCCTGCGCGCCGGGTCGGCGCGGATCCCGGTGCGTCTCGTCGGTCCGGCCCGCGCGCTCGCCGCCGACGAGCTGCGCGCACAGCTCGGTCCCGAGCTCGACGCCCGCGCGTACCTGTGCCTGCGTGGCTGGGTGCACCGCGCCGTCCGCGTCGAGCTGCACGACCCCCTGGACCCCACGCCGTACTGGGTGGTGAGCAGCCGCCGACCCGACCAGCTGCTCGCGGCGCTCGCCGCCGCGGGAGCGCGCACCTCCGCTCCGGGATGACGACGGCCGGCCCCGGGGGGGACCGGCCGTCGGCGGTGAGGTGACGGAGGACCGTCGGCTCAGGCTGCGCACTCCGAGCAGACGGGCTGGCCGTCGCGCTCGTACGCCAGCTGGCTGCGGTGGTGCACCAGGAAGCAGCGCGAGCAGGTGAACTCGTCGGCCTGCCGGGGCAGCACGCGCACCGACAGCTCCTCGCCGGACAGGTCGGCACCGGGCAGCTCGAAGCCTTCTGCCGCTTCGGTCTCGTCCTCGTCCACCACGCCCGAGTTCTTGTCCGAGCGCCGGGCCTGGAGCTCCTGCAGCGAGTCCTCGCTGAGGTCCTCCTCCGTCTTGCGCGGCGCGTCGTAGTCGGTCGCCATGGGGGCTCACATTCCGTGGACTGGTCTGGGTACGGTCGCTCAATGCTCAGGAGGCGCAGTTTGTTCCCTGCGCGGAGGGGATTGTGCACCACTTCCGGGGGGGATGCGAACGCACCACCGCCCGCTTCGACATCCGCTCCGACGAGGGAGCGGTCTCACTCGTCGGAGTCGGCGCGAAGGCCCTCGAGCAGCGCCGCGAGCTGCTGCACGAGAGGGGCGGCTCCGGCCACCGTCATCTCGACGCCCGCGGGCCTGCCGTGCAGCCCGATGACCTCGGCACCGGCCTCCTGCGCCACCAGCGACCCGGCCGCCATGTCCCACGGCTGCAGGCCTCGCTCGTAGTGCAGGTCCACGGTCCCTGCGGCGACGGCGCACAGGTCGAGCGCCGCCGAACCCATCCGGCGGATGTCCCGGATGCGCGGCAGCAGGTCGCTCACCACGCGCGCCTGGGCACGCCGCCGCTGGGCGACGTACCCGAACCCGGTGCTGACCAGCGCGTCGGCGAGCTCCGGCGGCGTGAGCTGGCCCAGCGGGTGCCCGTCGAGGAGGGCACCGGCGCCGCGGCCGGCCGTGTACGTCACCCCGGCGGCCGGCGCGTGCACGCACCCCGCGAGCACGGTCCACGTCGCCGGAGAAGGACTGGTGCCCGGGTCGGGGCTGGTCACCGCGGCGACGGACACCGAGTACGCGGGCAGGCCGTAGAGGTAGTTCACGGTCCCGTCGATCGGGTCCACCACCCACGTGACACCGGTGGAACCGGGCTCGAAGCCGCCTTCCTCCCCCAGCACGGCGTCGCCGGGCCTCAGCTCGGCGAGACGACGGCGCAGCAGCGCCTCGGAGGCGAGATCCATGGCCGTCACCACGTCCTGCGGGCTGGACTTGGTGGCCGCCACGGCGACGCGGTCCGGTCGCCCGTCCCGTACCAGGGCGCCCGCCTCGCGCGCCAGCCTCTCCGCCACGGAGACGAGCTCCGCGATGGTCGTCGGGTCCAGGGGGTCGCGCGGCTCGTTCACCGGGCCATCCTCCCGCACGGCTCGCGGCGCACCGGACGAGGTGCGCGGCGCTGCGCCGGTTGGGTGGCAACCTGGACGCCGGAAGGGAGGCGAGGGGCATGGGTGAGCTCGAGCTGGTGGGACTGCACGAGGACGGCGAGCACCTGGTGCTGACCGGTCCCGACGGTCAGCGTTTCCGGTTGCGCATCGACGAGCCGCTGCGGGCGGCCGTCCGACGTGACCGTCCGCAGCTGGAACAGCTGCGCGCCGAGCGCGCCGGGACCCTCAGCCCCCGCGAGATCCAGGCGCGCATCCGTGCCGGCGCCACCGCGCAGGAGGTCGCCGACTCGGCGGGCCTGCCGGTGGAGGCCGTGCGCCGGTACGACGGCCCGGTGCTCGCCGAGCGGGAGTACATCGCGGAGCAGGCGCGAGCCGCGCACGTCGGTCACGAGAACGGCTCCCCGGCGTTGGGTGACCTGGTCACCGATCGCCTGGCGGCGCGTGGGGTCGACGTCGGCACGCTCGGCTGGGACTCCGCCCGGGACGGGTCCGCGCCGTGGACGGTGCTGGCGCACTTCGTCGTCGCCGGCGAGTCCCGGGAGGCCCGGTGGACCTTCGACCCGTCGTCCCATGCGCTCGCCGCGGTGGACGACGAGGCCCGGTGGCTCTCCGAGACGGAGCTGGACGAGCCGGTGGGACGGCGTCACCTCGCCGCGGTGCGCGACGTCGTCTTCGACTTCCGGGCCGAACCGGTGCCCTTGCCTGACGATCCCGGCCAGTCCCCCGAGCCGGACCCCGTCGAGCGGACGGCCGCGCTGCTGGACGACCTGCGCAGCCGGCGCGGCGTGCGTCAGGGGTTCGACGTCGACTCCGACGAGGACGACGGCGAGCAGTTCGAGGGTTTCGGACCGCAGCGCGCCTTCGATCTCGCCGCCTTCGAGCAGCGCGTCCCCGGTGCGCACCCGGTCGACGCCGACCCGGTTGCCGAGGCGCGGGTGCTCTCGGTGACGCACCTGCACACGGCCACGGCGGACGAGCACGACGAGGAGGCACCACCTGCTCCTGCCGTGCCTGTCCCGGCCGGCCCCCCCGACGAGGCGGCACCCGCCGCCGAGCGCCCACGGTCCCGCCGTGGTCGCGCCAAGGTGCCGAGCTGGGACGAGATCGTCTTCGGCGCCAAGCCGGAGTGAGGCGCGAGGCTTAGGCCTCCGCCGGACCGGGTGCGCTCGCAGTGAGCAGGGTCTGAGGTGTCGGAGCGGCGGCGCGCGCCGTCGCGGCCGTCATCCGTCGCATGTGGTGCCGCCGGCACAGCACCTCGTACGCCACCTCGGCGCCGCCGGTGACGTCGCCGACCACCACCTGCTCGCCCTCGACCACCATGACCCCGTCGACGGTGCGGGCGTTGTGGGTGGCCCGCTCCCCGCACCAGCACAGGGCGCGCACCTGCAGCACCTCCACCCGGTCGGCGAGCTCGACCAGCCGTGCCGAGCCCGGGAAGAGCCGAGCCCGGAAGTCCGTGCTGATGCCGAACGCGAACACGTCGACCGCGAGCTCGTCGACCACCCGGGCCAGCTGGTCCACCTGCGCGGGCGTGTAGAACTGGGCCTCGTCGGCGATCAGGTAGTCCACCGGACGGCCGTGCGTGCGTCGCTGCACCACCTCGGACCAGAAGTCCGTGTCGTCGTCCACCTCGTTCGCGCGGCGCACCAGGCCGAGCCGCGACGAGATGGTCGCGGTGCCGGCACGGTCGTCCCGCGTGAAGAGGACGCCGTCGCGGCCACGTGCCGCGTGGTTGTGGTGCATCTGCAGCGCCAGCGTCGACTTGCCGCAGTCCATGGTGCCGGAGAAGAACACCAGCTCAGCCATCAGCGTCTCCCTCGACGGTCCTTCACGCCTGCGTGACGAGGCAGGGCACCAACATCTCCTGCCGAGTGAGCGACCCGTGCACGCCGACCAGCCCGAGGGAGGCCGCGGTCTGCGTCCGGGAGTCGACCACCGTGACGCGGCCGGTCGTGGCCACCACCACGTCACCGATCACCGGCCGGACCCGGTCCGTCACCGCACCGAACCAGCCGGCCGCCACAGCCTCGTCGCGCGTCGCCAGCACCACCCCGTCCGCGAGCACGTCCGCCCAGCGACCGACGACGTCCGCCGGGTCCGTGCCCTCCTCCAGGTGCAGGTGCAGGGCCCGCGGCTCACCGGCCACCAGCGCGACCCCCCGGGCGAGCGCCGGTGTCCCGGCCACGTCCCAGCGCAGGTCCGGGTCGACGTCCACCATCCCGTGGTCGGCGGTGACCAGCAGCAGCGTGCCCGACGGGAGCAGCCGCGCCAGCCGGGACAGCTCCGAGTCGAGCGCCTCCACCGCGTCGCCCCACTGCCACGACCGGCAGCCGGCGTGGTGGCCCACCTTGTCCACGTCCCCCCAGTAGAGGTAGACGAGTCCGAGCGCCCGCAGCTCGCGCACCGCGACGTCCACCCGCTGGGCGAGCGAGTCCGCCGCACGATAGGTCGCTCCCGCGAGCGCCGCCCGGGTGAGGCCGGAGCCCTCGAACCGTGCGGGTCCGACGCTGACGACCCTGACCCCGTGGTCCACCAGCCCGGCCAGGACGCCGGGTTCCGGCTGCCACTGCTCGGGGCTGGGCAGGTCGGTCCAGGACACGAGGTTGCCGAGCCGGCCGGTCGCCGGGTCGCGCACCGTGTACCCGAGCATCGCGGTACGTCCCGGCGGCAGGCCCGTGCCGAAGGTGCCCATCGCTGTCGCCGTGGTGGACGGGAACGTCGTGGTCAGCGGGCTGGAGCCCATCAGCAGCGACCGGAGGAACGGCGCGTGGCCGGCACGCTCGGAGAGGTTGGTGAAGCCGAGCCCGTCGACCAGGACCACGCACACGCGGTCGGCCGCCGGCAGGGCCAGGACCTCACGAGCCGCCGCGGCGCCGGGGAGGTCTGCCCCGAGCGCACCCGCGAGAGCGGGGAGGACCTGACGGATGGACCGGCCCTCGAGGTCGGGCTCGATCAGCTCGTCGTCCGCGCCAGGCGCGGCAGCACGCCTGCCACCGACCAGGTCGGTCACCGGGCGGCCGCGGTGGCGGCCGACAGCCGACGAGCGAACGTCTGGGCGGCGCGCACCGCGTCGATGCCCTCCGCGACGGAGCTGACCCGCAGCACGACGTCGTCCGGGGCGAGCGTGCCGGTCAGGCCGTGGTCGGCCTCGCACTCGGGGTCACCGCAGGTGGCGGGCTCCAGGTCCACGCGGGACACGGCCCCCCAGCCGATCACCATGGTCAGCTCCAGGACGCCGCGCCCCTGGCGGTGCCGCTGCGGGTCGTCCACCACGTGGGTGAGGGCCACCGAGCGCAGCTCGCGCAGCGGGACAGCCTCCGTGGTGGCCGACGCCGACGCCGACGGGTGCTCGGCGTCCGGGGCGTGGTCGTCGACGTGGGCGACGACCAGGCGGGTCGGGGTGAGGACGAGGACCGTCACGTGGCGTCGCACCTCGGCCTCGTCGAACGTCGTCTCCGGGTGCACCAGGTGCGCCTCGACGGTCTCGCCCGCGAGCGCCACGTCGAGCACGTCGGCGACCAGCTCCGGGTAGTAGCCGGCGCGGTGCAGGTCGCGGTGCAGGTCCTTGTCCAGGGGGGTCACGGCAGGCACCGGACCATCCTCCCACCCCGGCCGGTCACGAGCGGGGCAGCCTCCGGGTGGCGTCCGAGCGGTCCGCGTACGCAAGCGTCGCCGAGGCGGACAGGACCACCGCGCCGTGCTCCGCGACGACGACCGGGTTCAGGTCCAGCCGGCGCAGCTCGGGCATCCCGTCTGCCAGCACGGACACGCGTGCCACGACGTCCTCGAGCGCGGCGACGTCGAGGGCCGGCAGCCCGCGGTAGCCGAACAGCCGAGGTGCCGCGCGGGGGCTGCGCACCAGCTGGGCGACGTCGACGTCGGTCAGCGGCGGCACGCCGTACGTGGTGTCCCCCAACAGGTCGGTCGCGTCGCCCGCGAGGCCGAAGCTGATCACCGGCCCGAACAGCGGGTCCTCGGCCGACCGGACGACGCACGCCGAGCCGCGCGGCGCCATCGCCTGCACCTCGAGGGGTGCGCCCGTCGGAGCCGGTCCGAGGGCCGCCGCCAGCTCGAGCACCTGGGCGACGTCGGCCCGCAGCTCGGTCTCGTCGGCGACGTCGAGCCGCACGCCGCCCAGGTCGGCGCGGTGCCGAAGGGCGGGGACCGTCGTCTTGACGGCGACCGGCCAGCCCAGCGCGTCGGCGGCCGCCACGGCCGCGTCCGCGTCGTGCACCCCGATCGTCGGCTGCACCTGGATCCCGGCGCAGGCCAGCAGCCTGGCCGTCAGCTCGGCGGAGAGCTCCACCGAGGGCTCGCCGTCCGGTGGCAGCCACTCGTCGACCAGCCGCCGCGCGGCACGCAGGTCGAGGCCGTCGGGGTGCAGCGGCACGCCTCTGTCGGCGGCGCGCCAGCGCGCGTACCGCGCTGCGTGCCCGAGCGCGAGCACCGCGTCGGCCGGGGTCGCGTAGGCCGGCACGGTGTGCGTGCTGCCGTCCGGCCCGGTCGCGGTCAGCTCGTCGGACAGCCCGTGCAGGCCCGACATCACCGCAACGGTGGTACGGCCGGAGCGGGCGGCGGCGATCGCGATCGCCTGCGTCACCGCGGGGTCCAGGTCGCCGACGACGGGGATCCGCACCGCGATCACCGCATCCAGGTCGGGGGTGTCGTACAGCTCGTGCACCGCCTGTCGCAGCACCTGCGGCTCGGCGTCCTCCGGGACGAGCGCCACGTGCCGTCCCACACGCAGCCCGTGCGTCGCAGCCAGCTCCGCCACCAGGGTCGCGGCCGAGGCGGAGCTGGCCAGGATCCCGGTACGACGCCCCGCCGGCAACGGCTGGTGGGCCACGAGCTGCAGGACGTCGAACATCTGGTGGGTGTTGTCCACCCGGATCACGCCGGACTGGCGCAGCACCTGCGTGAGGACGCGCCCCGGCACCTGCGTGGCCCGGACGGCGTGGCCGGGGGGCACCACCTGGCCGGACCGGCCGGCGGTCATCACGACGACGGGCTTCACCGCGGCGAGCCGACGCGCGACCCGGGAGAACTTGCGGGGGTTGCCCACCGACTCCATGTGGAGGCCGACGGCGACGGTCTGCTCGTCCTCGGCCCAGAACTGCATGAGGTCGTTGCCCGAGACGTCCGCCCGATGCCCTGCCGAGACGAACTGCGACAGCCCGAGGCACCGCCGCTCGAGGGCGGACAGCAACGCCACCGAGAAGGGAGCCGACTGGCAGAACAGCCCGATGGCGCCGGGCCGCGGCACCGAACCGGCGAGCGACACGTCGAGCGTGCGCTCGGGACCGGTGGCCAGCACGCCGTACGAGGCCGGCCCCACCATCCGCATGCCCGCACCGTGCGCCGTTCGTAGCAGCAGGCGCTGCCGTTCCAGACCGGCCGGCCCGTCCTCGGCGAAGCCCGACGAGAGCAGGACCACCGCCCGGACCGAGAGCCGGGACAGCGCGGACACCACGGGAACCGCGTGCTCGCCCGCCACCGCGACCGCGGCCAGGTCGATCGGCCCCGGCACGGCATCCAGGTCGGGCCACCAGGTGGCACCTGTCCCGGCGACGGACTCCCGCGCCACGCCCGTGACATGGACCGCGACCTGCCCCGCGACGGCGGCCGCCGACAGCCCGGCGAGCACACGCGCCACCATCCCCACGTGCAGGGTGCGCGGCCGGTCCGTCCCGGGCCCGACGACGACCACGGACCGTGACTCGAGCAGCGCCCGCATCGACCGCGCCTCGGCACGGTGCTCGCGCCCGGCCATCACGGACTGCGACCGGTCGGTGGGGTCGATGTCGAACGCGACGGTGACCACCCCGTCCTCGGTCCGTTGCCGCACCTCGTACCCGGCCTCGCGGAACACCGCGATCATCCGGCCGTTCTGCGGCAGCACCTCGGCGACGAAGCGCCGCACACCTCGTTCGCGGGCCGCCGCCGCCAGGTGCTCGAGCAGCACCGAGGCGAGGCCGCGCCCCTGCCGCGCGTCAGCGATGTTGAACGCCACCTCGGCCGTGTCGTCGTCGATCCGGTCGTACCGCGCCACGCCGATGATCCGTTCGTCGCCGGCCGAGCCCGCGAGCGCGACGAGGGCCACCCTGTCGCGGTGGTCGACGGTGACGAGCCGCTCGAGGTCCCGGTCCGGGAGCCGCTCGAGGGGCGCGAAGAACCGCAGGTAGGTGGACCTCTCGGACTGGGCCACGTGGAAGGCCTGCAACGCCTCCGCGTCCTGCGGCCGGATGGGGCGGACCCGTGCGGTGGACCCGTCGTGCAGCACGACGTCCGCCTCCCAGGCTGCGGGGTAGCCCGCCGGGCCGTCGGCCGCAGTGGCCTCGAGGTGGGACATGCGTCGAGGCTAGCGGCCCGCCGCCGGACCGCCCTGGGCACGGGCGGCCGTCCACCCGTCCGACCGTGCACACACCTTCGGCGCGGACGCGCCGAGGGCGTGCCGTGCCCGCAGCCTCCCGTGCGGCGGCGACAATGGTCGCGACCTACCCCCGCCTGACAGGAGTCCCGCCCGCATGGCGCGCCGCCCGGCCACCCCTGACCTTCCTCCCGACGACCTCGTCGAGCACATCATCGACATCGACGTCGCGAGCGAGATGGAGGGCTCGTTCCTCGAGTACGCGTACTCGGTGATCTACGCGCGGGCGCTGCCGGACGCGCGCGACGGGCTCAAGCCCGTGCAGCGCCGGATCCTGTTCCAGATGGGCGAGATGGGCCTGCGCCCGGACCGGCCCTACGTGAAGTCCGCCCGCGTGGTGGGCGACGTGATGGGCAAGCTGCACCCGCACGGCGACTCGGCGATCTACGACGCGATGGTGCGCCTGGCCCAGCCGTTCTCGCTGCGGCTGCCCCTGGTGGACGGGCACGGGAACTTCGGCTCGCTGGACGCGGGCCCGGCGGCCCCTCGGTACACGGAGGCGCGCCTGGC
>DAIDJQ010000197.1 GCA_027451305.1 Cellulomonas sp.
GAAGGTCAGCCGGGCGGTCGCCGGCGAGCTGCCGGCCATGGCGGGCGGTGCGCTCGCCGTGCTGCGCGGCGTCGTCGACGAGCCGGAGGCGTGGGTCGCCTGACGGCCGACGCCGCCGTGCGGCGGCGCTGCTCGACGCCCCCGAGGGACCCTCTCGGATCGATCCGTTGCCGGATCGTGACCTTGCCGAACAGCACCCCACCTTGATCGACGTTCAGTTCCAGTGGTTTAGTTCTCCGCAGCAACAAAACAGGCGCTCCCGCCTGACCCCAGGGTCACGGCGACTGAGCGCCCGTCGACGGGCCGTCGCGACGGAGCGGGCCCGTGGTGCCGACCGGGGGGTCCGGGCGGCGTTGTGAGAGGGCAGGACGACGATGACGTTGAACAAGTCCAGGTTCGTCGCGGTCGTGGTGGGTGCGGCTCTCGCGCTCGCCTCGGTCGCGGGGTGCAGCAGCACCCGAACCAGCAACACCCCGGCGGGGGGCAGCACCTCGGCCAACGCCGCCGGCACCCTGGTCGGGATCGCGATGCCCACCAAGAGCCTCGAGCGCTGGAACCGCGACGGCGCCCACCTGGAGGACCTGCTGAAGAAGGCCGGTTACCAGACCAGCCTGCAGTACGCCGACAACAAGGTGGACCAGCAGATCACGCAGCTGCAGAACATGATCAACCAGGGCGCGAAGGTCCTCGTGGTCGCCTCGATCGACGGCACCGCGCTGGGCCCGGTGCTGCAGCAGGCCGCCGACAAGGGCGCCAAGGTCATCGCGTACGACCGCCTGATCAACGGCACCCCCAACGTGGACTACTACGCCACGTTCGACAACTACAAGGTCGGCCAGCTGCAGGGCCAGTTCATCGAGACGGCGCTGGGCCTGAAGGACGGCAAGGGTCCGTTCAACCTCGAGCCCTTCGCCGGCTCGCCGGACGACAACAACGCGAAGTTCTTCTTCGCCGGGGCCTGGGACGTGCTCAACCCCTACGTCAAGTCCGGCAAGCTCGTCGTCCCCTCGGGCAAGGCGCCGGCGACGGACGCCGACTGGACGAAGATCGGGATCCAGGGCTGGAGCTCCGACACCGCTCAGTCCGAGATGCAGAACCGGCTCAACTCCTTCTACGCCGGTGGCAAGAAGGTCCAGGTCGTGCTCTCCCCGAACGACTCGCTCGCGCTCGGCATCGAGCAGGCTCTCGACGCCGCGGGCTACAAGCCGGGCGGTGACTGGCCGGTGATCACGGGCCAGGACGCCGACAAGGCCAACGTGCTCAACATGCTCCAGGGCAAGCAGTCGATGACGGTCTGGAAGGACACCCGCGCGCTCGGCGACGAGGTCGCCAAAATGGTCGACGAGGTGGTCAAGGGCCAGACGGTCGACGTGAACGACACCAAGTCCTACGACAACGGCAAGAAGGTCGTCCCGACCTACCTGCTCACCCCGCAGGTGGTCACCAAGGACAACGTGAAGTCGGCGCTCGTGGACTCGGGCTTCTACTCCGCCTCCGACCTCGGTCTGTGACGATCGCGCCGCCGGCCCGCACCAGCTGCGGGCCGGCGGCGTCGCCCGTCACCGGATCCCTACCGGAGTGAGGACACCATGGAGCAGGACACCATCCTCGAGATGCGTGGCATCACCAAGCGGTTCCCGGGCGTCGTCGCGCTGAACGACGTCACCCTCGCCGTCCGCCGCGGCGAGGTGCACGCGATCTGCGGCGAGAACGGCGCCGGCAAGTCGACGCTGATGAAGGTGCTCTCGGGCGTGTACCCGCACGGCACCTACGAGGGCCAGATGGTCTTCGACGGCGAGCCGATCGAGTTCCGCGGCATCCGCGACTCGGAGCGCAAGGGCATCGTGATCATCCACCAGGAGCTCGCGCTCAGCCCGTACCTCTCCCTCGCGGAGAACATCTTCCTCGGCAACGAGCGCAGCCGGCGTGGCGTCGTCGACTGGAACAGGACCAACTCCGAGGCCACGCGGCTGCTGCGCCGCGTGGGGCTCACCGAGTCACCGGACACCCGGGTCGCCGACGTCGGTGTGGGCAAGCAGCAGCTGGTGGAGATCGCCAAGGCGCTCTCCAAGGAGGTCAAGCTGCTGATCCTCGACGAGCCGACCGCGGCGCTCAACGACGAGGACAGCGCCCACCTGCTCGACCTCATCGCCGGTCTGCGGGACGAGGGCATCACCTCGATCATCATCAGCCACAAGCTCAACGAGATCGAGGCGATCGCCGACCAGACCACCGTGATCCGCGACGGCAAGACGATCGAGACGCTCGACATGCACGGCGAGGAGCCGGTGACGCAGGACCGGCTGATCCGCGGCATGGTCGGCCGCCCGCTCGACCACCGGTTCCCGGAGCACACGCCGACGATCGGCGAGGAGGTGCTGCGGATCGAGGACTGGACGGTGCACCACCCGATCCAGCGTGAGCGCGTCGTGGTGGACCACGCCTCGCTGAGCGTGCGGCGCGGGGAGATCGTCGGGCTCGCCGGTCTGATGGGCGCCGGTCGCACCGAGCTCGCGATGAGCGTGTTCGGCCACCGGTACGGCACCAACATCTCGGGCCGCGTCTACAAGGACGGCTCTCCGGTGGACACCTCGAACGTGCAGGCCGCCATCCGTGCGGGCATCGCGTACGCCACGGAGGACCGCAAGCGGTACGGGCTCAACCTGATCGACACGATCCAGCACAACGTCAGCGCCTCGGCCCTCGGCAAGGTGGCCAGGTGGGGCGTCGTCGACAAGAACATCGAGCTGGCCACCGCGGAGCGGTACCGGCGCGAGCTCGCCGTGAAGGCGCCCACCGTGGCGGCCCTGGTCGGCAAGCTGTCCGGCGGCAACCAGCAGAAGGTCGTGCTGAGCAAGTGGATCTTCGCCGATCCTGACGTGCTGATCCTCGACGAGCCAACCCGGGGCATCGACGTCGGCGCCAAGTACGAGATCTACACGATCGTCAACCGCCTCGCGGACGAGGGGAAGGCCGTGCTGCTGATCTCCTCCGAGCTCCCCGAGCTGATCGGCGTCTGCGACCGCATCTACACGCTGAGCCAGGGCCGCGTCACCGGCGAGGTCGCCCGCGCCGACGCCACCCAGGAGCACCTCATGCACCTCATGACCATGGACAAGAACGGGATCACGCGATGAGCACCCAGACCACCCTCGACGAGGTCGTCGAGGGGCCTTCCACCAGGGTGTCCGCCCTGGGCAGCAGCGTCCGGCAGTACGGGATCTTCGGCGCGCTCGTCGTCCTGCTGCTCCTGTTCCAGGCGCTGACGCACGGCAAGCTGCTGATGGCCGACAACGTGGCGAGCCTGTTCCAGCAGAACGCCTGCGTGATGATCCTGGCGATCGGCATGCTCATGGTGATCGTCGCCGGGCACATCGACCTGTCGGTCGGGTCGATGGTGGCGTTCATCGGCGGCGTCGTCGCCCTCTCCATGCGGGACCTGCACCTGCCGTGGCTGGCCGCCGTGCTGGTCGGGGTGCTGGTCGGTGCGCTCGCCGGCGCGTGGCAGGGGTTCTGGATCGCCTACGTCGGCATCCCCGCCTTCATCGTCACGCTGGCCGGCATGCTGCTGTTCCGCGGCCTGGCGATCGTGATCGTCGGTGAGACCGTGGCCGGCCTGCCCAACGGGTTCGTCCGGATCTCCAACGGCTCGCTGCCCAACGTGCTCGGGTTCGCGGGCAACCTCGACGCCCTCACGTTGCTCCTCGGCGTGGTCGGCATCGCCGCGGTGGTGCTCACGCAGCTGCGGGCGCGGGTCGCCAAGCGCAAGCACAACCTCGCGGTGGAGTCGATGCTGGCGTTCGTCGCCAAGAACCTCCTGGTGGCGGTCGGCATCGGAGCCCTGGCGTTCGTGCTGTCGCTCAGCTCCGGCGGCACGCCGATCGTCCTGGTGATCGTCGGGGTGCTGGTGATCGCCTACTCGTTCGTCATGGGCAACACGGTGTTCGGCCGCCGGATCTACGCGATCGGCGGCAACCGGCCGGCGGCGATCCTCTCCGGCGTGAACACCCGCGCCGCCGACTTCTCGATCTTCGTCAACATCGGCGCGCTGACCGGCATCGCGGCGATCGTCACCACGTCGCGCGCAGGTGCCGCGGTGGCGGCGGCCGGCAACGGCTACGAGCTCGACGCGATCGCCGCGTGCTTCATCGGCGGAGCGGCGGTGACGGGCGGCATCGGGCGGATCTCGGGAGCGATCGTCGGTGCGCTCATCATGGGCGTGCTCAACATGGGCCTGTCGATCATGGCGGTGAACCCCGCCTGGCAGATGGCGATCAAGGGCATGGTGCTCCTGGCCGCCGTCGCGTTCGACCTGATCAACAAGCGGCGCGCGGGGACCCTGTAGCCGAGCAATGCCCGGTGGCGGCGCGGACCGGGGGGCAGTGGCTCCCGGTCCGCGCCGCACCTGTGCGTGACGTCCCCCCTCGGTATGGTGACGAGACCGTCGCGACCCTCGGAGGTCCTCATGAGCTACGCCCTGTCCACCACCGTCGACCTCGGGTTCGACGAGGCCGTCGCCGCGCTGCGCACGGCGCTCGCGTCCCAGGGGTTCGGGGTGCTCACCGAGATCGACCTGTCCGCCACGCTCAAGACGA
>DAIDJQ010000198.1 GCA_027451305.1 Cellulomonas sp.
AGCCCCGAGCAGATCCTGGTCACCACCGGCGCGCAACAGGCGATCCACCTGGTCGTCGGGCTGTGGGCGGGCCGTGGCGACCGGGTGGTCGTCGAGCACCCGACGTACCCGCTGGCGATCGAGACGGTCCGTCGCGCCGGCGCCCGGCCCGTGCCGGTCCCCGTGGGACTCCACGGCATCGACGTCGACCTGCTGCGGGCCACGGTCGCCCGCGCCGACCCGCGTCTGGTCTACCTGATCCCCGACTTCCAGAACCCCACCGGGACCGTGCTGGACCCGGACCGCCGGCGCGACGTCCGCGCCGGCCTGGCGGCCGTCGGTGTGCCCCTCGTCGTCGACGAGGTGTTCGCCGAGCTCGGTCTCGACCTACCCGAACCTGCTCCGCTGGTGGCGGGCGACGGTAGGGCCGTGATCGGCATCGGCTCCGGGTCGAAGACGTACTGGGGCGGCCTGCGCGTGGGCTGGGTGCGGGCGCACCCGGACGTCATCGCCCGGCTGGCTGCTCGACGGGCGAGCGTCGACATCGGCACCTCGGTGCTCGACCAGCTGGTGCTCACCCGGCTGCTCGCCGAGCGGACGCAGATCCTCGCGCGACGCCGCGCCGAGCTGCGCCGGCAGCGCGACGAGCTGCTCACCCTGCTCGCCACCCACCTGCCGACCTGGCGGGCCGCGGTGCCTGCCGGCGGGCTCAGCCTCTGGGTGGACCTCGGGGCTCCCGCGTCCACGGCGCTCGCGCTGCGCGGACCGGCCTGCGGCGTGCACCTGGTTCCCGGCACCGCGTTCGGCGTGGACGGCACCTTCGACGACCGTCTGCGCCTGACCTTCAGCGAGCCCGAGGAGGTGCTGGCCACGGCCGTCGAGCGGATCGCCGCTGCCTGGGCGACGCTCGACCGGCCGGTGACCGGCGGTCGGCCGTGGGCGCCGGTGGTCTGAGGGGTGTCGCGCCCCGGGCACAGCCTTCCGGTGGACGATCGGCAGCACGACGAGCGGAGGTGGGGTCCGGTGGCCGGTCGGGACGGCGGCGAGCGCGGATCGCTGCGGGTGCGATGGGTCGCCCTGCTGCTGTTCGGCATCGGCTTCGGGTACGTCGAGGCGGCGGTGGTGCACTACCTGCGCCGGATCATCGGGTACCGGGCCGGCTACCAGATCGGTGCGCACCACGTGTACCTCGACCTCGGTGTCATCACCTTCGTGCAGCCGGAGCGCTCCGTGCTCGTCGACCCCGCGCTGACGCAGGTGGAGGTCGCCCGCGAGGCGGCCACGCTGCTCATGCTGCTGGCCGTCGGGGTGCTGGCGGCCGAGACGCTGCGGCGGCGCGTCGCCGCCTTCTTCATCGCCTTCGCGGTGTGGGACCTGACGTACTACCTGTTCCTGCGCGTGCTGGACGGGTGGCCGGCCAGCCTCGCCGACCTCGACGTGTTCTTCCTCATCCCGGTGACGTGGGTGGGGCCGGTGGCCACCGCCGTGGTCGCGTCCGGCGTGGTGCTGGTGCTGGCCTCCTGGGTGTACCTCAGCGCCAGCCGAGCGCCGGGGCGACGTGGGCGAGGATCGCCTCGATGACGTGGGCGTTGTAGTCGACACCGAGCTGGTTGGGCACGGTCAGCAGCAGGGTGTCCGCGGCGGCGAGCGCCTCGTCCTCCCGGAGCTGCTCGATCAGCACGTCCGGCTCGGCGGCGTAGCTGCGCCCGAAGATCGCGCGCGTGCTCGCGTCGATGTTGCCGATCTGGTCCTCGTCGTCCGTCCCGCGGCCGAAGTACGTGCGGTCGCGCTCGTCGACCAGCGCGAAGATGCTGCGGCTGACGGAGACACGCGGCTCCCGCTCGTGCCCGGCGGCCTTCCACGCCTCCCGGAAGAGGCCGATCTGGTCGGCCTGCTGCACGTGGAAGGGCTGGCCGCTCTCGTCGTTCTTCAGGGTGGAGCTCATCAGGTTCATCCCCGCACGCGCAGCCCACTCGGCGGTGGCGTTGGAGCCGGCTCCCCACCAGATCCGGTCACGCAGGCCGGGGGAGTACGGCTCGACGCGCAGCAGCCCCGGCGGGTTGGGGAACATCGGCCGGGAGTTCGGCTGCGCGAACGCGGCGCCCTCGATCACCGTGAGGAACGTCTCGGAGCGCGCGCGGGCCATGTCCGCGTCCGTCGTCCCCTCGGGCGGTTCGTACCCGAAGTACCGGAAGCCGTCCACCACCTGCTCCGGTGACCCGCGGCTGATGCCGAGCTGCAGCCGACCGCCTGCGATCAGGTCCGCGGCGCCCGCGTCCTCCGCCATGTGCATCGGGTTCTCGTACCGCATGTCGATCACGCCCGTGCCGATCTCGATCCGGCTGGTGCGGGCGCCCACCGCGGCGAGCAGCGGGAACGGCGAGCCGAGCTGCCGGGCGAAGTGGTGCACACGGAAGTAGGCCCCGTCGGCACCCAGCTCCTCCGCCGCGACGGCGAGGTCGATCGACTGCAGCAGCGCGTCCGAGGCCGAGCGCGTCTGCGAGGCGGGCGACGGGGTCCAGTGCCCGAAGGACAGGAAGCCGATGTTCTTCACGTGCGGTGCAACAGCCCGGCCGCAGGTGCATTCCCCCGGGACGGGCGTCAGTGCGACTCGACGACCTTCTCGCGCAGCAGCTTGACGATGCGCCCCACGTTGAGGGTCCAGCCGACGCCGAAGACGTGCGGGCTGACGATGTGGTCGCCCTCCGGGTCCCACACGCGCTCGCGGAACCGCTCGACCGTCGGCACCCGGAAGTCGTAGGGCACGAACCCCGCCACCTCGCCGTGCCACGTCCGCTCGTCCTCTGGTGTGCGCAGCTCCTTGACGACCGCGGTGACCGCCAGCCCGATCGCAACCAGGCGGACGAGGGTGGCGAAGCCGTTGGCGTGCTTGCGGGGGCCGTGGTGCGAACCCATGTCGATCTCCTCGGTGGACGGTGTCCCGGTCCGATCCTCCTCCGGCGCCGCGTGAACGGCACGCCTCCGTCCGGTGTGATCTGCATGGCACCTCGGTGAAGTCCGGCGTGTCCGTTTCCGTGACGCTCGGCCGGCGCGGGACCCTCCGCGCATGACCGCATCCGACGGTCACCCGCGAAACACCGAAGGACGTGCCGCCGTGCTGAAGAAGTCCCGCTCCGCCAATACCGCCACCTGCACCCTCACCTTCGCGCTGCCCGTCGCCGAGCTCGACGGTCCCGTCAGCGTGGTGGGCACCTTCAACGACTGGACCCCGGGCGCGCACCCGCTGCGCCGCCGGTCCAACGGCACCGCCAGCGTGTCCGTCGTCGTCCCGGTGGGCACGGACGTGCGGTTCCGGTACCTCGGCGACAACGGCCGCTGGTTCGACGAGGCCGAGGCGGACGTGCTGACGGCCGAGGGCGGGCTGGTCCGCGTCTGACCGGACCGCGTCGCACGCCGGGGTGCCGCGGGTGCGGCGGGGGCCGCTGCCGTCAGTCGCGGCCCGACGTCGTCGCGATGTCCACCTCGTTGCCCTCGGGGTCGGCCAGCGTCCACCACATCGGGGCGTGCTCGTCGCCGACCAGGTGGCCGCCCGCCTGCAGGGCGGACACGATCCGTCGCTCCGCCTCGTCGTACGGCACCCAGAGGGCGACGTGCAGGCGGTCGCGCTGCTGGCGCGGCGGGTCCATGTGCTGGAAGCGGAGCGCCGGTGCACGTCCGCGGGGGTCGACGAGGTCCGCGCCCGTGGCGTCGTCCCGGTCGGCGTAGTCCAGCACCGCCCGCCAGAACGGCAGCACACGGTCGGTCACCGAGGCGTCGAGCGTCAGCTGCACCGTCTGCACGAATGACGGGTCGGCGGTCAGGCCGAGGTCCCGGGCGATCACGGAGATCTCCCGGGCCAGGTCGAGGTCCCGGTCGGTGAGCCCGTACCGCCCGTCGCCGACCGACACGAGGCGGACCAGGATCCCGTCGTGCCGCAGGTCGAGGTCCGGGTGGTGGGCGTCCAGGCCGGCCAGGCCGCAGATGGCGGTGGCCAGGCGGGCGCCGTCCGCCAGCGAGGGGGCGACGAACCAGGCGTAGGCGCCCGCACCCACCACGCGCCAGTCGTCGGTGCCCTCGGACTCGTGGAACTGCGTCGGCGTGATGGGCTCGGCCATGTCTGGCACCGTAGGCGCCCTTGCGGTGCGTCAGCCAGGATTCGTTCTCGCAAATTGGGGTTGTGTAAACTCGCGCCATGACCTACGTGATCGGATCGCCCTGCGTGGACGTCAAGGACCGGGCGTGCGTGGACGAGTGCCCGGTGGACTGCATCTACGAGGGGGCCCGCACCCTCTACATCCACCCGGACGAGTGCGTGGACTGCGGTGCCTGCGAACCGGTGTGCCCCACCGAGGCCATCTACTACGAGGACGACCTGCCCGAGTCGGAGCGGGCGTACCTCGAGGACAACGCGGCGTTCTTCGCCGAGACGCTGCCCGGACGGCCGGCTCCGCTCGGGTCGCCCGGTGGTGCGGGCAAGCTCGGTGCGATCGACGTGGACACCCCGCTCGTGGCGGCGCTGGCGCAGGCCGAGCTCGGGGGCTGAGCACGTGCCGCCCCGCGCACGTCAGGGTGGGGCACCCGACCCCGGGACGCGGACCGACGTGCGCGCGCAGCGCACCGGGCGGCGGCTCGAGGTGCTGGCGCTGCTGCGGACGGCTGCGGCGCCCCTGAGCCTGCTCGACATCGCGGACCGGCTCGGCATGCACCCGAGCACGGTCCGGTTCCATCTCGGCGCCCTCGTCGACGACGGGCTGGTGGAGCGCAGGGACAGCGCCCCGCGGGCACCGGGCCGGCCGCCGCTGCTGTTCGCGGCGGTGCGCGGGATGGACCCGGGTGGCGCCCGGCGGTACCAGCTGCTGTCCGGCGTCCTCGCGCAGGCGCTGGACGGCGGTCCCGACGTGCGGGGGCGGGCGCTGGAGGCCGGCCGCGAGCGGGGGCGGGAGCTTGCCGTCCCGCTCGTCAGCGCCGCGCCGGCCGATGCGCGCTCGGCGGTCGACCGGCTCATGACGGTGCTCGGGGAGCTCGACTTCGACCCCGTGCTGATGCCCGTCGCCGACGGAGTCGACCCTGGGACGGCCGGTGCCCGGGGCGGGGTAGTCGGCGCCGTTCCGTCGATCGGGCTGCGCCGGTGCCCGTTCCTCGAGGTGGCGCAGGCCCGCTCACCGGTGGTGTGCCCGGTGCACCTCGGCCTCATGCAAGGCGCTCTGGAAGGTTGGGCCGCCCCGGTCACGGTCGACCGGCTGGACCCGTTCGTCGAGCCGGACCTGTGCCTTGCCCACCTCGCACCGGCAGGAGCCGGCCACCCGGTCTCCGCGCGCTGAATGGTCCGACGACGCAGGAGATCCGGTGAGGCCGGCTGGTCGCCCGTGTCTGCCGTGGACCTGTGCAGGTCGGATGGGGTGCAGGGACCTTGGTCCCCGCGACGACTGGGACTTTGGTCATTGACTGGGCGGGCCGCACGTCAAGGCAGACGTCGACATCGCCAGCTCAAGGAGGAGCGATGAAGGCACTCGTTTATCACGGTCCCGGTCAGAAGTCGTGGGACGAGGTCCCGGACCCGAAGATCCAGATGTCGACGGACGCGATCGTCCGGGTGGACACCACGACGATCTGCGGGAGCGACCTGCACATCCTGAAGGGCGACGTCCCCGCTGTGACCCCGGGCCGGATCCTGGGTCACGAGGCGGTAGGTACCGTGGTCGAGGTCGGCGAGTCGGTCTCGTCCCTGAACATCGGCGACCGCGTGATCGTGTCCTGCATCAAGTCCTGCGGGAAGTGCTCGTACTGCAAGCAGGGGATGTACGCGCACTGCCTCGGCGACGAGGGCGCGTCCGGCATGGGCTGGATCTTCGGCCACCTGATCGACGGCACCCAGGCCGAGCTGGTTCGGGTGCCCTACGCCGAGAACTCGGTCTACAAGATCCCCGAGGGCGTCAGCGACGAGGAGGGCGTCATGCTCTCCGACATCCTGCCGACGGGGTTCGAGATCGGGGTGCTCAACGGCGACATCGCCCCCGGCGACACCGTCGCGGTCGTCGGTGCCGGACCCGTGGGCCTCGCCGCGATCATGACGGCGGGTCTGCGCGGACCGGCGCGGATCATCGCCGTCGACCTCGACGCGAACCGGCTCGAGCTGGCCAAGGAGTTCGGCGCGACCGATGCGGTGAGCTCCGCTGACGCGGACTGGCGCGAGCAGGTCATGGCCCTGACCGACGGCATGGGTGTGGACGTGGCCATCGAGGCGGTGGGCATCCCGGCCACCTTCACCATGTGCACCCGGATGGTGCGCCCCGGCGGTCACGTCGCCAACATCGGCGTGCACGGCAAGCCGGTCGAGCTGGCGCTGGACGAGCTGTGGATCCACAACGTGCGCATCACCACGGGCCTGGTCAGCACCAGCTCCACGGCGATGCTGCTGCGGCTGGTGGCGCAGCACCGACTGCCGGCCGCCAAGTTCGTGACCCACCGCTTCTCGCTCGACCAGATGATGGACGCCTACGACACCTTCGGCCGTGCGGCCGAGACGAAGGCGCTCAAGGTCGTGCTCAGCCGGTAGCGACCGGACGCCGCCGTACGAGCCCGCCGCACGACGACGGCGCCGTGCGGCGGCGGACGACGGGCCCGCGTACGGGGGAGCGGGCCCGTCGTCTCCGGCTGCGACGCGCGTCGATGCTGCTCAGCCGGCGTCCAGCAGGCCGTCGACCTGCCCGAGGGCCTGCTTCATGCCCTCCTCCATGCCCATGGCGAGCACCTGCTCGAGGGCCTGCGTCGAGCGGAACCGGGAGACGATCGTCAGCCGGGTGCCACCGTCCGCCGGCTCGAGAGAGATCAGGCCGTGGGTGACCGGCATGCTGAGGTCCGGCGTGCCGGAGCCGTCGGAGAAGCCGTCCTCGAACTCCAGCGACCGCGGTTCGTCGATGGCGATGAACTGCCACCAGCCGTGGGCCCTCTCGCCGTCCGGCCCGGTCATGTAGTAGCTGGCACGTCCGCCGGGCACGAAGTCGTGCTCGACGAAGGTGGCCGGCCAGGTGGGTGGCCCCCACCACCGCTCGAGGCGGCGGGGGTCGGAGAGCACCGTCCACACACGCTCGGGCGCGGCTGCGAACTGGGCGGTGACGGTGAGGGTGAGGGCCTGCGGGTCGGTGACGCTGGTGAGCACGGTCATGCCGGGTCTCCTTCGCTCGGGTTCGTCAGCAGGGCGTCGATGCGTGCCAGGCGCCCGTGCCAGATCTCCTCGTACCGGTCGAGCAGCCGGGCCGCGGCCCGGATCGCGTCGACGTTGCCGCGTACCAGGCGTTCTCGGCCGTGCACCTGCTTGGTGACCAGCTGGGCGCGCTCCAGCACCGCGACGTGCTTCTGGACGGCCGCGAAGCTCATCTCGTAGCGCTGCGCGAGCGCGGAGACGGTCTCTTCGTGGTGCAGCACGCGCGTGACGATGTCCCGCCGGGTGCGGTCCGCGAGCGCGGCGAACATCCGGTCGACGGTGTCGGGGTCCAGCAGGTCTACAACCATTTGGTTGTATGTTAACCGCACAGGGTGACGAGGGAAAGGCCCGACCCGGGTCATGTCCCGTCGGGCGCGCTCCCGGCTCGTCGCGGGGGTCCGTGCGAGCACCCTCCCACGGCGTCCGCGAGACTGGTGGGTGCGGGCCGCCCCGTCGGTGCAGACGGGGCGTCACGCCGCCGCACCCCCGGGAGGAGGGTCGTGATGCGGAGGCCAGCGGCTGCGATCACGAGCGCCGTGTGGTTCGTGATCACGGGTGGCGCCGGCGCCGTGCTCGTGCCGTGGTGGCTGACCGGTTGGCGGGTGCGCCGGCCCGCACCCTGGTGGGCGGTGGCGCAAGCGGCGGGCATCGTGCTGATCGGCGCGGGCCTGGTCGTGGCGGTGCACGTCTTCGTCCAGTTCGTTCGGGCGCGCGGGACGCCGATGCCGGGTGCGATGACCGAACGGCTGGTGGTGACGGGCTTCAACCGGTACGTGCGCAACCCGATCTACCTGGCGGCGCTGACGATCTTCTTCGGGGAGGCGCTGCTGCTCGGTCAGCTCAGCCTGGTCCTCTACGCGATCGCGACCTGGGCCGGGGCGGCCGCGTTCGTGCGCCGGTACGAAGAGCCTGCGCTGCTCGCGCGGTTCGGTGCGAGCTACGAGGCCTACCGGCGCGCGGTTCCGGCCTGGCGTCCTCGGCTGCACCCCTGGAGCGCCGGCGACGAGGAGCCCCGCAGCCCCGGGAGCCACGGGACCGTGTGACGGCTCGCGCCTCGCCGACCGTGGGCGACGCCAGCACGGGCGCGGTCACGGCACGGTCGGGCCGGGTGATCGCCGGACGCCCACGGCCTCACGCAGCCGGTCGCCCGTCGGTGCGCGCGCTGCGGACGACGACGACGCCACCGGCGGGCACCTTCACCGCGCCCGCGACGGGTTCGCCGGA
>DAIDJQ010000199.1 GCA_027451305.1 Cellulomonas sp.
CGGTAGCCCGGGTTGTCGCCGGCGAGGACCACTCCCCTGCTGGCGGCGAGAGCCTCCACGACGCTGATCCCGAAGCTCTCCCCTCCGACGCTCGGCAGCGCGACGACGTCCGCGTTCGCGAGCAGCTCGGCCTTCGCCTCCTCGGGCACGAACCCGGAGAACCGCACCGAGCCGTCCAGCCCCTCACGGACCACCTGCGCGCGCAGCTGGTCCAGCATCGGTCCGCGTCCGGCGATCGTGACCTCGAACGGCGTGGCGCTCAGCCCGCGAGCCTTGAGCTCGCCGACGGCCCTGACCAGGTGCCGGGCGCCCTTGCGTTCGACGAGCCGGCCGAGATACAGGACCTGCACCCGGTCGGTCGTCCGAGGTCGAGGCACGACGGTGGCGAACGTCGAGACGTCGACGGGGTTCGGTACGACGCTCGTCTCCAGCCCGAACGCGCGGCGCGCGAAGTCGCCCGCCGGCGCCGAGACGGCCATGACCTCGTCGAACCGGCGGAGCTGACGCGCCTGGACCATCCCGAGCAGACGGGAGGCGGCAGCCATGACCGGCCCCCCGGGGAGGATGTGGAAGGTGCCGACCACCGCGGTGCTGGCCGGCACCTGGGCCGTCAGCCGCCCGGCGAGCAGGGGGCTGCAGGGCAGGGCCACGTGGAGCACGTCCGGACGGACGTCCGCGAGCACGGAACGCAGGCGGGCCGTGCGGCCCACGGTCGGGGTGCGGAGCACGTTGCCGTTGGCCCGGACCTCGACCGAGGACCCGATCTCCCACAGGTTCGGCAGGTCGGCACGGGTGGTCGAGGGTGCCAGGTAGTGCACGTCATGGCCCCGTGCGGCGAGCCAGCGCCCAAGGGCCAGCACGTGCTGCTGCACGCCGTCCGGCCGGTCCAGCGAGTCGTCGAGCGCGAGCGCGATGCGCAGCGGCCCGGTCACGCGGCGGGTCCTGGCCGACGACGACGCGGTCGCTCGCGGCGCCGCGGTCGACCGGCGGCGCCTCCGCCGTCCAGGTGAGCCGAGGTCGCCCAGGTCGGTCGGGTGGAGCACGTCCGGCGCGATGTCACCACAGCTCCTGTCGAGGTCGTTCGTCGTACCGGGTAACGGTGCCGCGAGGCAGCCGCCCTGTCATCACCGCGGCGCGGTATCCCGCGTACGGCGCTGGTGGTAGCGACGCCCACCGACCACCTCGGCGACCCGTCACGCAACCAGGTGGGCACCAGCCTGCACGACGGACCGGTGAAGCACGTCTCAGCCGGCCCGCGCTACTGCGATCGCAGCAGGTGGAGTGCGTCCGTCCGGACGACGCCACGACGCGACGACCTCGACAGCCTAGGAGTGCCCCGGAGCACCGGTGAGCAGCCCCTGCGCCGGCCCTGCCCGGGCCCGAGCGCACGAAGACCAAGGACACGCCATGACCGAAGCACCCGCCGCCCCGACCGCGGTGACGTACGAGTACGCCACCGTCCGCGCCGAGCGTGACCTGGAGTCGCTGTACCGGGACACCTACGCCGGGTTCGGCTGGACCATCGAGGGCTACGGGCCGGCCGTCCCGGGTGCCGGTGCCGTCACGTTGAAGCTGAAGCGGGTCCGGCACCTGAAGAACCGCCCCCAGGTGGTGGCGCTGCAGCGCAAGGCCGAGGGTGCGCTGGCAGAGATCGTCAGGCTGGAGAAGACCAAGACGACCGCCGCGTTCGCGGTCTCGATGGTGATCGGCATCGTCGGCACGGCGCTCCTGGCCGGTTCGGTGTTCGCGATCGACGCCGACCGCTGGGGGCTGTCGATCCCGCTCGGCGCCCTCGGCCTGCTCGGCTGGCTCGCCGGGTACCTGACGTTCGGCCGGGTGCGGGCCCGGCGCACCGCCGCGGCCACCCCGCTGATCGACCGGCAGTACGACGTGGTGTACGAGGCGTCGGAGGAGGCGGCGCACCTGCTGGCCTGAGACGGCCGGCGCTGGTGCCAGGATCCGACCGTGACCTTCGACGTCGGGACGGCCCCGCCACGCACCCCGATGGTCTTCCGCCGGCCACGGCTGATCGAGACCGCCGTCCTGGTGGTGATCGGCGTCATCGTGGCGGTCGACGCGATCACGGCCGCGAACGGGCCCGTCGCGCAGCAGCTCGGCGCGAGCGTGCTGCGCGGCTGGGTGCCGGGCGCGTACCTCGCGCTGGCGGTGTCGGTGGGCGGGATCGTGCTGGCCCGGTGGCGGCCCTGGCCGGGGCTGGTGCTCATCGCCGCTGCGCCCGTGGTCTCGGCGCTGCTGCAGTGGGACCCGATCGCCACGTGGAACCTCGCCGTGTTCGCGACGTTCTGGCTCACCCTGCGCGTGCTGCCCGGGCTGCCCACGGCACTGCTGGTCGGAGCGGCCAACTTCACGGCAGCCGCGCTCGCCACGGGCGGGTTCAGCCTGCAGGTCCCCACGGCGTCGATCGCGGCGATGGCCGCCGTGGCGGCAGCTGGTGCGGGGAGCGCGGTGCGGGGTCACCGCCGGTACTGGGAGGCGCTGGAGGGGCGCGCCCGGGCGGCGGTGGCCACCCGGGAGGCGGAGGCGCAGCGGCGGGTCGCGCAGGAGCGGGTGCGGATCGCGCGGGACCTGCACGACGTCGTCGGGCACGAGGTCGCCCTCGTCTCCCTGCACCTCGGCGCGCTCGAGGTGCACCTGCCCGCACAGGCGGAGGCGGCCCGCGACGACCTGGTCGGCGCACGCCGCGGCCTGCAGGCGGTGCTCGCCGGCACGCAGGAGCTCCTCCACGTGCTGCGTTCGGGGCAGGACGACGAGTCCACGGCGCCGGCCGCCGGCTACGACCGCATCGACGACCTGGTCACGGCCGCGCGGGCCGCGGGCCTGCAGGTCGAGGCGTCCGTCGGGCAGCTCGTCGGCCCGCTGTCACCGGCCGTGTCCGCCGCCGCCTACCGGATCGTCCAGGAGGCCCTGACGAACGCCCACAAGCACGGGACCGGCGCCGTCTCGCTCACGGTCGGCGCCGACGCGACGGCCGTCACGGTCGAGGCGGTCAACGTCCGCCGACCGGCCGCGGGCGGCTCGGGCACCGGGTACGGCCTGGTCGGGATGCGGGAGCGTGCCGAGTCGGTCGGCGGGTGGATCGACACCAAGGCCGACGACACCCTGTTCTGGTTGTGGGCCCAGCTGCCCGTCGACGCCGGAGGAACGCCGTGATCCGTGTGGTGCTGGTCGACGACCAGGAGATGATCCGGTACGGCCTGCGGACCATCCTCGGCGCGCAGCCGCAGCTCGAGGTGGTCGGTGAGGCCGCCGACGGTCTCGCCGCGCTGCAGCTGCTCGAGCAGGTCGAGGCGGACGTGGTGCTGCTCGACATCCGGATGCCCGGCATCGACGGCGTGGAGACCACCCGCCGACTGCGTCGCACGCACCCGTCGCAGGCGTTGCGGATCATCGTGCTGACCACCTTCGACCAGGACGAGAACGTGCTGGCCGCGCTCCGGGCCGGCGCCGACGGCTTCCTGTCCAAGGGCGTCGGGCCCGCCGAGCTGGTCGCCGGGATCACGGAGGTCGCCGCCGGCGGCGGTGCGCTCTCCGCCTCGGCCGCCGCCGCGCTGATCGGGCACGTGGCCGCCGAGCAGGTCACGCCGGCGGACCCCGGGATGGTCAAGCGGTTCGAGGCGCTGACGCCGCGCGAGCGGGAGGTGGTGGCCGCGATCGTGTCCGGGCTCGACAACGCGCAGATCGCCCGGGACATGTTCCTGTCGCCGTTCACCGTGAAGACGCACGCCAACCGGGCCATGACCAAGGTGCAGGCCAAGGACCGCGCCCAGCTGGTGTCCTACGCGGTGCGGGCGGGCATCCGGCCCTGACGCCGGCGGACGGTCGGTCGAGCAGGGACCGGGTGCCGAGCACGGTCGCCGCCGCCCGCCGCTCGGCGTCGGCCGTCCCCGTCTCGGCCGTGCAGACCGTCACGCGCAGGACGTCGTCGTTCCCGGCCCGGGACAAAGCCGAGGCACAGCCGAAGTTACGCAACAACTACGGAGGGAACCGCAGCCGCCCGCGGCTAACGTCGCTGGGGCACCGGGCCACGGCTGAGCAACCCGGCGGAGAGGCAGATGGACGGACGAGCGGGAACCGGACGGCACAACAGGGGGCCGTCCGTGGTCCGCCGTGCCGTCGCCGCCACCGCACTGGCGACCGCGGGGCTCATCGTGCTGAGCGGCTGCTCCTTCTTCGGCAAGAAGGAGACCGTCACGGTTCCGGTGCTGAGCGCCAAGCCCGGGGAGTGCATGGTGGCGCCGACGACGATCGTCGCCGAGGTCAAGGACCTGACGGTGGTGCCGTGCTCGCAGCCGCACCAGCAGGAGGTGTACGCGCTGGCGGCGTACCCGCTGCCCGCCGGCACCGAGAAGACGGCGGCGTACCCCGGCGAGGCGGTGCTGAAGGCGTTCGCAGACGGCGCGTGCCTCGGCGCGTTCTCCTCGTACGTCGGCTCCGACTACCGCGACTCGTCGCTGTTCTTCACCTACCTGCTGCCCTCCGCGCGTGGCTGGGAGCAGGGCGAGGACCGGGACGTGACCTGCGTGATCACCACGACGGGCGGCACCCGCACGTCGTCGGTCAAGGGATCCAAGCTGTAGCACCGGCTCCGGCTGCGGGACCGACGAGCGGACGGACGAGCGGACCGACGAGAGGACCGACCATGGGCAAGCCCGCCGTCTCGGCGACCGCGATGATGCAGTGCAGCTTCGGGGTCGCACCCTCCACGCTCGTGGTGCTGCCGATCGCCCGCGTCACGATCGAGGGCAAGCCTGCCGCGGCCATCACCGACGCCGCCCCCATGGTGAACATCCCGCCGTTCGGCATGTGCACCTCGCTGGCGAACCCGCAGGTGCTGGCGGCCACCACTGCGGCGCTCGGCGTGCTGACCCCGATGCCCTGCATCCCGGTCACCGGCGCATGGGTGGGCGGCGCGCTGCAGACGACGATCGGCGGCAAGCCCGCGCTGACGTTCGGTGCGACGTGCACGTGCGCGTTCGGTGGCGTGATCCAGGTCCTCAACCCCGCGACGGTGAAGACCACCGAGAGCTGAAGCGGTACCGGGCTCGCGCTGTCGGATGCCCGCGCGCGGTCGGCTAGCCCGCGTCCGGCACCAGGTGGTGCCACGGACCGAACAGCTCGGGGGTGGCACGCCGGCCGAGCTTGGTCAGCTCGCTCGCCAGCCCTCTGACCAGGTGCTCCATCCGGACCACGCCGCCGTCGGCCGCCGCCAGGAACGCGCTGGTCAACGCTGCGTTGCGGATCGCACCACCGGCCAGGTCGAGCTTGTCGGCGATGAAGCCGAGGTCGACGTCGTCGAGCGGCGCCTCGGCGAGGGCCCGCTGCCAGATCGCCAGCCGCTCGGCCGGGCTCGGCAGGGTGAAGTGCACGCTCGCGTGCACGCGGCGCAGGAACGCCGGGTCGATGTTGCCCTGGAAGTTGGTGGTGAGCACCACGAACCCGTCGTAGGTCTCCAGCCGCTGCAGCAGGAAGGACACCTCGAGGTTGGCGTACCGGTCGCGGGCGTCGCTGACCTTGGCCCGGGTGCCGAACAGGGCGTCGGCCTCGTCGAACAGCAGCACGCAGTCGCCCGACGATGCCGCGGCGAAGATCAGCTCGAGGTTCTTCTCCGTCTCCCCGATGTACTTGGACACCACCGCCTGCAGGTCCACGCGCAGGAGGTCCACGCCCAGGTCCGCGGCGATGACCTCGGCCGTCATGGTCTTGCCGGTGCCGGACGGGCCGCCGAACAGCGCGACCAGCCCCGGCGACGGCATCTCCGCCAGACCCCAGTCGCCGAACACCGTGCTGCGGTAGCGGTAGCGGGCGGTCAGCTCCTTGAGGCGG
>DAIDJQ010000200.1 GCA_027451305.1 Cellulomonas sp.
AGCGCCACCCGTACCACCGGCAGGTCCCGCTGCCCGTCCGCCGAGCGCTGCACGCCGCGGTGGTACGTGACGTCGCTCAGCCCGTCGAAGCCCGCGACGGCGCGCCAGCGGCTGGGGTCGAAGGTCGCCGACACGGAGGCGGGCGGGGGCGAGAGGGGCTGCAGGCCGGCGGCGGGGGTCACGCCCGTCACCTTAGGCCGGGCTGCCGACCGGGACCCGGCTCGCGGGTGCCGGCGTGGTGGTGCGCGGGCGCAGGCGCGGCAGAGGCGCTCGCGCCGTGAGCCTAGGGTGGCGGGCGTGCCCTCCTCCGGTGACCTCGTCGTCTGGTCGGTGCCCATGCGCACCCGGTTCCGCGGGCTGACGTCCCGCGACGGCACGCTGCTGCGCGGCGATGCGGGCTGGGGGGAGTTCAGCCCGTTCTGGGACTACGACGACGCCGAGTCGTCCCGGTGGTGGCTCGCCGCCCGTGAGGCGGCCGACGAGGGCTGGCCCGAGCCCCTGCGCCACCGCATCCCGGTGAACGTCACCGTCCCGGCGGTGGACGCCGCGACCGCGCACCGCATCGTGCGCGGGTCGGGCGGCTGCACCACCGCTAAGGTGAAGGTCGCCGAGCCCGGGCAGCAGCCGGCCGACGACGAGGCCCGGCTCGAGGCGGTGCGCGACGCGCTCGGGCCGGACGGTGCCATCCGGGTGGACGCCAACACCGCCTGGGACGTCGACACGGCCGCCGCGCGCCTGTCCGCGCTCGACCGCGCGGCCGGCGGGCTGCAGTACGCCGAGCAGCCCGTGCGCACGGTCGAGGAGCTCGCGGCGCTGCGCCGCCGCACCCACGTGCCCCTGGCCGCCGACGAGTCCGTGCGCCGTGCGGCCGACCCGCTCGAGGTGGCCCGTCGGCACGCCGCCGACGTGGTGGTGCTGAAGGTGCAGCCGCTCGGCGGTGTGCGGGCCTGCCTGCGCCTGGCGGAGGAGCTGGGCCTGCCCGTGGTGGTGTCGTCGGCGCTGGAGTCGTCCGTCGGGCTGGCCGCCGGGCTGGCGCTCGCGGCCGCCCTGCCGGAGCTGCCGTACGCGTGCGGCCTGGCCACGGCCGCCCTGCTCTCCCGGGACGTCGTCACGGACCCCCTGCTGCCGCGCGACGGCGCGATCGAGCTGCGTCGTCCCGTTCCCGCGCCCGACCTCCTGGCCGCTGCTGCAGCGGACCCCGCGCTCGACCTGCGGTGGCGGGAGCGGGTCACCCGCGTGGCAGGAGCGGCGCAGGCTCCTCGGGCATGATGGCGGCCGTGACCAACCCGTCGACCGCCGCCGCCCGCGTGCTGGTCCAGGCGCTCGCCGCCCTCGGGGTGCGCGACGTCGTGCTCGCCCCCGGGTCCCGCAGCGCGCCGCTCGCCTTCGCGCTGGCGGCAGCGGCGCTCCCGGACGACGAGCGGCCCGAGCACGCCCCCGCGATCCGGCTGCACGTGCGGGTCGACGAGCGGGACGCCAGCTTCCTCGCCCTCGGCCTCGCCAAGGCCTCCCCGTGGACCGACGTGCCGACCGGCCCCGGCGACGGCCGGCCGGCCATGGCACGTCCGGTCGCGGTGGTCACCACCTCCGGCACGGCGGTGGCCAACCTGCACCCGGCGGTGCTCGAGGCGCACCACGCCGGTGTTCCGCTGCTGCTGCTGACCGCCGACCGCCCGCACGAGCTGCGCGGCACCGGCGCCAACCAGACCACCGAGCAGCCGGGGATGTTCGGCGCGGCGGTGCGCCTGGCGGCGGACGTGCCGGCGCCGACCGGCCGTCCCGACGAGGACCGCGACCTGCGTGCGCTGCTGGCCCGCGTGGTCGCCGCCGCCACAGGGGCCCGGACCGGCGCGCCGGGGCCCGTGCACGTCGACCTCGCCTTCCGCGAGCCGCTGGTCCCCGACGACGACGCCTGGCCCGCACCCGCCACGGCCGGGCTCAGCGTCGTGGAGCCGGTGGGCGGCTGGTCGGCCGCCGCCGCCGCACCGCTGCCCGCGCTGACGGCCGCGATCCCGGCTGTGGTGGACCCGGCAGCCGCCCGGCCGCGGCGTGGGCGCCGGTCCGTGCCCACGGTGGTGATCGCGGGCGACGGGGCCGGACCGGCTGCCCGGCAGCTGGCGGAGGCTGCGGGGTGGCCGCTGCTGGCGGAGCCGTCGTCGGGCGCGCGCGGCGGGTACCGGGCGCTGACGGCCTACCGTCTGCTCCTGGCCGACGAGCGGCTGGGCGGCGCCGTGCGCCGCGCGGTGGTGCTCGGCCGGCCGACCCTCTCCCGGCCCGTGCACCGGCTGCTGGCCGACCCCGACGTCGAGGTGGCGGTCGTCGCCCCCCGCGGCGCCCCCTGGCCCGACGCCGCACGGAACGCGGCCGCGGTGCTCCCCGAGGTGCCGGTTCGCTGGCGCCGCTCCGGCGCGCCGCAGGGTTGGTGGGACGCCTGGCACGCCGCGGACGAGGCGGCGCTCACGGTGCTCGACCGGCTGCTGACGCCTGCCGACGGGCCGACGGGCGGGCGGCGCGGACGTGCCGGAGCCAGGCTGAGCGGTCCCGCGGTCGCACGGGCCGTCGCGGCGGCGAGCGCGCCGGCGGACGTCCTGGTGGCCGGCTCGTCGAACCCGGTGCGGGATCTGGACCTCGTCGCGCGCTGGGACGTGCCACCGCTCGTGCTGGCCAACCGCGGGCTGGCGGGGATCGACGGGACCACCTCGACCGCGTCCGGTGTGGCGCTGGCGCTGCCCGGCCGGCGGGTGCGCGCGTACGTGGGCGACCTGACGTTCCTGCACGACGTCGGCGGTCTGCTCCGCGGGCCCGGTGAGCCGGCGCTCGACCTGCAGCTGGTGGTGGCGAACGACGACGGCGGGTCGGTGTTCAGCACGCTCGAGCCGGGCGCGCCGGCCCACGCGGCGGTGTTCGAGCGGGTGTTCGGCACCCCGCACGGCGCCGACCTGGCCGCGCTGTGCGCCGGCTACGGCGTGCGGCACACGCGGGTGGGCGACCTGGACGGGCTGGCGCCGGCGCTGGCCGCACCGGGCACCGGGGTCAGCGTCGTGGAGGTGCGGGTCGACCGCGTCGGCCGCCGCGCGCTCGGAGAGCTGCTCGCCGCCGAGGTGGCCGTCGCGGTGCAGGACGTGCTCTCGAGCTGAGCTGTGGGTGCGGTCCGGCAGGATCGCTGCGGGGCGGCCGAGATCCATGCCGAACTCGCAGCCCGTTCCCAGGTTTGGTCGAGGCTCCCTCCAGCGCGGGGACGTCTCATGGTCGTGACAAGGAGGGGATCCATGACCACCACTGATTCGCCCACGCCGGACGGGGCGGACCGCCCTGAGGGCGCGCAGCCGACGCCCGAGCGTCCGGAGGACGCCGCGCCGACAGGTGAGCCGTCGAGCGACGTGACCCAGCCGGCGCCGGCCGACCAGCCCGAGCACCCGCAGGTCGCAGCGACGCAGCCGGTGCCGACGGACCAGCCCGGGCACCCGCAGGTCGCCGCCACGCAGCCGGTGCCCGTCGAGCACCCGACCCAGCCGCTGCCCACCGCCTCCTCGACGCCCCCGCCCGCGGCACCGTCCGGCCCGACCCCTCCTCAGCCTCCCGTGCCGCCGCAGGCCGGGCACACGTACCCGATCCGCAGCTACGGCGCGCCGTACCCCGGGCAGCCGTACGGCGGTCACGCCGGTCAGCCGGGTCAGCAGCCCTACCCGCCCGTGCCGGGCCAGCCGTACGCGCAGCCCTACGGCGCGCAGCCGTACGCGGGCCAGCCGTATCCCGGCCAGTACCCCGCGCAGCCCTACGGCGCCCGGCCGTACCCGGGCCAGCCGTACGGCGGGCAGCCGCAGCCCCAGCCGGGGCAGCCGCAGGCGGGTCATCCGTACGGGTCGGCGGACCCCTACGCGGGCCCGGGTGAGCCCGCCGGACCGGGGGCCGCCGGGTCCGACCCCGCTGCCGGCGCCTCGGGAGGAAGCGCGCTGCGGCGCCGCTGGCTGCCCCTGGCGGCCACGCTGGTCGTCGTGCTGCTGCTCGCGATCGGCGCCATCACCGTCGCCTCGCACGGGTTCGGGTCGCACGGCGCGACCGGCAGCGCCGCGCAGCCGGCTTCCCTGGCCACCATCGGGCAGTCCGGGGCGAGCTCCGTCCCCGTCTCCGGGTCCACGTCCCAGAACCCGAACTGGCCGGCCGTGGTCCAGGCCGTGCACTCGTCTGTGGTCGCCATCGCCGTCACCACCGCCTCGGGCGAGGCGCTGGGCTCCGGGATGATCATCGACGCCAAGGGGCACGTGCTGACCAACGACCACGTGGTCTCCGGCGCACAGAACAACACCGTCCAGGTGACGCTCGACGACGGACGCCTGTACGACGCCTCCGTCGTCGGCACCGACCCGACCACCGACCTCGCCGTCGTGCAGCTGAAGAACGCGCCGACCGACCTGTCGGTCGCGACGTTCGGCAACTCGGACAAGGTGACCGTCGGCGAGTCCGTCATGGCGGTCGGCAACCCGCTCGGCCTGGCCAACACGGTGACCACGGGCATCGTCTCGGCGGTGGACCGCCCGGTCTCGACGTCGGAGTCGGGCAGCACGCCCGTGGTGACCAACGCGATCCAGATCGACGCGGCGATCAACCCGGGCAACTCCGGCGGCCCGCTGTTCGACGCGCAGGGTCAGGTGATCGGCATCACCTCCTCGATCGCCACCACGTCCAGCCAGTCCGGCTCCATCGGTCTCGGGTTCGCGATCCCGGTCAACCTGATGAAGAACATCGCCGCCCAGCTGATCGACACCGGGACGGCGAAGCACGCCTTCCTCGGCGTGACCCTCAAGGACGGCACGGCCACGGCCGACGGCGTGACCCGCCGCGGTGCCGCGGTGCAGTCGGTCAGCCCGAGCTCGCCCGCCTCCAACGCCGGGATCCAGGCCGGTGACGTGATCGTCGCGATCGACAACAACCCGGTGGGCGGTGCGGAGTCGCTGACGGCCTTCGTCCGCGCGATGACCTCCGGTCAGCAGACGACGCTGACGGTGGTCCGCAACGGCAAGGCCCTCGAGGTGAAGGTCACCCTGGCCACCAAGCAGGAGACCGCGACGCAGAGCAACAGCGGTTCGAGCTCCAGCGGCTCGAGCGGTTCCGGTTCGGGCAGCAGCTCCACCCCCGGCAGCCTGAGCCCCAACCAGCTGTGGCAGTGGCTGCAGCAGCAGGGCAGCGGCACCGGCAGCGCCGGCCAGGGCTGACGTCGCGGATGCCGTGACGGGCGGTGCGGCCGACGGTCGACCGTCGGCCGTGAACGAGGGACGGCCCGGAGGAGAGCAGCCTCCGGGCCGTCCCTCCGCTCGTCCGGAGCGGACACCAAGCAGCTCGGTGTGGCGGAGACGGCCCGTGGCCGTCCCTCGTTCGTCCGGAGAGGACGGTTCCCGCGCCGGGGTGCCCGCGTGCGCAGCGCGGACGGTCCGGCCGGCCGCGGTCAGTCGGAGGCGAGCGCCCAGCGCATCGGCTCGAGCTTCGCCTCCGACTCGGCGAGCTCCGCGGCCGGGTCGGAGGCCGCCACCACACCGCAGCCGGCGAAGAGCCGCACCTGCCGCGGGTCGTCGGGGTCCACCCACCCGGACCGAAGGGCGATGCCCCACTCGCCGTCGCCGTCCGCGCCGAACCAGCCCACCGGCCCCGCGTAGCGGCCGCGGTCCATCTCCTCGACACGGGCGATCAGCGCCCGGGCTGCCTGCGTGGGCGTGCCGCACACCGCCGCGGTGGGGTGCAGCGCCGCGGCGAGCGCGAGCGACGAGGGGTGCGGCCGTCCGTCCGCGGGCGTCGAGAGCACCCCGGTGACGTCCGAGGCCAGGTGCAGCACGTTGGGCAGCGACAGCACGAACGGCACGTCGGGGACGTTGCTCGACGAGCAGAACGGCGCCAGCGCCCGGGCCACGGAGGTGACCGCGTACTCGTGCTCCTCGAGGTCCTTCGACGAGTGCGCCAGGATCGCGGCGCGTGCCATGTCCGCCGCGTCGTCGCCGGTCCGCCGGATGGTGCCGGCCAGGACTCGGGAGGTCACCAGCCCCTGGTCGGACCGCACCAGCAGCTCGGGGGTCGCGCCGACCATGCCGTCCACGCTGAAGGTCCAGCAGGAGGTGTACCGGCGCGCGAGGCGCTGAAGCAGCCACCGGACGTCCACCGGCTCGTCGGCGCGCGCCCGCACGTCGCGCGCCAGCACCACCTTGTCGACCTCGCCGGCGCGGATCGCGGCGACCCCCTCCCGCACCACGTCCGGCCAGCGGTCGGCCGGCACCGCACCGTCCGTGTAGTGCACCGCGCCGGGCGAGCGGGGCCGGGTGCGGTCCGGGTGCAACGGGTCCTCGGCCGCCACGTCGGTCAGCCGTGGGGCGGCCCCGAGATGGCCGCCGGTCGTCAGCGTCGTCAGCCAGGCACGTCCGTCGCGCCGGCCCACCACCACCTGGGGGACCACCACGACGCCGCCGGCGGGGGAGTCGTCGTCGAACGCGAACGAGCCGAACGCCACCGGCCCCGTCCCCGGCAGCCTCACCTCGTCCCGCACCACGGCGTGGGCCAGCACCTGGTGCCAGGCGCGCTCGGCGGCGGCGAACCGGTCGGGTCCGTGCACCTCGACGCGCAGTGCCTCGCCCCACGCCACGAGCCCGTCGCCGCGGCGCACCCACGCGAGCGGTGCGTCCTGGGGCAGCAGGTCCAGCAGGTCGGCCGCGCGCTCGGCGAGGTCGGGGCTGCCGGCGGGGTCGGTGGGGACGGGGCGGGCCAGGTCGTCGAGCGGGACGGTCCGCACCACCAGGGGCAGCGACGGCGCGGACGGCGCCGAGGACGGGATGCTCATCGCCCGCCAGCGTAGGTGCTGCGAAGGTCCTGCCGCGCACCGGGTGCCCGTCGCCGTGGCCTCGGGTGCGGCACCGGGCGGCCGGGGTGCCGAGGGCGGAGGCGGACCTGCGACGATGGGCCCATGCCCCGCGCCAGCCTGGAGAAGCAGACCCGCGACGTCGCCGCGATGTTCGACGCCGTCGCGCACCGGTACGACCTGACCAACGACGTGCTGTCGATGGGCCAGGACCGGCTCTGGCGGCACGCCACGCTGGACGCGCTCGGCGCGCAGCGCGGCGACACGGTCCTCGACCTCGCCGCCGGCACCGGCACCTCGGCGGAGCCCCTCGCCGACCGCGGGGTGCGCGTGGTGGCGTGCGACCTGTCGGTCGGCATGCTGAGCGAGGGCCGCCGCCGCCGTCCGGACCTGGCCTTCGTCGGGGGCGACGCCCTCGCGCTGCCCTTCGCGGACGCGTCGTTCGACGCGGTGACCATCTCGTTCGGCCTGCGCAACGTGCCGGACGTGGACACCGCGCTCGCG